>CP065367.1:1200000-1558818 GCA_023206055.1 Vibrio cyclitrophicus | reverse complement strand
GACCCAATGACTGGCGTAGGTAATGGCAAACTGACCGGAAGCTCTGCTCAGGGTGTATGGGAAGATGGCGTTATCGATTACAAAGGCATTAAAGCGAACATGCTTGGTGCAAACAACCAAGGCATCAACGGCTTTGAATATGGCTACGACGAAATGGCAGAAGCACCTTACGTTTGGAACCGAACTTCAGGAAAGTTGATTACATTTGATGATGACCGCTCAGTGAAAGCAAAAGGCGCGTACGTTCGTAGTCTTGGTCTTGCGGGTCTATTCTCTTGGGAAATTGATGCAGATAACGGCGATATCCTGAATGCAATGCATGAAGGTCTAGCAGGTGGCACAACAGATCCTGTAAACCGTAAACCAACGGCAGCTGCGGGTGCCGACCAATCGGTTGAAGGCCCAGCTTCTGTTTCTCTAGACGGCAGTGCTTCAAAAGACAGCGACGGCACAATTGCTAGCTACGCTTGGTCACAAGTAAGCGGAACAGCCGTAACTCTGGCCAACGCGAATGCGGCTGTTGCGAGTTTCGATGTTGTTGAAGTCGCACAGCAAGAGACACTGACCTTTAGCCTAACCGTGACTGACAACGAAGGTGCTACGTCTACCGACACCGTTGTTGTAACGGTAAACCCTAAAGACACAGGTCCAGTTAATACCGCTCCAGTAGCAGTAGTTACCGCTCCTTCTGAAGTAAATGCGGGTGATGTAGTAGTGGTTGACGCTTCGGCTTCTAGTGATGCAGACCAAGACACACTAAGCTTCACATGGGATGTACCAGCAGGTATTAACGCAACAGTACAAGGCGCTTCAGTAAGCTTTGTCGCGGCGGAATACACGCAAGACACGGTACTGAACTTCTCTGTGACAGTGAGCGATGGTACAGATACATCAGTCGCGGCTGCATCAGTGAAAGTCCTCAAGAAAACCACAGGCGGTGGCACATGTACTAACGCTTGGGATTCAAGTGCGGTCTACACTGGCGGCGACCAAGTGACTCAAGGCGGTAAGGTTTGGGAAGCGAAATGGTGGACAACAGGTGAAGATCCAACAACGACAGGCCAATGGGGTGTGTGGAAAGAGATCGGTCCTGCAAGCTGCTAACTAAAAACAGTGTTTAGTTAAAGACTGACTAAGCATCAACTCAATCCCTAAAACAAAGGCCAACCAGAGAATGTCTGGTTGGCCTTTTTATTTACGTTTTCTGATCTGTTAACTTACGATTTTTTTACTGATGGTCTTTTTAATGACGCTCGTTGTGCTTAGCTAATTAAGTTATCAAAGCTCTCGAATACTTGTGGGCACTTCATCACTCGCCCATGGCCTTGGCCTTGAGTGGCAATCAAGGTAACGCGACCCATTTCATTAGCAGCACGCTCAGACACATCAAACTTAGTAAACTTGTCTTGCTCATCATGAACAATGATCGTCTGTGACTCACGAAGCGCTAGCTTTCCATATGGATCGACAGACTGAATTGGGTAGTTAAACTGCTCTTCTACTTCTCCAACTACCGCCTCAAACAACTTCATTGAATAACCTGAACGTGCAACGCTACCGAATAGGTTTTCGAGGTAATCCAATACTGGAGCAATCAACAACAGAGGTTTGTTTTCCAACTTAACATGCTTACATTCCAACGCAGAAGCAGTCCCCATGCTGTGACCGACCAAACCAGCCACTTCACCAACTGAATCTAGAATCGCTTCCAAGCCGTTCACAAATGCAGGGATATGACCATGCACGCCATCACTACCACCATGAGCAGGGTGATCATAAGCCATTGCCGTAAAACCTTTAGCTGCGATATGTTCCATCAGAGGAAAAAACTGACTCGCGGTGCCAGACCAACCATGAGTCAGCACCCAAACAGGACCCGTCCCCAAAGAGTAGGTTTTTAAGACTCCATCACGACCTTTGATTTCACTCTTGATGAGCCCTTGCGGATCGGCATTCTTCTGCTCAGTACGCATTGGAGTGAGTAGCAGCTTACGTGCTGTTTTCTTCGCGTGGCTCGGCGCTATGATGTAATGCAGATTGGTTGTAGCGCCAATTAAACTGCGCTTGAAGCTGAATTTGTTCGATGTATTAAAATAGATTTTGTCACTCATGACCGTTCCTTGTATCGCCATCACAATTGGCGGATCGAGCTCGGCCCTAAAATCGAACGACCGTGCTATTTGTTGATATAAAAAATGGCGCTACTGCGATTTATCATCGCTTACCACCACTTCTCTAAAATTTTGTTGTAAACCTTACTTCAGCAAGACTCACATGATTTGCGAGTTAACCTGCTGTATGTATTAAACCGCTTTCCAGCTGGCGATTAAGCGCTCTACACCACTCCAAAAATGCGTGTGGCTCGCTTGTTGGCCTCGTAATGAGTAGAACAAGTTCGCACTTAAATAGAGACCGTACAACTCGAAGGTTGCCTGCTTAGGGTCTAAATCGGCTCTGAACTGTTTGCTCTCCACCGCTTTTGCTACCTGAATCGTCAAGTAATCAATCCAAACCGAAATGGTTTTCTGCAGCGCTTTCTGAATCACAGACGTTTCACTGCCTGCATCTTTCCAAGCATCAATAAACATGCAGCTGCCTTGGAACGAATGGTTCCAACCCAGCCAATTATCGAGCAACTGCTTCAATTTCGCTTCAATATCACCATCACCGAGCTCTCGCGCAGGAATGATGACTCTTTCAGTGAATATGGCGTTGGAATATTCGAGTACAGAGAGCTGCAGGTTCTCTTTAGAGTTGAAGTGTGCAAACAAGCCACTCTTAGACATGCCACACTGCTTGGCTAATTCGCCAATCGTCAAACTCTCAAGCCCATTCTCACTCGCAAGTGCGAATGCATGGCTCAAAATATACTCTTTGGTTATCTTTCCCTTACTCATTATTCACCAATAATAAATCTGATACATTATTTTTAGCACGTTCGTTCTTTTTTTCAAGATTTTTTACTTAACCCTTGGTATTCATTTTGTCTTATCAAAGAACTGTGGAAAAATGCGACAATATTCAAAGGAAATTGAAATCGACTAACAAAGGAAAAAAAATGAACACACTTTGGGAACAGTTTGCGTTTTCGGCGTCAGTAACAGGCCCTATCTGTTTAATGCTGTTTCTTGGTGTGATGCTCAAGCGAATCGGCTTAATAAATGACAATTTCATTGATGTCGCATCTAAGGTCGTATTTCAAGTCACCCTACCCGCGATGCTATTTCTGAGTATTGTTCAATCGAATCACAACTTTTCAGCCAGTAGCGCGTTAGTTGCCTTTGGCGTCATCGCTAACTTTGTCTTTTTCTTATTCACGATTTTCTCAACCAAACTAGTATTCAAAGGTTCGAAAGATCAAGGTGTGATTGTCCAAGGTGGATTCCGCGCTAATACCGCGATCATCGGCCTCGCCTATGTAGCTAATATCTATGGTAACCAAGGTGTGGCACTGGCTGCTATCTATGTTGCATCCCTAACCGTGTTGTATAACATTCAAGCCGTGATTGCACTGACACCAAAAGGTGAAGACACAGGGGCTAAAGCCATTAAAGTGATCGCTAAGTCGATTACCAAAAACCCATTGATCATCGCTATTTTCTTAGCAGTCGTCTTCTATGCGCTTTCAATTCCTATCCCAAAAATGGTGACAGACGCTGGTCAGTACTTTGCCAACATGACGTTACCTTTGGCACTGCTGTGTACCGGTGGGTCACTGGATATCAGCTCGCTCAAACAAGAAAAGTTATCAACGTGGTTCGCCTCTAGCTACAAGTTAATTGCCTCCCCTTTATTGATTACACTGGCTGCTGGGTACTTAGGATTTGAAGGGCTCGATCTTGGGCTTATCTTCTTGATGAGCGCGGCACCAACCGCGGCTGCCAGCTATGTTATGGCACGTGCGATGGGTGGAAATTCAACATTGGCTGCCAATATAATCGCGCTCACCACCGTCGTTTCACTTATCACTTGCACGCTTGGTATTTTTGCACTTACTGCAATGGATTTAATATAGCTGCGACAGGCTTCAAAGAATCAATACAAGCCTTAAAACAAAGCTCGCAACCCTTGATTTAGCGCTAACTGGTTCAATAAAAAGGCTGTTAGATTCTACGAAAATTTTCTTAGAGATCTAATATGTCTTCCGTTCAACATACGCCTTCACAACGCATCGCCAGTATCGAGTTAGGCCGAGTGATTGCTATCTTGGCGATCATTGGTTTACACGGTCAAATGGCACTCACTTATTGGCAAATAGATGAAGTGCCTTGGATCGGTTATGTACTCAACCAAACCGCTCGTTTTGCGGTACCTCTGTTTTTCCTAATTTCCGGTTATCTTATTCAGCCCAAGTTGACTGCATCCCCGTGGCAAACCGTCAATAATTATTCTAAACCACTGCTTAAGGTATGGTTGGCATGGAGTATCATTTGCTTAGTGATGCCATTCAACCTCGCTAAGGTTGAAGAATTAGGTTACCTAGGCGAACGCCATGGCTACTGGGGCTTTTTAATGAATACCCCGCTCAACTCTTTCTTAGAGGGGGGGTTGGTTCACTTATGGTTCATTCCTGCCCTTGTGTGTGCGGTTTTGATCATCGCCTTAATGGTTGAAATGAAACTCGAAAAACTGCTATTACCGGCGGCTATTGTACTTTACGTTTATGGTGTTTTGGCAGGCAGCTACGCAACGCTAACCGGGTTAGAAGCACCCTTCTTCACGCGTAATGGCCCGTTCTTTAGCACGTTAATGGTGACCTTAGGTTTCCTTATTCGTCAGAATCAGTGGAAGGTGTCATCGGCCAAGGCGCTGGGATTATTAGCGCTAGGCATGTTCATTCACTTTGCTGAGGCAGCATGGCTAACCACGTTCGACGTCGGATTCAACATGAATGATTTCTTGTTTGGCACGGCGCTATGGGGGATGGGCGTGTTCATGTGGCTTTTAGCAAATCCAAACATGGGTAACTACGCTTGGGTTCGTTCTATCTCGAATCGCATGCTAGGTATCTACGTTTGCCATCTGCTGATCATTATCGTGCTGTTCAATGTTTGCGGAATATTGGGTATCACGGAACTCGGTAAAGACATCACCGTCTTCTTCGGCACCTTTATCCTGAGCTTTATGTTGGTTGCTGGTATCGAAAAAACGCCATTACGACACGCGCTGCTTCGTTAGTGTTTGTGCCTAAAACTATCCGCTAAATCAGTTTTAAAGAGCCACAAAAAAGAAAGGCAAGATAACGGGTTATCTTGCCTTTATTTCATCATATTGGAACCGAGATTATCTCACTCGTGAGGTGCTATAGGAACGCCATCGCGCCTTTACCTACCCCTTCATAAGCGACGATCTGTAGTGACTGGTTTTCTGCCAAGCTTGGGGCAACTTGATCCGCAATATAGCCTGCCAGTAACTCAACCGTGGTATCTGTTGGTAAGATTTCCGTTTCGCTCTTAGCAATCGCTAGTTCAAATTCGCCTTGAGGTGCCGTGTAGCGGAAGCCATAGTGGCTTTCATCATTAACGCTTTGCGCGTGTTCACTCAGGTTAAGTGAAGAAACTGAAACTTGGTCTTCTTTAGAACCTAAATAGATGTCTTCCCAGCGCTGAGCAAATGCTTGTTCGCGTTGCTCGTCACGCTGACCATCAACCAAAATTTCGACTGGAGAACGGTGACCATGTGCGATGCGTTGGCAGTTGCCATCATGCTTTTTCAAGCCATGGGTGTAGTGGTAGAACGCGCCATTAATGTTCTCATGACGAAGGGTGATCTCTAACCCTGTGACGTTACTTGGTAGGTTATCGCGAAGAATATGATAAACGTGTGCGGTCACACTTTCGATGGTGATCGCTTCAGCATCAATCAAGCAGTATGCTTCATCAGGGCAGTGCAGATGCAGGCTCTTGTCACCACGCAGCACATCTACCTTAGAGTAACCGACTTTGCTTGCTTGAAGAACAATTGCAGCGTTTTTCATTGGCAGCAGTAAGCGATGGTCAACATGTTGATCAACCAACTGTTTGATCTGCTTTTTGACTCGGCTAAAGTCCAGCACCATGCTCATTTCATTAAGTTCACCAGACATGGTGACATCTAAAATCCAACTATCTCCTACGACCCCTCTGTGTTCACAGATGTATGAAGAATCGATAACGGTAAGGTCTCTTACAAATAGGTTCAAGTTGAACTCCTTAGTGCTTTAATGAGATACGGGAGGCTGAATAATGTTCAGCAGGCACTTCGTCTCATTGATGTCTGATAAAATAGGACGGGCAGAATGTTACAACGAGCTTATAAAGTCCACCTTTTTACACCCTCTTCCGATAAAAGAACAAACTACATACAATTTCCGCTAAAACATAGACTAGCCTCATGCTAATAGCCACATTTCAGTTAGGGTTGCCCAGCGATTCACGACACATTTTGCTTTAGCCACAAACGCGGCGACATTCCCGTAACATGCTGAAAAGCTCGAGAGAAGCCAGAATAGCTGTTGTACCCCACTTCATCCGCCACCCAATTGATAGGCTTGTTTTGTAACAGCAACGACTGAGCCACAGACACCCGCCACTTTTGTACATAGTCACCTGGGGTTTCACCCACTTCACGCTTAAATGCTTCTATAAACTGAGTGCGAGACATCGCGGCCAGTGACGCCATTTCGACAATCGAATAATGACGAGCAGGTAATCGATGAATAGCCGTGACCACAGAAGCCAATCGTGGGTGAGCAAGAGCCGAGAAAACACCGCTATCAATTTTCTGTTGTTCAATGAGGTGACGAAAAATCAAAGCCATCAAGGCGTCACTCAACTTGTCCATTAAGTACTGCTGCCCCGACGATTCTTGGCTCGACTCGTTAGATAACACCTCGATCACTGGCATTAAGTTAGGTGCCTCCTCAAACGGAATCACTATCACGTCGGGCAGAGCAGACAATAAAGGATTCATCTGCCCCGAACGATACTCCACGTTCGCGCACACGACTTCCGCACCGTCTCCCACACCTTCAATCGCATGTGGCGTGCTATTCGGCAAATAAACAATGCAAGGTTGTGACAATTGCCTGTGTTCCGTGTGAGCGCTAGACAAGCTCAGCTCCCCTGCGCTCAATACATGCAGGTGTCCCTCTTTGCCTTGTTGCGCGTTAAACGACGACACCCCACACAGGTTTCCTGAATAGAAAACGCCAGTACGTATCGAGAAGTGTTCCATTAGTTGTGAAAGCAGATCCATGCATCCTCCGAACGATTCGCTTACTTTTTAGTTCTTTTGTCCCTTTATAGACCGGACGAGTGGGCTAAATTACTTCAAACAAGATAACTAACACTGACAAGGAACTTGATATGTCACACATGAAATCGACCAGTCAAAAAATCACGCTATTGGCCGCGCTACTTGGAACTAGCTTTTCTTTAATGGCCGCAGACCTTGATATGAGCGTCGACAGCAATGACCTCGCGATTAAAGGTTATGACCCTGTCGCTTACTTTGCCAATGAAGGGCCAGTTAAAGGCACATCTGAGTTCACAGCGACTTATAAGAATGCGATTTATAACTTTGTGAGCAGTGAAAACCGAGATGAATTCCGAACCAACCCACAAGCTTATGCACCTCAATATGGCGGCTATTGCGCCTTTGGTGTGGCAATGGGTAAGAAATTTGAAACCGACCCATTAGCTTGGAAAGTAGAGGATGGAAAGCTGTACTTGAACTTAGATAAGTCAGTTCAAAAGCGTTGGTTGGAGAACACGCAAGAATTCATCCAAGACGCCAACAGCAATTGGACGACGATCAAAACCGTAGAAGCCTATAAGCTTTAGGTTTTAGCTTAACCCTCAACGTTTATCCATTGCCCAAGAATAAAACGGAAGCGACCGAACGCTTCCGTTTTTATTTAGATTTTCCCAAAAGAAGTAAACCCAAAGCGATTGGAAACACCTACCAAGCCCATTTCTATTCTATACTCCTAGCAGATAAGCTTTTCTTTTTATGGAAGAATAATGACATTACCTAGGATTTTGGTACTCGGACTCTGCGCTCTATCGACACTGACTTATGCCAACCCGTGGCAGTTCGTCACAAGTGAAGATGGCATCATCATTGATAAAAGGCCACACAGCGAAGGCTTGGTCGAGATACGAGCACAAATGCAAACGCCCACCACTTATTCTGGTTTTTTGCTGTTATTGGAAGACAGTGAGAACGTGCCAAACTGGATAGATAACGTATCAGAAAGTCGTGTCTTAATGCAGATATCTGAGGATGAAAATATCGTCTATACCCAATTCAAAGCGCCATGGCCTGCTAGAGATCGCGATATGGTGACCTACTCAAAATACAGCATTGAGGATGGCCAGTTTGTCTTGTCGATTAAAGATGCATCTAACTATTTGGCGAAAGAGTCAGGGTATATTCGAATTTACGATGTGGACGCACTTTGGACGCTGCAACCGCTCACCAATGGCAATACTTACATTACCTACACCGCGTATGCGAACGCAGGTGGCATCTTGCCAAATTGGTTGATGAATAAGTTATCGATTGGCAGTGCACTGAGCACGTTTAAAGGGCTGAAAGAACAGCTACAAAAATACCAAGGCCAGCAGCACCCCAACCTGCCAAGTGAGTCTCGTTAACTATACAGGTTTAGTGAGGCAGGCAGCGACAACGCTAGATAAGCTAAGGCCTTCTTGCTAGATCGCGAGCCAAGATAAGTGCTAAACCAAACACCTGAAGAAACAGGGCAATATTCTTGTAGAAAGCCATTTTCTCATCGAGCCTTTGGATTAATTCAACCAAGGTCAGATTATCCAAATAGTAGTCATCAATTCGTGCTCGTTGGGCTTCTTGAGCACTGTTTATCAGCATCATAAGCTTAGGTAAATTAGCCAACGAGATGGCTGGCACCTCATCACTCACCCAACTCCGGAGTTGGCCGCGAAGCGCTTCATTAAGAACAGTGGCAGGTTGAGCGGTTTCTGGGGATAGCTTATCAAGGTGAATCAGAATCGCTTCACGCTTACGCTCTAAGGTTTCGATCGTATTCCAGGAAAGTTGTATCGAGTACACATTGCCGTATTTACGATCGTTGTATTCCGCTTTCTCCGCTTCAATTTTGTCCAACACCAAGCTCGACATGACAATCGCCATGATGTTGAGTATTAACCCTGCAAGGACAATCGCCCAAGCAGGAGGAAGGCGCAATGCCATAATGCTCCCTAGAACATTTTATCAAAAGGTAGGTAAGCTAAGTTTAGGACAATCAAAGAGATCATGCAGATAAGCGTTAACACCATACCCACTTTTCTGCCTTTGAAATTCTTCGCTAAGATCCCTTTCGCGTGAATCACTCGCCCCAGAATAAACGCCACACCAATGACATGAATAAGCCACACACCAGCCCCATTCACCTCTAGCAACCCCATCAAAATCACCGTTATTGGGATGTAATCCATCGCGTTACTTTGTGCCGAACGTGCTATCTGTAACGACTCAACACCGCCATCGGCATGAGCAACAAGATTGATTCGTCTTTGCTTAATAACTTCAATCGCCAACCAAATCATTACTACCGTCAGCAGAGCTGCGTAAAGTGCTGTAACCATTATATTTCCCTATTACTTGGTGTTTATTCATCATCCATTACCCATCAATTCATTGATGCGGTCAACGCAAAATGATAGTCGAGCCCGAAAGTTTGTAAGAGATCTCTCACACCGAACGTAAGAGATCACAATCAAGCTTCGCAGAAAATTCCTAAAATACAAACCCAACCCCTTGTTTTGTATGAATCCACGCATATTTATTTCGGTTAGTGAGTACATTTATTTCTTGAGGTGGATTGTGAGTAAAGCCTCTGCAGTGTTTAATACACATGTCGACAGGGAGTTGGCAGGAACAGGAAAAAGCCTAACGGATTAGGTATCTTCAGGATGAAGATTTGATAGCTTAGGACGAGTTATCAGCAAGGAAGTTATGCTCTAGGATAGAGTCACTTATCAGGATGATGAGTTAGCAAGGACACCGCTAGGACGGCGATGAATTGGATAGGTTAAAGGATTTAGCCACGTCAAGGAACGATGCAGGGAGCACCAGTTACCTATTGAAAGATAAGTAACGCGCAGTAGCAGGATGGCTACGAAAAGAATAGACCCCGTTTGGTGAAAGCCAAGCGGGGTTTCCTTTTTTGTGACGTTTGAAATCGAGCCAGATTAACGTTACAAAATAATGTTCATCAAGAACATCGCACCAAAGGCATTCAATACTGAAATCGCAATCATCACTGGAATGTAGCGACCTTCAGTCCCGATTGGTCCCATGATACGACCCATGTATTGCACCTGAGAGCCCATCAAGTAGATAGCTGGCGCCAAGATAGCGATATGGTTGCCGTTCAGGATGCCTTGGTCAAACAACGTAATAACCACGCCAACCGCACCACCCATCGACATCCACGCGCCAATCAATACTGCTGCCGCTTCACCCGGCAAACCAAATACCGCCATGATTGGAGCAAATACACTGCCCATCAAATCCAGCGCACCAGTGATCTGCAATGCCTTGATGATAACAAACGCCATTAGAACATTCGGTACTGTAGAGGTTGTCGCAATGACCCAGCCTTTCTTAGCACCTTCAACGAAAATATCAGTAACCATTGGTTTCTTTGCTTTAACTTCGCTCATTATGCTACTTCCTCTTCCAATTTTTGTTCTTTATCTGCTTTTGGTTTGTCTTCTTTGCCTTCAGTAATATTGAGGTAGAGGCGGAATAGGTTCGCACCAACAAATTTGAAAACAAACATCACTGCAACCGCTAGACCAATAGACGAAGTCACAGCAAGAGAGCCGTCCATCGCTGTCAGCGTGAACAACACTGCGCCCGAAGAGAAAAAGTTAACGATAGCCGCGCCAGCAGTAAACTGGAACATAGTGAAGACATCGGTTTCACGCTTAGTTAGATGCCCTTCGTCTTTTAACTGACGCGTCATCGCTGCGCCAGCATCGGTACTTTGCAAAGACGCAATCAGTGCCAAGCCTGAGTTGCCCGGAATACCCATCAAAGGACGAAGTAGAGGTGTAAGCAACTTACGAGCAGCATCCAGCGCGCCGTAATGCTCAAGAACATTAATCATTCCTAGTGCAAACATCACGGTCGGAATAAGTGTCAAAGCAAAAATGAAACCGTCACGAGCACCACTACCGCCTTTACCACGTAAAGAAGTAGTTGCTGCTTGAACACCATCGGCCGTCTCACTGACATCGTAAGCGACTTGGCCAAACGAACCGTTGAGCGTCGTAAAATCGAACACGCCATACCATTCGTTGGACTGCATTAAACCGGAAAAGAACACAATCGCGAAAGCGAGTGCGATGTAACTGCCGATCGTGACTTTACGATCGGTTTTGGTTGGATTAGCCATAAGGACCTCTATACATCTCGTTTATGTGGAACAGAACACGTATAGATAGTGCAAACTAATGAGCAAAAGGTTACTGACCAAAATCAAATAGCGTATAAGTTTAAATGGAAGAACATCAACAACATATAAAACTGTGATTATGGTTTAGATATCGAAATACATACTGACAAAATCCTCATATTTAAAATACAAAACTAATCACAATCCGCTTCAACAGCGCAACCGAAAACACACAGATTCGCCACACAAATCAAGCTACAAGAGAAAACCTATCCCACAATCCGATCTCTGATAATAGTGTGAGAGATCTCTTACATTGTTTTTCTGGTCAATTTTAATTCGATTACAATACAGAGACTTAAAGAGTGATTACGATTCAAAAATATAACCGTTTGCCCTTAGTTGATTGAGTTTTGAGCCAAGCGCAAACAGTGAGCCATTTTATAAAGAATTTGAGCTTAATTCGAAATTTCAGCCCTCATAGGTGCTATAGACTTCGCGCTGCCAATATAGAAGGAGAACGGTGATTACTATGGAAATGAGAACGCTTAAATATCAAGTAATGGGCAAAGGCATGTGGATCACTGCAACAGTATCTCGCGTAGTAGCGGAAAAACTTGCGCTTGAATACCAATCCTATGGCTGGCCTGTTGAAGTATGTGCTGCAGAACAAACACTGACGTTTGATCTCAATGCTGCATAATATTGGCAATTTCGAATAAGCTCTATCGGCACTGAGTCCGGTAGGGCTTTTTCTTTAGTCTTTAGTCTTTAGTCTTTAAGTGTTCAATACAGTAATTTTGAGCATGTAAGACCGTATTTCGTTCGCATCACAGTCTATTGCTTTCACTATAATCTATTGAATTATTAAGATATCTATCACACTGCACATGGTTATTTAGGTCTACGCTTTTACCCGTGTTAATAACTTATTAACTTCGGAGCGTAATCCATGTTAGGTTTCCAGCTTTCTGCTGTTCTTTCTTTGTTACTCTTTTCTACGGTAGCAGGCGCTGCTACTGCTCAGTTGGGAGAACCTCTCAAGCTCACCAGCTCATTTGCTGGCTACCTATCCCTGACCATTTTCGTTGTCGCCTACATCGTGGTGATGATGGAAGAGTACCTAAAGCTCCGAAAATCCAAGCCAGTTTTACTTGCGGCAGGCCTGATCTGGATAATCATTGGTTTTACCTACCAAGAACACAACCTCACTGAGGTAGCGAAACACGCACTCGAACACAACTTATTGGAATACGCCGAGCTGTTACTTTTCCTACTCGTCGCCATGACCTACATCAGCGCCATGGAAGAGAGAAGACTGTTTGATGCTCTGCAAGCGTGGATGGTAGGCAAAGGCTTTAACTTTCGCTCTCTGTTCTGGATAACCGGTATTCTGGCCTTCTTTATCTCACCTATCGCCGACAACCTCACGACAGCTCTATTGATGTGCGCTGTGGTTCTTAAAGTGGCAGGTTCTAACCCTAAATTCGTCAACTTAGCCTGCGTGAATATCGTCATTGCAGCCAACGCTGGCGGCGCATTCAGTCCATTCGGTGACATCACAACGCTCATGGTGTGGCAGGCTGGTTATGTGAGTTTTAGTGAGTTCATTCCTTTGTTTATTCCTTCGGTGATGAATTACCTCGTCCCTGCGTTGATCATGTCTTACTTTGTACCCACCACCCAGCCTGACACGGTTCATCAACACGTTGAATTAAAGCGCGGTGCAAGACGCATCGTGTTCTTGTTCATCATGACGATAGCCACTGCGGTTGCTTTCCATGCCGTACTCCACTTCCCTCCAGTAATGGGCATGATGATGGGGCTCGCCTATCTGCAGTTCTTTGGCTATTACTTACGAAAAACCTTACCCAACTCACTCGCCAAGAAAAAAGCGGTGGCAATTGCCAACAATGACGAAGGAGCATTGAAGAAACTCGGTTCAGTCGTACCTTTTGATGTATTTCGAAGAGTGTCGCATGCCGAATGGGACACATTGCTGTTCTTCTACGGTGTGGTGATGTGTGTCGGTGGCTTGAGCCTACTTGGATACTTAGAGCTAGCCTCTGGCGTGATGTATAGCCAATGGGATCCAATTTGGGCCAATATCATGGTCGGGATCTTATCTGCAATTGTCGATAACATTCCGGTGATGTTTGCAGTGCTATCTATGGAACCACAAATGTCGATTGGCAACTGGTTATTGATTACCTTAACAGCAGGTGTCGGCGGTAGTTTATTGTCGATAGGTAGTGCAGCTGGCGTAGCATTAATGGGCGCTGCGCATGGCAAATACACCTTCTTTGGACACTTAAAATGGATGCCAGTGATTATGATTGGCTATGCCGTCAGTATCGCGGCTCACCTGTGGTTGAATGGCGCTCTTTTCTAATTCGATGAACCTTTTGTCGGCTTCTCAACTCGTGTCCAGACATTGCTTAACTGCATCGCTGGACACGTATTGCAAGTAAGTACTTCACCTTGATGCTGAATTCGCATCACCAAATCTGAGTCAGTTCTGCTGCTTCCAGAGTTCAGCTCAATGATGATCAAATCATCGTCGACACTATAACTGCGCGTAACCGTGTTATCCGTGGTTTGATAGGTCACTTGCCACTAATACTCGGCTTCATCAGTCACTCGAATTGGATGACAGTTTAATCTTCTGCTCTTCCCTCAATGGCCAACAAGCGCTGTTTGCGTTCTACACCACCCGCATACCCTGTCAATTTGCCATTTTTACCAATAACGCGGTGACACGGTACAATCACTGACACCGGATTTTTGCCATTCGCCAAACCCACAGCACGAACGGCTTTCGGATTGCCAATCGCATCAGCCAGTTGTGCATAGCTCCAAGTCTCTCCATAAGGGATGGTCGTCAGCGCCTGCCAAACCAACTGTTGAAATGGCGTCCCCTTTGCGGCGATCGGCACAGAAAACTGGATAACCTCACCAGCAAAATAGCGATTGAGCTGGTCGGCTACCAATTCAAAGATCGGAAAGCTGTCATCTCGAACACCTAATTCTTCAGGCTTGGTGGTGTATATTTCAAACCAGAGACCTAGCAACCCTTCATCGTTCGCCTGTAAAGTCACGGTGCCCAATGGGCTCTCATAATAAGTAAAACGGTTAGCCATGATATCTCCTAGCTTAGTATTCCGATTAAGATTGATTCCAACAATGGAACGTTGCGTAGCTTCCCCAAGGTGAAACGCTCTCCTCATTAATGGCAGGGCGATGCTCAATGAACTTCTTCACCACCAGGTCGCCAATCAACAGATGATTAGGTTCGCTTAACCCGCGAAGCAGCGCATATTGAATCGTCCAAGGTCCAATGCCCTTCAGGTCAATCCACTTAGAAGGATGCTCGGATTCGTTATCGACCATGTACTCAGCAAAACGCTTTAAGGTTTCCTTACGGCTTCCCGGCATTCTTAAAAAGCTCACATCTGCATCGGCTATATGTTTTGGGGTCGGAAAGTAAGTTTCCTGCTCTGTATCAGAAAGCTCTTTAACCAACAGGTTAAGCTGCCCAATCGCCGCGGTTACAGAAACTTGCTGCCCTAGAATCGCCCTCACTCCTGCTTCCCAAACACTCCATACACCAGGAATGCGAATTCCGCTTTTAGCGACCAAATTCGGGTCGATAGTTGTGAAGAAAGCTTCGACCTTTGCAATGTCGACATCTAAGTCAAACATGCGTCGTATATTGGCGATCAAGCTTCTTAGTTGATTGATATCGTCTAGCTCAAACTCAATATCCAAGCGGTTATCTTTGACTAAAGTGGCCTTGAACCAGCCCTTTGAACCATTCACATTCACCGTGCGCTGGTAATAGTCTTCACCCACCTCTTCTAAGCCTTCAATCATTCGTCGTCGATAAAAACCCAACAAATGATTCCAGTCCAGCGGGCCGTGAAAACTGAGTTGGATATGATTACTTAAGTTGTTATTTGGCTTGGTTCTTCGGATTTGGCTTGGCGAAAGCTGTAATTCTTTTAAGAAAGCATCATTGAAACGACGAGTGCTGTTAAACCCGCTCGCAAAACCCACATCGGTAATGCTCATGCTGCTGGTATGCAGTAGTTGCTTGGCAAACATCAACTGGCTATAAAGACTATATTGCTTGGGTGACACTCCGATGTAATTGTCGAACAAGGTTCGTAGATAACGATCTGAAATGCCTAATCGAGTAGCAAGTTCGACGATCGATCCTGAATTCAGTGCGCCATTATCAATCAGCTGCATCGCACGTAAGAAAGTGGTTTCGACGCCCTTCCAAGCCGGCGAAAAAGGCGCGCTGTCTGGTCGGCAACGTAAACAAGGGCGATACCCCGCTTTCAATGCTTGAGCTTGATGTGAAAAATATTCGACGTTTTCTTCTTTAGGTGGGCTTGCTGGGCAAATCGGGCGACAAAAAATTCCTGTCGTTTTCACCGCAGTAAAAAACATGCCATCAAAGCGAGCATCTCGGGCATATCGAGCCAAATGACACTGCTCACTGGTTAAGGTGCTGTTGTGATTGATCTTTTTCGACATGCTGTACTCTTCCCGTTTGCCATAGCGTTTGATCCGATAGCTAAAAGTTTACCGTGATCCACCATTGTCGCTAGCCACTTTCGGAAGCGAAGGTTAGATAAATCACAAAAAAGGGTTTTAATTTTATTCAATTCGACTAAATTTAACCTAGAGAAGGCAACCTTCTCACAACGTCAACGATAGGTACTTAGCACGCCAAGATGCAGAGACCTATCGAATATAAATATAAAAAGGAAAAGGCTATGGTTCTTCACACGTGTCGTATTGTTTTATCAAACCAACAGGTTCTCACCAGTCAATCAGTCGAGCAGTCTCTAAGCTTTCTTGAAGACAAAGCGGACAAGGGGATTTCTATGATTGAGATTGACGCAACGGATGGCAATCAAATCCATTCGTACATGTCACACTCTCTTGAAGAGTCTATTGAGAATCTAATGAACCTATAAGTGTTAACACTATAGAGCCTTTAGATAGGGCTAGGTATACCAGGCTTAAACGATTTTATTTGAATTAGAAGCGATCTCTAATTCAGAAAAGAACTACATCTCTGGTTTAAAACAAAAATGGCTCCTAACTAGTTAGGAGCCATTTTTTTATCTCATCAACAAAGCATATTGCTGGCTGCGCGTGCCATTACTCTGGCGTCTGTTCAGCGGCTTGTTGCAACGTGTAAGCAGTCGATGGGTCAATCTCATTAACCAACTTCTCAACCTGCATGATCGCATCAACCGAAGTACTGCTTTTACGGTAGCTCAGATAAATTGGGCGATACCAGTCTTCAACCCCTTTCACCTTGTGCAGTTGACCCGAATCGATAAAAGGTTCGACTAGAGAGACTGGCAAATACGCACTGCCACCTTTCTCTAAAATGAAATCGAGGGCGATACGGGCTGTAGAGGTGCGTAGATAAGGTGCTGGCACTTTAGGGTGACGTTCTGCGTGTTCAGAACCAAAACGCGTTCCCCAATCCACATACACATACTTGTGTTGGAATACAGATTCCAGATCATCTTGTTGCGTTGATACCAACACCAAAACCAAGTCAGCGACTTTTTTACAGTTCAGCTCTTCCGCTTTGATCTGATCGAACGCGAAAGCCATATCTAAGGTTCGTTCTAACAAATTACGGTTCAGTTGCTCGCGCCCCATCACCTCTGCCATAAAGCCGTAACCGCCAAAAGAGTCGGTCACCACACTTAAACAATTTTGTAGATACGCATCCCAAATGTTCGGCGTGCCGCCCAGCGTTAACTGCAAGGCCTTACCACTTTCTAACGACAGCTCAAATTTAGCTTGCTGTAGGGTGGACACCATCACTTCCGCATAACCAATCAAACGTTCACCGGAAGAGGTGAGCTTGATGTTGTTGCGGTCACGAATGAAGAGCTGAGTATCAAAATAGCCTTCAAGCTGTTTGATCCGCGCACTCACCGCCGCTTGTGTTAAATACAAGTTTTCAGCTGCACGCCCAAAATGGCGCACCCTTGCAACCTCAAGAAAGGTTCTAAATACTTTCACATCCATCAAATACATCTCTGTAATAAATCTGCTAACTAGCCGATCTAGGATTGTTTATCGTAAAGGCAAAAACGTTTTGTTTCCTATTTTAGCCTTTTAACAATATTTTCGCGTGAGCAATAAACACTAATTTCTATCTAACCACATTACTGAGGCTGATATGTCTGAGACCGAATTCCGACACGGAAAAAAACGTTTTTATGACACCATTAAATTCCCACGAGGGTTCGCTAAGTCAGGTAATTTTACTCTGTCAGAAGAGGAAATCCTAACCTTGTTTGGTGACACTATGCTTGCACTTGAAACTGGTGAACTAACACCAATCAATGCAGAAGAAAGACACTTCATCAAAGTGTTGTCTCACCCTCATAAGGCAAAGTCCAAGTTAGACCTTGTTTGGTTGAAGTACATTCAACTGGCTCGTGGACGTCGTCGCTTTCATACCCTAAACGGCTGCAAACGCGGTGAAGTGCCAAGGGAAGAATATGAAAGTGAGTTAGTGTTAGAAGATTAGTAAAATCGCCCAAAGTGATACATCATCGCTTTGGGTTTTTTTTGCCTTCAAGGTTTACACTTCAAGCTCGCTTTTTCTTCGTAATAGGTAAGTTTAGCTAACCTGTTCGGTTTTACCAATATTTATAGACAATTCATAGTGATAGCGTGAATTAACATCTATCCCTAGTCACTTGAAGTACATCTAACCCAACTAAATTCTTTGAACCTCGCTCTACAACTTCCTTTTATCACGATAGTGGCACATTGCCATCATTATTTTTTCACGCCTCAACTATACTCTCAAAGCCGATGAGCGCGCTGAAGCTCTTTAATGCGCCAAAGCTTATCAATCTGCAGAAACGCACAGACCCTTTCAGGCACTGAATCAAATCAACATTCCTGTATATGACAAGCGTATTAATCTTGTTTAACGCCACCAAATATCCATACAATAATTGTGCAATTTTGAGAGTTCTAGTCACAGATACGACGAAAAAAGCAAAAACTTGACCTAAAACAATAGCGGAACTTGATAACTTATTTTATAATGCGAATTAATGTTTCAGAACACTATAAAATTTTATTTCTAGGGGCAAAATCAATGAGACTTATTCCATTAAGCAACAAAGCAAAAGTAGGTAAATGGGCTGCTCGTCATATCGCAGACTCGATCAACAAATTCGCTCCAACTGCTGAGCGTCCATTTGTACTAGGTCTTCCTACTGGTAGCACACCTCTAACTACTTACGCTGAGCTAATTGAACTTTACAAAGCTGGCGAAGTAAGCTTCAAGCACGTTGTAACATTCAACATGGATGAGTACGTTGGTATCGAACCAAACCACCCAGAATCTTACCGCACATTCATGCACGAGAACTTCTTCAACCACGTTGATGTCCAAGCAGAAAACATCAACCTGCTAGACGGCAAAGCTGAAGACATCGATGCTCACTGTGCAGCATACGAAGAGAAAATCCGTTCTTACGGCAAAATCAACCTGTTCATGGGCGGCGTAGGCATCGACGGTCACATTGCATTCAACGAACCAGGTTCTTCTCTATCTTCACGCACTCGTATCAAAACGTTGACTGAAGACACTCGTATCGCGAACTCTCGTTTCTTCGATGGCGACATCAACCAAGTTCCTAAATACGCACTAACTATCGGTGTTGCTACTCTTCTAGATGCTGAAGAAGTGATGATCCTTTCTCTAGGCCACAACAAAGCGCAAGCGCTTCAAATGGCTATCGAAGGTTCTGTAAACCACATGTGGACTGTTACAGCTCTACAAATGCACCGTAAAGCTATCATCGTTGCTGATGAGCCAGCTCAACAAGAGCTTAAAGTTAAGACTCTACGCTACTTCCAAGAGCTAGAAGCTGAGAACATCCAAGACCTATAATCTCTATAGTCTTGAATAGAAGGGCGTTTTTAATAAACAGAGCGTCTTGAATAGAAAAGCCACTGAATGTGGCTTTTTTTGTGCCTGTTGATTTTGTATTTAATGGAAGGGAGGTTTCGAGTATTTTTTTGAGGCACAAAAACAACAAAGCGATTTCTCCAACGAGAGAAACCGCCATCATTTTAAGCTTTGGATTGAAACGAACGAACAGCTACAAGATATGTAGGATGTGAAACAAGATAAGCGGCTACAAACTAGAGCTAAGAGCTCAGCGCGTTATCTCGGCATAAGGTCGTGATAATGTCAGTGATAGCCAATACGATTGTCGACTTCACCTTTTGATTGTGTCGCCCCAAGAACATTTCAAGCATTGGACCAGACATCGTTTCCACCATCTCCGCGTCATATTCGATAGGCATAATACGCTGAATCGCGTGTACCTTGTTGAGTTCAAATATCACATCAACTTCTGTAAAGCTGGTGTCTTCACCTTGTATTTTCGCCCACTCTTTCAAAGTGACAAAAACTTCTAGATCGTCGTAGAGTTCTTTACTGATCACACCAAGCCCGAGTAGCAACTTAGCACGAATCATAATCTCGCCTAACGGCCCACCACTGTTGAGAAGTGGTTCTACAACGAACTTAATTGCAGTGTCGTCTTTCTTAAAGATATTTTTTAATACGGCATCTACCGTGTCGTCCAATGCATCGTAAGCAGCCATTAGGCAGGCGCCAGCACTCTCAGCTTCCGAAAGGGCTTCGAGTAATTCAGTTTCATGGCTTGTTTGTATGGGCATAACGGCTCGACAATAAGAAAGTGCCACTGGTGTGGCACTTTGATGGTTTATCATTTCAATGTTAGATAAGCTTCTTCCGCTAGTTTAACAACTTCTGAGTTACTATTCAGCTCAGAATAATGCGCTAATGTCTCAGCAAAGCCTTTTTCTGCGAACATTGCTTGAAGTTCAACCGCTTGTGGGTCGTCTTCGTTCTTGTAATGAAACGCAGCAGCGATTGCTTTCACTAGGTGAGCATTCGGTAGGCCGTACTCTAATGTACCGTTTAGAGGCTTAACTAGGCGGTCTTGCGGGCTCAATTTACGAATTGGCTGACGACCCACACGGTCTACTTCATCACGTAGGAACGGGTTAGCAAAACGACCTAGAATCTTTTGGATGTAAGCCGCGTGAGCTTCTGGGTCAAAGCCGTAACGCTTAATCAGAACTGCACCACTCTCTTCCATTGTCGCAGTGACTTCAGCGCGGATCACGTTATCTTCGATAGAGTCTTTAATTGTCTCGTGACCTGCAAGCACACCAAGGTATGCCGTTACCAAGTGACCCGTGTTTAGCGTGAACAGTTTACGCTCAACAAACGCCATTAGGTTATCAGTGCATTCCATACCTGGGATGTTTGGAATCTCACCTTTGAATTGTGTTTGGTCTACGATCCACTCGCTGAACGTTTCAACCGTTACCGCTAGAGGGTCTGTTTCGCCCGCTTCTGCCGGTGGAACAATACGGTCAACCGCTGAATCAACAAAGCCAATGTGCTCTTCAGTGAACGCTTTCATTTCATCAGAAAGGTGCTCTAACACTGCTGCTTTTAATTGGCTAGTCCCGCGAACCATGTTCTCTGCCGCGATGATGTTCATTGGTGCAGTGTTGTTTGCTGCTGCACGCTTTTCAATGCCTTGAGCGATAGACTTAGAGATGATTTTAAGAACCGTAGGACCAACCGCTGTCGTCACAAGATCAGACTCAGCAATGCAATCTACCACTGCGCTTGTCGCTGAGTTTACTGCTGTTACGTTCTTAACAACTTCTACAACACACTCTTCGCCAACAATCTTAACTGGGTATTCTTGACGTTCAATTAACGCATTTACAACCGTTTCATTTACGTCAGCAAACGTAACCTTCATACCAGCATCAGAAAGAAGCTTACCAATGAAACCACGACCGATATTACCTGCACCAAAATGTAACGCTTTCATAATTTTGACCTTATAAATATTTGAATCTAGATAGCTAACGGCTCAACAACATGCCTTGACGATGTGCCCTAGGCATTAAGCAGTAAGCTATTCAGACTGAATCTTGTTAGAAAGATTTAAGACCGAAAATGAGGCCAGTAGGGGGATACTGGCCTCCTTCACTCAGGAGCTTGACTAGAGCTTTTTAGTTTCCGTTGAGAATACGTAGAACATCAGCAGGGTTTGTTGTGTTCTGTAGGCATTCCACAGCTTCTTCATCATCGAGTGAATTGGTAATAGCCATCAGCACCATGTTGTGCTCATCGCCTTGTGCGGCAATACCGATAACCATTTTCGCGATATCGTCTTCATCTTCGCCCCACTGAATACCTTCAGGGTACTGACAGAAAACGATGCCGGTTTTTTGTACGTACTGTTTCGCTTCGATTGTGCCGTGTGGCACTGCGATAGACTCACCTAGGTAAGTAGACACCAGCTCTTCACGAGCAAACATACCGTCTACGTATTCTGGTGATACGTTGCCAAGTTTTACTAATTGTTCGCCAGCAAACTTGATTGCGTCTTCTTTTTGAGTCGCTTTAAGGCCAAGGAAGATGCTGTCGTCAGTGAGTGCAAGCTTATTGCCTTCTTGCGCTGGAGTTGCTGCAGGCGCCGGAGCTTCAACTTTCTCTTCACCACTTTGAGCATCGACAAGTTCTGCAACTAGTTGGTCGTATACGCCGCCATCTAGGAAGTTGCTTAGAGACATATGCATCGCACCTGGAACAGTGCTACGAGCACGGTCTGTTAGGTCTTTATGCGTAATAACGATTTTCGAATCAGCCGGTAGGTTGTTGATTGCGTAGTTGGTCACTTCAATGTCTAGGCCAGCGGTTGCTACTTTCTTACGTAGTAGACCTGCGCCCATTGCACTTGAACCCATACCCGCATCACACGCTACATAAACTGCTTTTACATCCGCTAGGTTTACGTTTGCACCTGATGCCGCACCTTTAGAAGACGCTTTCATGTCTTTCATTTGTGCAGAAGCTTTTTCTAGAGAGTCTTCGTCATCACCTTGAGCTGAAGTCTTAAGCAGGATTGAAGCTACGATGAAAGACACAGCGGTTGAAGCAATTACTGAAAGTACAACACCTAGGTAAGAACCTTTTGGCGTCATCAGTAAAACGGCGAAGATAGAACCTGGAGATGCTGGAGAGATAAGACCAGAATCAAACATTACGTTAGTGAATACACCCGTCATACCACCTGCGATTACAGCAAGAATTAGACGTGGGTTCATTAGAACGTACGGGAAGTAAATCTCGTGGATACCACCTAGGAAGTGGATGATAGATGCACCAGCAGCAGACTGTTTCGCGCTACCTTTACCAAATACCATGTAAGCAAGTAGAAGACCAAAACCAGGACCTGGGTTAGCTTCAATTAGGAAGAAGATTGAACGACCAATCTCTTCAGATTGTTGGATACCTAGTGGAGAGAAGATACCGTGGTTAATTGCGTTGTTTAGGAAAAGAATTTTCGCAGGTTCAACAAAGATAGAAGCTAGAGGAAGAGCACCTGCTTCAACCATTGCGTTAACACCAGCCGCAAGACCACCAGATAGAATCTTAACTGCAGGACCAATCACGACAAACGCGATGATTGCGCAGATCATACCGATGATGCCAGCAGAGAAGTTGTTCACTAGCATTTCGAAACCGCTCTTCACTTTACCGTGAACAGCTTCATCGAATTTCTTAATTGCGATACCACCTAGTGGACCAACAATCATTGCACCCATAAACATAGGGATATCTGTACCAACGATAACACCCATCGTTGTAATTGCACCAACAACCGCTCCACGGTCGCCGCCAACCATTTTACCACCGGTGTAACCGATCAATAGCGGTAGTAGGTATGTGATCATAGGACCAACCATTGATGCTAACGTTTCGTTAGGCCACCAACCTGTTGGAATAAATAGTGCAGTAATGAAACCCCACGCAATAAATGCGCCGATGTTTGGCATTACCATATTGGATAAGAAACGACCAAAGTTTTGAACCTTAATCTTAGCTTCTGGTGATAACATAGGTAGAACCCCGTAGTGTATTGGTTGGTCAAATGACCGAAAGTGTGTACTCAAAAGTCGATTAAAATGTATCACAACATTTCCAAAATGCACCCTAGCCCAAATTTCGTGATAAACATCACACACAAAAAACACTTTCGGGTTAACAAGCACACCTTGGATCACAAAAAAACCATGAATTTAAATTACAAAGCCAAATTAATGAGAATGAATATCATTAACACAAGATCCAGATCACACTTTACTTTGTAGTACTTAAAAATAAATAGTGATCAAAATCACACTTAGTAAAATATAGCATCTAAGATCTATATAAACCGTATAAAAGAACATCGTGTCACGTATAGAAAATATGCATACAGATGAGCAAAATCGCTATAACTGTAATTTAATTACAAAATGAGCTACATTTTTCTAAAAATACAAAACGAGACATAAAGCTCTACTAAAAACATAGACCAGAGAACTGCAGTTAGCATTGATAGATGTGATATGGTATTTACCAACGCTATCGCATCATATATATCTCCAACACCCATCAGCTAATCGCTCCGCTATTTGAGAAAAGACTATGTCAGACAAAATTTCCACATCCGCACTGGCTAAACAAAAAGGCATAGAAGCTAAAGCTTTATTTGGCGATCTAAAAACAGCTGGCTATATCGTGCGTTCACAAGAACGCTGGATTCTCACAGAAAGAGGAGAAAGCTTTGGTGGGGAATATGTCGAGCACAAGAAGTTTGGTGTCTTTATTGTCTGGCCAGAGAAACTGCTTATCGATTTAGACTCATTCTCAGGAAAAACACTCACCGCCACCCAGTTGGGTAATGCCTTTCAACTCAGCGCAAAGAAAATCAACTTACTGCTCAATGAGCTTGGCTGGATTACAAAAGAAGAAGACGGTTGGCACGTCACCTCTACAGGCTTAAAAGCTGGTGGTGAACAAAGAGAAGATAAAGCGACTCAAAACTTATTCGTGGTATGGCACGACTCACTGGTTCGCAATAAACGTTTAAAGCAGTCTGTTGTGGAATTTTTGGGGCATGACGCTGAAAGCCACTCAACGGATGTGTCATTTTCCAGTTTTCGTCAAAAATTCGAGGCGAAACACCGAAGCTTAGATGGGCATTATGTTCGTTCAAAAGGAGAGCTGATCATCGATAACTGGCTTTATATGGCGGGAGTCGTTCATGCGTACGAGCGTCCACTGCCAATATCCAAACAAGTGATTAGTGATTTTTATCTGCCAAGTGGCAAGGTGTACATCCAGTTTTGGGGAACCGATTCTGCACCTATCGCTGAAGACAAACGCATTGAAACGAGAGAAACATACGCAGAACACGGCTTCAGCTTGATTGAACTCACCCCAGAAGATATCCCAAACCTAGACAGCGTACTTCCACCATTATTGCGTCAATATGGCATCAAGGCGTACTAAGCTACTGAATCTAGACACTCCACACCCGTTGAGATCACATTTATCGAATAATTATGGATGTTATTTACCATAGTGATTTGATGTGTTCGCTATTTTTCCCGAGTCATTCTTCTATTATCTTACATCCATCGACTTGAGCTACCGCAGATACTCGATTTATTGGGGCATGTTCGATAGCCATTTAAGTGTTCGGTCTTATAGAGACTTACTGTTCTTCTATAGATATACAGCCTAAATGCGTTATCCGTTTATTGTTGACGTTACCGAACATAAAACCCTACAACATTTATTATTGATAGATATTAGGATTCAACATGACTCATCCAATCATTACTGATCTAAACACTCGTTACACAGCTAAAAAATACGATGCAGAAAAACGCATCTCTGCGGAAGACATGGAAGTAATCAAAGAAGCACTTCGCTTGTCGGCTTCTTCTATCAACTCTCAGCCTTGGAAATTCATCATCATTGAGAGTGACGCAGCAAAACAACGCTTCCACAATACTTTCGAAAACATGTTCCAGTTTAACCAACCACATGCGAAAGAAGCATCACACACGATCCTGTTTGCTCACGATCCTAAGTACACTAAAGAGAAATTCGCTAAGCGTGCTGACACAGAAGTAAGCTCTGGTCACCTACCCGCTGAAATGTACGAGCAATTCTTAGGTGCTTACGCATTCGCAGACATGAACACAGACGAAACAGGTTTCAACGGTAACTGGACTAAGTCTCAAGTTTACATCGCACTAGGTAACACACTGCACACACTAGCTCGTCTAGGTATCGCTTCAACACCTATGGAAGGCGTAGACGCTGCTATGATCGGCGAAGAGTTTGCTGACGAACTAGAAGGTCACGTTGTTGATGTAGCGCTAGCTATCGGATACCACAAAGACGGCGAAGACTACAACTACGGCAAACCAAAAGCGCGTCTAGCTCTTGATGAAGTGGTTACTACGTTATAACAGCTACTACGCTGTAATAGCTAAAACAAACAAATCGCACTGCTTTATTTGGCCAGACGCTTGTCTGGCCTTTTTTATATCTGTTATTTATCCAAGCCAATATCCACAAACAAGTCATAAAGACGCATTAATATCAATATGATTGCAAAAATCAATAAGTCATAAAGACACCACTTAGAGTTAAATGGCAATAAATTTCATATAAAACAATAAGTTAAAAACATGGCACAACTAGTGCAATGAGAGCCTTAGATATTTAAATAAGGTATTATCATTATGACTATTCACGTTAAATCAAATGTTCATTGGGTTGGTGTCCACGACTGGGAAACCGAGCACTTCCATGGTAAGGAATACCACATGAACAAAGGTACCAGCTATAACTCGTACCTGATCCGTGAAGAGAAAACGGTGCTTGTCGATACCGTTGATCATCGCTTTACTGAGCAATTCCTTGCAAACCTTGAGATGGAAATCGACATCAACGAGATCGACTACATCATTTGTCAGCATGCCGAGGAAGACCACTCCGGAGCCCTTTCTGCACTATTAGCCAAAATTCCAAACACACCTGTTTACTGCACAGAAGCTGGTGTTAACTCGATTGTTGGCCATCACCATCAACCAGATTGGAACTTCAGAACCGTTAAAACTGGCGACACGCTCGATGTGGGTAATGGCAAGCAACTTATCTTTGTTGAGATGAAGATGCTGCATTGGCCAGATTCAATGGCGACTTACTTAACTGGTGATAAAATCCTGTTTAGTAACGACGCTTTCGGCCAACACTACTGCGACGAAAATCTATTCAATGACCAGCTAGACCAAGTTGAGCTGCATGAACAATGTCTGCGTTACTTCTCGAACATCCTGACACCGTTTGCGCCGCTGGTTAAAGCAAAGATTGAAGAAGTGTTGAGCTTAGGCGTGCCGATCGATGTAATTGCGACTTCTCACGGCTGCATTTGGCGTGACAACGCGACTCAAATCGTTGAGCAATACTACGAATGGTCGAAAGCCTACAAAGAAGATCGCATCACCATTGTCTACGACACCATGTCGAACAATACCCGCATGATGGCAGATGCTATCGCTAAAGGGATCCGTAAAGGCAGCCCAGAAACGGCGATCAAGGTGTTCAATATCTCTAAGCACGATAAAAACGACATCCTTGCCAACATCTTTCGTTCAAAAGGTGTGCTCGTTGGTTCATCGACCATGAACAATGTAATGATGCCGCAGATCGCAGCTTTGCTTGAAGAAATACATGGCCTACGTTTCGCAGAAAAAAGAGCCGCTGCATTCGGTTCTTCAGGTTGGACAGGTGGCGCAGTTAAACGCATCGATGCTCGCCTACGTGAAGCCAACTTCGAAGTCAGCGCACCACAACACATCCACTGGAAACCAGACACAGAAGCCCTTCGCCAATGTATCGATTACGGCATGACACTGGCTGAGGTGTGGCGTGCAGAAGCCGATGAAGTGAGCACACCAAAACAAGTATCACGCAATGTAACACCGCTCGAAGCCACACCAGCACCGGGGAACACCACTACCGAGCTCAAAGACACGACAGAGCAGAAGTTAGAAGAAGCACAAGACAAGCCTGTCCATAGTGCAGATTGCACTTGCTGGCGTTGCACCGTGTGTGAATGGGTGTACGACCCACAACTAGGCGAACCCTACCAAGGCGTTGAACCGGGAACCCCATGGGCACAAGTACCTGATGATTTCCTTTGCCCTGAATGCCATTTAGGCAAAGAAGTGTTTGTGGAGAAGTAGCATGTCGAACATTGTTATTGTGGGTGGCGGTTTCGCTGCCCTACAAACCATTAAGATGGTACGTAAACTTAACCAAGATATCGCAATTACTATGATCACCGCCGATGCCGGGGTTGAGTACAGTAAGCCGAATCTTTCGCACGCGTTCAGTCAGGCGCAAACACCAGAAGCATTGTCGATACATAATGCTCAACAGTTGGCTGAACAATACAACGTGGTCATCAAAACCAAAGCACTCGTGAGCGAGGTAGATACTGTTCAGCAGTGTGTTCATGTTGATGGCCAAATCATCCACTATTCAAAGTTGGTATTAGCGACAGGCGCAACGCCCTTCATACCACCAGCGGAAGGGTTAAAACGCAGCGCGACCATTACTCTCAATAGTTTGGAAGAGTTCGAGAAACACAAAGCTCAGGTTGATGACGCACAACGAATCACCGTGATTGGCGGAGGCTTGATCGGCGTTGAGCTCGCCTTCGACCTTCAAACCGCAGGCAAAGATGTCACCATCATCGAACCCGCGAGTTACTTGCTAAATAACTTGGTGCCACCTTTCGTGTCCCTAGAGTTAGAAAGAGAGTTAAGAAAAGCAGGCGTCACCGTTGAAACCGATTCTGCAGTGTGTCGCGCAACTTATCTCCCTAATGGGGTGAGGTTGCAAACTACTTCTTCTCGATTAATACGAACCGATATCGTAATTGCCGCAGCAGGGCTAAGACCAAACACGCTGTTAGCCAAACAAGCGGGAATAGAAGTAAACAGAGGGGTTGTGGTCGATAACACCATGAGAACCAGTGCCGAGAATGTGTATGCGATTGGTGACTGCGTCGAAATCGAAGGTCGAGTGATGGCCTATTTGCAGCCAGTAATCTTGTCGGCAAATGTGTTGGCTAAGCAGCTGGCTATGGATAAAGGCGACATCAAAGTGGGCGAAGCAACGCTCAGTTTGCCTCACATCATCACTAAGGTGAAAACACCGAGCTACCCGATTCAACTCGCAGGGCGTGATATTCAAACTGCTCAGAGTTGGGAAACGCGATTCGACCCAAAAGGCATTATCGCTAAAGGCTTCAATGAAGATGATCAGTTGGTTGGGTTCATTGTCACGGGAGAACACACCAAAGCTGCATTCCCTCTGCTTAAGGAACTCCAGACCAGCTCTCCAGCATAAGCTAGGCATTCGCTAGACAATAAAAAAGCCAGTCAACAGACTGGCTTTCTTGTATTCATCTTAGTGCGACTAGCTCATCGCGTTTAAGCAGAGGAGAACATTAACCAATAAACGAGATGTACCCTTGCAGGATAATCAGGTTAACGATATCGATAAAGAAGGCACCCACGATTGGCACAACCATGAAGGCTTGTGGTGACGGACCGAAACGGTTCACCAAAGAGCCCATGTTCATTACCGCTGTTGGTGTTGCACCTAAGCCGAAACCACAGTGGCCACCCGCCATAACCGCTGCGTCGTAGTTAGAACCCATTACTTTGAACGTCACAAAGTAAGAGAAAATACCCAGTACAACCGCCTGAACCGCAAGGATAACCAAGAACGGAATCGCAAGGTCAAAGATGTTCCACAGCTTAAGGCTCATTAGCGCCATTGCTAGGAATAGTGACAATGACACCGTACCAAGAATATCGACCGTTTCGCTATCCGTCTTATGCAGCTTAGTGACTTCAAACACGTTAGTGATGAACACACCGATAAACAACGCGTAAACGAAGTCAGGAATCATCAACCAAGAAATTTCAAAAGTCGCCACCCACTGCTCTAGGTACTTCGCACCCGTAATACAGATAAGAAGGATGAACAACACTTCAATCACCTTCTTCGCCGTCACTTTGTCTTCTTCATACTCGTTGTAAGTAACCAGTTCAGGGAAGCGTTCGTGCGTTTGCGTGCCTGTGCCGTACTCAGATTCAAGCTGGTTTTTATCAATCAGCTTTTGCGCCACAGGGCTACCGATAATACCACCGATAATCAAACCAAAGGTCGCTGAAGCCATTGCGATTTCTAGCGTATTTGCAATGCCAAACGTATCTGCAAAAGTTTGAGACCAAGCCGCGCCTGTGCCGTGACCACCCGAAAGAGTGATAGAGCCAGCAATCAAACCCATCAAGGGTTCAAGGCCTAGTGCCGTTGCTAAAGTTACGCCTACACCGTTTTGGATAATGATGTAAACCGACGCTACCCCTAAGAATAGGAATACCTTAGCGCCACCTTTTATCAGCTGCGTGTAGTTAGCCGCAAGGCCGACCGTTGCAAAGAACATCAACATAAACGTGTTCTGCAGGGGCAAAGAAAACTCAAGATCAAGGCCGTTAAAGTGCAGGGCTGTAATAGCAAAAGCGACAATCAAGCCGCCGACAATGGGCTCTGGAATGTTGTACTTTTTGAGAATCGGAAGCTTTGCATTGACGAAATGACCTAGAAACAAAACACTAATCGCGATTAGGAAGGATTCTAGTGGTCCAATTGAAATTAATTGATTCATATAACCTCTATTTTTTTACGTTCTCATCTTCCCTAATGAGTCTAGTTTTATCTGTAATTATTTGTGCTGCTCTACCTATATTTATACAAACTGGAGAGAAAGTGTGGATTCGAAAAGCGAACACATTACTGCGATCGCTTAGTGCCATGTTAGTAGCACGTTAACTTTTATAGGAGATAAAAGGATTTGTGACAATAATCACCTCCTAAAAGTTGAAAACGGCGTGAGTATCTATGCCGCTGACTCTGCTTTCTTAATACCTAAAAAAGCAAAAAGGAGCTATTTCTAGCTCCTCTTTCATCACCATCGCTGGTAATTAGAATTTTTTCGGTGCGTAACCAGTCATAACTTCAATGCGAAGTTCTTTACCGACCTTCGTCATTGGGTGAACAATTACGAGTCCTTTAACAGACTTTTTCAGTTTACCCATATCCGCTTGCTCAGCCTTAGTGATTTCACGGCTAAATGGCATATCAACCAGAGACTTACGCTCTTGGTTCACATCAAAGCTTTCTTTGTGTTTAAGCTGGGCAATTTTCTTAGTTAGCTTCTTAATCTCTTCCTCGAACTGACGAACAACAGGACGATCATTACGAGTTTTAGCAGCATCTAGCTTGTGGCGACACTTGTCTAGACGGTTGTTAATTTGTTGAAGTTCGTTTTTAACACTCATAATAATTTCCTAAGATTAAACAAGCCAATTCGGATTGGGGCGCGGAGTATAGCACAAGGGTTCTGTTGAACCGAAATTTATCTGTTAATTACCAACAGAAACGAATCACATCTACACCGCTCATTCAGCTTGCCTATTCTTTGTGGCGAACCTCTCAGCGGATTGTTCATTGATAGGATAGCGTCTACTTCAAAAATTGCAGTCCTCGATGCATCAAAATTCCGTCTAAACTTATACTCTAACGCAGTAACTAAATCAGGGTACACAGCTTGGAGTTGTTACCCCCAGCAACGACTCTGATTCGCAACGTAATCACAAGGATAGCCGATGACATTATTGAAACGAACATTGACCTGCAGCCTAGCCCTGAGTGCAATGTTTACCGCAACTTATGCATCTAGTGAACAAACAACCCAAAGTAACCTAATCGTCGAGTACTCTGCACCGCAAAATGTTGAAGAAGAACAGCTCAAACGCGAAATTCAAAACAGCGGTGTTAATGACATCGTGGTCGACCTATCAAACCAACTGTTCATGTTTGAGAAACCATTAACCATTCAATATGGCGGGGAAGAAGGACCACTCTACGATCCACAAACCCATCAAGTGCTGATCCCTTATAGCTTTTACGCTGAGTCACTCAATTATTTCGAGAAGAACCAATACGAAAAAGAGTACGGGAAGTCAGCGCAAACCGGCGCTATTGATACCTTGCTGCACACCCTGCTGCACGAAGCTGGGCACGCGTATATCGAAGATCAGAACATTGCCATATTGGGTAAAGAAGAAGATGCAGTTGATAACCTAGCAACCGTGCTACTGCTTAACTACGTAGAGCATGGAGCCGATGCCGCTATCAGCGCTGCAGACATGTTCGCTTTCGAGTCAGAAGACCGCCCGGAATATTACGACTTGGGGGAATACATCGACGAGCACAGTTTCGACCTGCAGCGTTACTTCTCCACTTTATGCTTGGTGTATGGCAGCGATCCCGATGCCTATAAGAACTTGCTCGACGAGGTGGAAAACGACTATTTGAAAGATAGGAAAGAGTTCTGTGTCGAGCACTTTGACGTGATCCATGAAAATTGGCATCAGTATTTAAAAGAGAGTGACGGTGCTTAAAGGTTAGCGCCGAGAGCGAGAAAAAAGGCTTTGGCATCAAATCCCAAAGCCGTAACTCGATAGATTAGCTTAAGAGTTAAGAGTTAAGAGTTTAAACCCTAGACCTTCACTTTATACTTCAGATCTTGAGCTTCATCGCCGGTCATGCCTCGAAACCCCCAGCAGTGCGATGGCTGCTCCTTAATGGTGATCTCGATATCAATGGGAGAGATGGCCAGTTGTTTCTCTATTTCTGAGAATATCTTCTTAATCAGGCGCTTTTTGGTGTTTACCGCTCGACCTTCCATCATATTGATCTCAATGACGGTGTAAGCTTCTGTTCGCCCTTCGGGATAAAAAAAGTCATCTCGCTCCAATGGCACAAATCGATGTGCTCGCTTGTCATCGGGTAACCCCATCTCACTGTTCAAGCACTGCTGCAACACATTAGAGAGCTGCAACTTAATTGGATTTAAGCACTCTTTGATACCATAAATAACAATCATGACCATTCCTTTGATGCGATGTTAGGTATAGAAGAACGTCAGATAGAAGCATCGTTTGGCGACTACCCATTCGCTTACTATTTGTACATATATTACCTAATGACGCGTATGAGAAAAGGTAAAAACAATGAATTTATGAACAGGTGCAACAAAATACCTATCCCTTTGCAAACATAAGCCGAAGCGAATTGATCGAACACCACCCTCCTCGCGTATATCTTCTCAAATCACATTAGAACTAAGGAGTGCTATGTGCCAAATTCACCTAGGAAGACCACGCGGACAGACGCCGAACTAGAAACACCCGTAGAGTCTTCTCTAGAGCTCGCAGTGTTTCCTCTCCCTATCTTCCTTCTACCGGGAGGTAGACAAAGACTGCGCATTTTTGAGCCAAAGTATCTAGCGATGATCGCTCACGCAGCGCAGGGCGATGGTTTCATTATCGCCACTCAAGACAACTCTAACTCTGATGATCTTAGTTCTTGGGGGACAAAGGTGACCATCGTCGATTTCAATATGTCTGATGACCAAATCTTGGAAATTGATGTCGAAGGCGAAAAATTGGTGCAGTTACATGGTTCGTTTCGAGACGTTGATGATCTGATTAAAAGCCAATTCAGCTTGTTACCTCACTGGCCTACTCATGACTATAAAGTACCCAACGTGTTTGCTGCATTTTTGGTTCAGTTGTTTCGCGACCACGATTCGATAAGAACACTCTATCCCTCTCCAGATTTCGAGAGCACACAATGGATCTGTGCGCGATTGCTCGAAATGATGCCTATCCCATTGGAAAAGAAAACAGAATTTACTGAGCCAGCCAGTTTCCCGTCTCTAGTTCCTTTTTTGAATCAAATCATTACGGGGCAATAAGCACTTTTATTCACTATAATTTTGTATAGTGGAAATTAATTTAAATTAAAGTGATCCCGACTTTTTCTTTACACGTAGTGCCTATCAAATTCGCATGATGGTTAGTTACTATGCAAGTGGAAAGCAGAAGTTCAGGGAACGGCAAGGAGCATGTCATTATTCCCGATAACAAAGTACCTACAGACAACAAAGTACCGACAGAGCTTTCGAGCTGGTTGATGTTGGTTGGTACAGATAGAGACAAGCAGGCGTTCACCTGTTTGTTCAAGTTCTTCGCTCCTAAGATTAAGCGTTTTGGCATCAGTAAGTTGGGTGGCGAAGCTGCTGCCAACGAACTAGTTCAAGACACGATGACTAATGTTTGGAAAAAAGCACATCTCTACAATGTAGACAAAGGTGCTGCGACCACTTGGGTCTACACGGTAATGCGTAACGCAGCGTTCGACATGTTGCGTAAAGTGAAAGCGAAAGCCGAACAAACGATAGCCGACGATATCTGGCCAATCGATGCGATGGTAGCCGAATCTCAAAGTGAAGATTTGCCATTCGGTGATCATTTGATGAGCCGACACGTAATGACTCAAATAGAAAAGTTGCCTCTCGCTCAGAAAACCATCGTCAAAGGCGTTTACTTTCAAGAGCTTTCTCAAGAGCAACTCGCTCAGCAACTTGGCGTCCCACTTGGAACAGTGAAGTCACGTCTGAGACTCGCTTTAGCCAAACTTAAAGTTCACATGGGAGACCAAAGCCATGATTAAACATCACCCAAACGCGGCAATCTTGAAAGACTTCGTCGATGGCACGTTGGCTGATTCAGTTTCTTTGATTGTTTCTAGCCATGTAGAGCTGTGTGAACACTGCCAACAACAAGTTAAGTTGCTTACCGCTGAATCGGCGAATAATGCATTTGACGCAGAGCCAGTATTTTCAAATGAAGATTTAGACAGCTTCTTAACGGACGACATGGACTTCGATTTTGACGCGATAGATCAAATCACAGCCGATGCTTCTCAGTCAGTTGAAGCGACTCCAGAGGTTCAGAAAGTAACCGTCGCCGACACGACATTCACAATCCCCCGCGCTCTGAATTCAGTGGCGAGAAAAGATTGGATGAACCTAGGTAAGATTTCACGAGCGAGACTCGATTTCGATGACGAAGCTCACCACACCAGTTTGTTGCACATCGATAAAGATGGACAAGTACCTTGCCACACTCACAAAGGCTTCGAGATCACGCTGCTTTTAGAAGGTAGTTTCGAAGACGAAATGGGTGTCTATAACAAAGGCGACTTCATCTGGTTGGATGGTAACCATACTCACCAACCTGCGACCAAAGAAGGTTGTGTGTGCTTGACCGTTTCAAGTGATGCGCTTTACTTCACAAAAGGTGTGAGCCAACTATTCAATCCACTTGGAAAATATATCTATTAACCCAGTTGCACGCTATAAATATACAGGATGGCATTAAGCTATCCTGTAAATCGTCCAAGCATCTGAATAAAAGCATCTACGGTGTCAAAGTAAAAATACACCAAGCTCTGTAAGTACGATTAGCAATGTTGAACTATAAGAAATAGCTCAGAGCAAGAGCAAAGGAGTTGGCCAATGGAAAAGAAAATTAAAATAGGTATTAGTGCATGTGTTGCTGGACACAAAGTGCGCTTCGATACAGGTCATAAACGCTCTCGTTTTTGTACAGACGACCTAGCAGACTACGTGGAATTGGAACCTGTTTGCCCAGAAATGGGGGTTGGACTTCCAACTCCTAGACCAACCATCCGTCAAGTTCGTCAGCTAGACAATATCATTCACGTTTCCCGACCTGACGGAACTGGTGATGTGACCAATGAGCTGATCGAGTTTGGACAAAACTATTCAAAGAACAACCAACACATCGCTGGCTTTATTGTGTGTCAAAAAAGCCCAACCTGCGGTATGGAGCGCGTAAAGGTGTACCACCACCATGGTCGAGGCTCTGAATCGACAGGCGTAGGTATGTTCACCCAACAAATTATGGACGGCAACCCGTTACTTCCCGTTGAAGAAAACGGCCGCCTTAACGATCCCATTTTGCGTGAAAACTTTATGACTCGAGTGTTCACTTACCAAAAGTGGCTCGATCTTGTGGACGAAGGTGTTACTAAACATAAATTGATTCAGTTCCACAGCGCCCACAAATACTTAGTCATGTGCCACCACGTTGAGGGTTACAAAAGCTTAGGTAAACTGTTGGCAAGCAACGATCTTGAAATCGACGACTTGGCAAATCAGTATATTGAAGGCTTGATGACGGCACTATCTCACCATGCGAACCGCGGTAGTCACGCCAATACTTTGCATCACTTACAAGGTTACTTTAAGAAACAGCTGAGCAGCGCTCACAAACAAGAGCTTACCAATCAGATTTCATCATTCAGAGAAGGGTTGGTTCCACTGTTAGTTCCACTAACGCTGATCAATCACTACCTGATGGAATACCCAAACGAGTACCTAGAATCACAAGTTTATCTAAACCCGCACCCACAAGAACTTAAACTGAGATACGGATATTGAGCGACATTCTATGGATAAGACGAGACCTGCGGACTCACGACAACCCCGCGCTCGTCGCAGCTGTTGAAAACGGCGTAACGACAGCCGTTTTCATTTCAACACCGCAACAATGGAAACAACACCATCTTGCGCCAATCAAAGCGGATTTTATACACCGGCACCTGACGCAACTGGAATCCCAACTCGCTGAGCTTGGAGTAACGTTGCTTCACTTAAAAGCGACAGACTTTGACGACCAATCCAAACAACTCATCAACTTGTGCGAGCAGCTTGATGCCAAGTGCGTCTACGCAAACTCTGAACCAGAGATTGATGAACAAGCTCGCGATAAAAAGCTGATTTCAGGTGGTCTAAACCTGAAGATCAGCGATTGTGACGTGATGCTGCCACTCGGTAGCGTTCTCAACAAACAAGGAGAGATGTTCAAAGTCTTTACGCCCTTTAAGAACGCTTGGCTAAAAGAAGTTCAGGTGAAAGGCATCATCTGTAGTCCTGCTCCTGTCGTGCCGACTGAACGTTCACAAACACAGCTTCCTGACGACTTACAAGCCTTAACCATCTCCGCTGACTATGATTTCGACTTTCCTCGTGTTGACTCAAGTCGCTGGCCAATAAGCCAAGATGTATTGGGCAATGTGATCCCGAATTTCTTAGGCAGTAAAGTCTACGACTACGCGCGTCTGAGAGATATTCCTTCAGTTAAAGGGACATCAGGGCTATCGCCTTATTTAGCGATTGGCGCAGTAAGCCCACGTTGGTTAGCGATTCAATTGATTCAGCAACAGCCCGACCTGTTATTTGATACGCAATTACCGGCCTTTTGTTGGCTCAACGAATTGATTTGGCGAGATTTTTATAAGCATTTGATGTTCCACCATCCTAAACTGGTTAAAGGCGCTAACTTTCAGCAAAAATACAGTGGTTTGGATTGGTATCACGATCACCCTAGCTTCAAAGCCTGGTGCGAAGGAAAAACAGGATATCCATTGGTTGATGCAGCAATGCGTCAACTGGTTGAAACAGGCTGGATGCACAACCGGCTAAGAATGGTGGTAGCAAGCTTCCTAACCAAGCACCTGCTTATTGACTGGCGTTGGGGTGAGCGTTTCTTTATGTCGCATCTTATCGACGGTGACTTTAGTGCCAATAATGGTGGCTGGCAGTGGGCTTCAAGTACTGGCTGTGATGCTCAACCTTACTTCCGAATTTTCAATCCAATCACTCAGAGTGAAAAGTTTGATCCAAAAGGAATTTTTATTCGTAAGTACATACCAGAGCTGCAAAATATCCCAGATAAGCATGTGCATTTTCCACATGACTTTATCGCAAAAAACGGAATTAACAGCGAATACTGGCAACCCATCGTTGAACACAAAGAAGCACGATTGAGAGCCTTAGCCTTCTTCAAATAATTAGAGTGAGTATTATGGATAACTCTCTATGGCTTGATAACTTTCTCAACATGTATCGAGAACTCGGAACCGACAATTTCGACGTGCTTAAGACGGTTTATCACCCTGATATTGAATTCCAAGATCCGCTGCATCATGTCAGCGGTATTTCGGCGCTTACGCACTACTTCGAGAACCTCTACACCCAGGTAACGAGCTGTTACTTTCATATCGAACACACTTTTGAATCGAACGACGAAGCGTCTGTTTACTGGACGATGCAGTTTGCTCACAAGCAATTAAATGGGCAAAAGCCTATCGAAGTACAAGGACACAGTCACCTTAAGATGCTCGACGGTCAAGTGGTCTACCACAGAGATTACCTCGACGTCGGGTCTATGTTGTACGAACACATTCCAGTACTGGGCTGCGCGATCAAATCCATCAAAAAGAGAGCGAGCCGATAATGCGTATTATGATCACAGGCGCGACCTCAGGTATCGGCCAATCCCTAGCTAAAGATTACGCTCAGCAAGGTCATCAGGTGATTGCATGTGGCCGTAACTCAGACAAGCTGCAAACCTTAGTTGATTCTCATGAGACAGACATCGCTCATTCGTCAATGACACCGCTCTGTTTCGATCTGACCGATTATCACAATTTCCCAGAACTCGACCAAGATAAGCCTCTCGATCTGCTTATTTTAAATGCTGGTGATTGTGAGTACATCGACGACCCAATTCATTTTGATGCCGAGCTTTTTGAGCGCGTCATCAACATCAACCTGATCTCAATTGGCTACGCCCTTAAAGCCTGGTTAAAAAACATCAAGCCGGGCGGCCGTTTGGTTTTAGTGAGCTCCAGCGCCAGCTTTTTACCTTTACCAAGAGCCGAGGCTTATGGCGCTTCAAAGGCAGCCCTCACTTACTTAGGCAGAACACTTTCGGTTGATCTGGCCGAGCACAACATTCATGTCTCAATTGTGCACCCTGGTTTCGTTGAAACGCCATTAACCGAGCGAAATACTTTCGCTATGCCTATGATTATTAGTAGTGAGGCCGCAACTCAGCGAATCGTAAATGGTATTGCTCAAGGAAAGAGTGAAATCGATTTCCCAAGACGATTCATCATGTTGATGAAGCTACTAAGAATGCTTCCAACTCCAGTTTGGCAAAAACTCGCTTCAAGGATGGTATAACAATGAAAAAAATCGCCATTATAGGTTCAGGCATCTCTGGACTGACTTGCGCACATGTATTAGATAAACACCACGACGTTACGGTATTCGAGAAAAATGACTACGTCGGCGGGCACACTGCTACGGTTGATATAGAACACCGAGGCACGGCGTTTTCAATTGATACTGGCTTCATCGTTTTCAACGACAGAACTTACCCGAATTTCAACAAACTGCTTGAGCAACTCGGTGTCGAAAGGCAACCCACTGAAATGAGCTTCAGCGTACACAACACCACGACTAAATTCGAATACAACGGCCACAGCATTAATTCGTTATTCGCTCAGAGGAGTAATATTTTCAAACCTCAATTCTGGTCTTTGGTTTCTGACATTCTTAAGTTCAACAAATTGTGTAAGGCGCAATTCGAAAGCAATGTGTTTACTCCAGACGTTACCCTTGGCAGTTTCTTGCGTGAAAACCAGTTTTCCGACTTCTTTAGCCAACACTACATTCTGCCGATGGGTGCCGCTATTTGGTCGACTAGCTTAAAAGAGATGGAAGAGTTTGAGCTAAAGTTCTTCATTCAGTTTTTCTACAACCATGGTCTGCTCGACATTGCTAACCGCCCGCAGTGGTATGTGATTCCAAAAGGATCGCGTTCTTATGTTGAAATCATCCTTTCACGCCTAAGTAAGTCTGTTGCACTCAATACATCGATTAAACAAGTAACTCGCCAAGAAACAGGCATCACGATTGAATTTGAAGATGGCAGCACACAAGACTTCGACGAAGTAATCTTTGCCTGTCACTCAGACCAAGCGTTACGTCTGCTTGGTGATGCGACAGAGCAAGAACAACAGGTACTGGGCGAAATCCCATACAGCCGTAATGAAGTGGTTCTGCACACTGATACCCGATTGTTACCAGACAGAAAGCTGGCTTGGGCAAGTTGGAACTACATGTTAGACGGCGACAGTAAACGACCTGCCTGTGTCACTTACAACATGAACATTCTGCAAGGCATCGAAAGCCAAGACACCTTCTGTGTGACCTTAAATCAAAGCGAAGCCATCGACCCAGAAAAAATCATTCGCAGCTTTGTTTATCATCATCCGGTACTTAACTCGAACACCGTAGAGGCTCAGCACAAGCGCGAGCAGATCTGTGGCAAAAACCAGACTCATTTCGCCGGCGCGTACTGGTACAACGGGTTCCATGAAGATGGCGTCCACAGTGCACTCGATGTGACCAAACGCTTCGGTTTAGATTTGAGTACGAGTTCAGCGCTATGAACAGTCAAACCCTGACATCCGAAATGGAGATCGCATCCGAAAAGAGTGAAGAGCTCAGCGGTATCTATTGGGGCAACGTCAGACACCGCCGCTTTGGCGACATCACTCATGAGTTCAGCTACCAGTTATACATGATGGGGTTGGATCTCGATGAAATCCCTCAAACAACAACTCGCAGTCGTTTGTTCGGTACTCAATGGTATAACCCGATTCGCTTTGTCGAATCGGATTATCTCGCTGAAAAAAAAGAAAATGTCACAACTGATGAACCTAAAACACTAAAGCAACGTATAGCTTCCAAAGTACAACAACTTGGTGGGGTTTGGTCTGATTCAAACCGTGTGACGATGCTGGCTCAGTGCCGTTGTTTAGGGATTTATTTCAGCCCAATTAACTGTTTTTTCTGTTACGACGAGACTGGTGATTGTCGCTATATGTTAGCGGAAGTGAGCAACACGCCTTGGCGAGAAAGACACTATTATCTCATTGACATGCACAAAGAGTTGAAAGTAAAAAAAGAGTTTCACGTTTCGCCGTTCATGGATTTAGACATGAATTATTTGTGGAAAATAAAACCACCAACGAAACGGACGTTAGTACACATCGAGAGTCATCGTAGCGACAAGATTTTTGATGCCACTCTGGCACTCTCAAAGCAGTCGGTAACAAAAGCAAACATTAGACGAACGGTATTCAAGATTCCGGCAATGACAATCAAGGTTGTAATGGGTATCTATTTTCAGGCTCTCAAATTATTTCTGAAAAAAGTACCGTTTGTGGCGCATCCAGACTCAACGTCTTGAGCGCATATGAAAGAACTCAATTGAAGCTTGGATTCGCTCCAACCAAGGGGCAGAACTCAGCTTAGTTGGCACAAAATATTAGAATGAGTTATCAGCGAGGTTTACATGGAACAGCTTGCCAAACAAAACAACAACGTAGAACAACAAGCTAAAGCCGTTGCTGTTTCAAGCAACTGTAAATATCGAGCTTTAATCTTCAAGGTGTTAGAAAGCCTGCAATTCGCGACGCTTGAGATCATTGAGCGAGACCAACATTCCGTATTCGGCGATCGAGAAGCCGAGTTGAAAGGTCGAATCGTGATTCATGATGCGACCTTTTTTAGAGATGTTGTCATCAACGGCAGTATCGGTGCATCTGAAGCTTATATCGATGGCAAATGGACCAGCCCGAATCTCACGCGTGTGATTCAAATTATGGCTCGGAACCAAGCCCAATTGGATGAGCTTGATGACAAGACACAATGGATTTCTCGCATCAAAAACCTCTTGCTGCGTCGTAAGAATGCCAACACCGAGCAAGGCTCTAAGCGGAATATTCTTGCGCACTACGATATTGGCAATGAGTTGTACGAGCGCTTCTTAGATAGCTCGATGCAATACTCTTCTGCTATCTACAGTGAAGAAGCAGAAACCCTATCCAAAGCTCAACAAAACAAAATGAAAACTATCTGTGAGCGATTAGAGTTGTCAGAGAAAGATAACGTGGTCGAGATAGGCACTGGCTGGGGTGGCTTAGCTATATTCATGGCACAACACTACGGATGCCATGTCACCACTACCACAATCTCAGATGCCCAACACGCGCTTGCAGAGCAGAGAGTAAAAGCGCTTGATTTAACAGACAAAATCACCCTGCTTAAAGAGGATTATCGTAACCTCACTGGTGAGTATGACAAGTTGGTCTCTATCGAGATGATCGAGGCGGTTGGTCATGAATATCTGCAGACCTTCTTTGAGAAATGTTCATCGCTACTTAAACCTTCAGGCAAGATGCTGATCCAAGCGATTACTATTGCAGACAGCCGTTACGATAAATACCGTAAAGGTGTCGACTTTATTCAAAAGTACATCTTCCCCGGCGGTTGCCTACCTTCGGTTTCAGTGATGACCCAACACCTTGCGACCAGCACCGACCTTGTTGTTCAAGAAATTGATGATATTGGCCTGCACTACGCTCGAACGCTGAATGATTGGAACATTGCTTTTGAAAATAGTTGGGAAGAGTTAGAGTCCCTCGGCTATTCAGAAGAGTTTAAGCGCTTGTGGATCTTCTACTTCTGCTACTGTGAAGGCGCATTCAAAGAGCGCGTGATCAGCACTCACCATGTAGTCGCAAGAAAACCTCGATACTTTGGAGCAAAAGATGAAGCAGTTTTGGATTATTAATCTCGTACTGTTTCAAGCGACCTGGGTTTGCAGTGCCTTCTTTACCGCGCAAGCCCCGTTCGTCACGCCACTGATTGTAGTGGTTCACTTCCTCCTATCACCGACTCGCAGTAGCGATTTGAAGATACTCATTCTATTACCATTGGGGCTATTGCTTGATAGCCTCATGCTTCACTTCGGCGTGTTTGCCGTCGATTCTGAAATTGCCAATCAATCGTGGTTTCCTGTGTGGCTCATCTGCCTGTGGATCATGTTTTTGATTAGCTTCAACCACAGCCTTAATTGGCTTTTAAAATGCTCGAAAGTGATCTTGTTCGCCATAGGGTTCGTAGCAGGTACTAGTAGTTATTGGGGAGGCATCAAAGCAGGTGCCCTTCTAACGACTTGGCCAGATGCATCGGTAGTCGCTGCCCTTGCAATAAGTTGGGGGATTTTGTTGCCCTTACTGGTGGCCGCCTACTCCAACTTAATACAACCTAGAATGGCAATAACGAGGTGACTTATGGCTTATCCAAGCAACCCGACACAAACGTTCAAACCTGAGAACGTTATTGTTCGTACTCATCAGCGAGCACAAAACACACTTCTAAGCTTTATCACTCTCTCGTTAATTTTTGCTGCGCTGATATTTTCCGGAAACACTAAAGCCTCTGCGGTCGATGACTTAAATAAACTCGGCCAAGGTGAGATGAGTTACCTGTTTTGGACTCTCTACTCCGCGGAATTCTACGCGACTCCAACCAACTCTGAACGAGCCTTAAAGCTTGAATATTACCGCTCTATCGACAGCAAAGACCTCGTAGACGCTACCGAAGATCAGTGGAACAAGCTTGGCTACTCTGACAGCAACATTCAACGTTGGTTGAAACCCTTGTATGCGATGTGGCCTAACGTGGAAGAAGGAAGCACACTCACGATTCGTGTCGCTAAAGATAACGTGAGTCGTTTTTATTTCGATGAACAACCGATCGGCACCATCCAAGACAAACAATTCGGCGAAGCCTTTCTAGCGATTTGGTTATCTGAAAATACTTCTGAACCCGTTCTTCGTAAACAACTTCTAGGTTTGAAAAAATGAATCCAAAAACAACAATAATGAAATTCGCTCTGGCATTTTTTTCACTCACTTGGCTAGTGGGCTGTGGTTCTGCAAGTTTAGAAGACCATGCCGACACTACGCCAGAGCTCAAGCTTGAAACCTTTTTTAATGGCGAGCTAATGGCCTACGGCATGGTGCTCGACCGTTCTGGTAACCTACTGCGACGCTTCGATGTCAAACTGATCGCGACTTGGGACGGTGGCAACGGAGAAATAAAAGAGTGGTTCTCTTTTGCTGATGGCGAGCGCTCAACTCGCGTTTGGAATCTACTCAAAACGGGCGAAAACACCTATTCAGGCACCGCCAACGATGTAGTAGGTACCGCTTACGGCGAGACACAAGGTTCGGCATTGTATTGGAAATATGATCTCGAAATTGAAGTAGACGGCAGCACTTATGAAGTTGTGCTCGATGATTGGATGTTCTTGATGGACGACAAGCGCTTGTTCAACAAGACTGAGATGTCCAAGTTTGGCTTTAAAGTGGGAGAGGTCATCTTATACATCGAGAAGATTTGATTTAACTGCCGTTTCTGCTTTTTGGTTTCAAATCGATGACTACATCTCATCTACAGTACGTAACAAAACAGCCCACAACGAAAATTGTGGGCTGTTTTGTTTAATCCCTCGAATAGCATACCTGCATGCTCAAGCCACTGTGCTAAGATGCGCCACCAGCATACAAATGGGCTAGACTCATACTCAGCAGTCCCCATTTGTTTCGCTAAGCGTAGATTCCCTACCATGAATAATTGAAAAGGCTTTAAAGCATGAGCAAGTTGACCTCAGCGGAGCGTAAAGCTCGCGACAATGAACGTTTCTCACAACGCGTAAACGACCGCAGAGAAAAAGGTGAAGACGTAGTTGCTTACGCACTGACCAACAAAAAAGCTGTAAAATTCCTGACTAAGTCAGAGAAAAAACGTTTCAACGAAACGAGAGCGACTCTGCAAGAAGAGAAGCGAGTGAAAGAACAAGAAGAGCTTAACCGAATCGAAGACGCGTTCACGATCAAACAGTTCGACGACGAATAATCACTTATGATTACTCAAAAGCGCTGGCTCTATGTTTAGTCAATCAAAGCAAGCGTGAACTTAAATTATTATGCCAAGGTGAGCGTGAAAGTGTGCGACAATGCTCGGCGTAAATTCATATTCAAGGTTTATTATGAAACTTCTAGTTCGTAACCTATCGCGCTCTACATCTGAGCAAGACATCCGTGTGCTATTTTCTGAGTTTGGCTCAGTAAAAGAGTGCAGCCTAGTTTTAGACCAAGAAACTGGCGAATCTAAAGGCTTTGCTTTTGTTGAAATGCCAGAGCAAGAAGAAGCTAAAGCAGCACTAAACAAGCTGAACTTGTCAAAGCTTGGCAAAAACACGATTCGTGTAAAAGTAGCGAACTCTTAATCGAGCACCGCTTCATAAGCCACGTGGCTTAGCTTAATGCAGCACAGATGATAAAGCCCGTAACGATATTCCGCTGAAAAACGCAATATCGTTACGGGCTTTTTGCTGCTCGCGATTCTCGTTTCACACGTTTCGAATACGCCTACAGACCTTCATGTTCATCAATAGCACGCCTTGCTTCTGCCATTGAACATCCAGATTCCATCACCAGCTGAGCCACCGTCATTGAGGGTGTTGCGGCCAACAGCGAGGCCAAACACACCACAGGTTTAGGCAGCACTTTGTCGATCGCGGTTGCTATCCAACCGTCTTTTTCATGGGTGAGTAGGGTTTTAAATTCAATGAGTTGATGTTCTTGAGCGACCAACAGCCAATTTCGCGAACGGCGAACTCGTTTCAACTGACATCCACATTCCGCAGCATTCGCCATCAATTGGATTTTATCACTCACACGGTGTACAAAACTATTCAGTGGAACGCTAAACATAACTCTCTACCAACCAATCTCTACCAATCATTCAAGTGTTCTCGAATACCACTCAACACTTCAATCACAACTCAATAAAATCATGCTTAGGATTACACAGACACAAAAAAACCGCCAGTCATGCACTAAGCAGCCTCGCGGTTTTTTGTTCTTTTAGAGTTTACTGCTCAGTATCGGCAACTAAGCATTTTTCAGATAAGTAGGGGGAATCAGCAGCAGCTTTTTGTAGCGTCACTATCACAACAAGTTGAAGTAGTCTGATTTCCTCGCTCAAAGCCATCAATCGCGTCTGCTAACGCAATAAATGATTGCTCTATATTATCGCGCGACGTCGCGATGTTCATTCGCATAAAGTTAGGACTTTCGGCACCAAACCAACCTCCTGGGGTTAAGCCCATTTTAGCCTGTTCAAACACCACATTTTTTAGTTCTTCTTCCGAAAAATCCAAGCCTGAGAAATCAAACCACACTTGGTAAGTGCCTTGCGGTTGGAAAACTTTTAACTGAGGAATGCGCTGCTCAGCAAACTCAGTGATCCATTTAACTGTGTCTTGCAGATACACCAACATGCCATCTAACCACTCACCACCTTTCTCAAAAGCGGCCACGGTTGCAAATGTGCTGAACGCATTACCGTGGTCAAGATACATCGCGACCACATTGGTTTTGAACGCTTCAAATAGTCCATCATTGTTGGTGTACACATAGCCGTTTGAGATGCTGTGCATACCGAAGGTTTTTGCCGGAGATCCAATCAAGGCAATGATCTTATCGTAGTCAAAACTGGTTAAGCTCGTAAAAGCGTGCCCTTCAAAAATAATGTCTGAGTGGATTTCATCGCTGATGATCAACACATCATGACGTTTAGCAATCTCGATAACCTGTGTCACTTCTTGCTGCGTCCACACACGACCAGTTGGGTTATGTGGATTACAGAAAATCATCGTCTTCACTTTCTGCTCGATGATCTGTTGCTCCATACCATCGAAATCAATGCGATAACCTTGCTCGTCATTGATGAGTGGGCTCTTCACTACCTGACGATTCGCCTTGTTCACCAAGTTAGAAAACTGGTGATATGCTGGCGTATGGATAAGAACACCATCGCCTTCGTTGGTGAACTGGCGTAATAGCAACGCGATACCGGAAAGCACACCTGGCACCTGCACAAACTTGTCCGCAAATAGCTTTAAACCATGACGCTTTGAATACCATTGCGACAGCGCTTCAAACACCCCTTGTTCATTAAATTCGTAAGAGTACACACCGCGCTCAACCAGACGGTTAAGCTCTTGAGTGATCGGTTCCGCGACCTGAAAATCCATGTCGGCAACCCAGTAAGGGAATACATCTGTGGTGTTGTAAATGTTCTGTAGCATCTGCGTTTTGCTTTTGATAAACGCATTTTCACCGTAATTCGATGCACTGTTAAACGCTGTCATGGAGGTTTCCTCAAATAGTGTGTTTGGTCTTTTTACAATCAACTGGATTGCATGAATACCCTTAAGACGATGGCTAAACTCAAAAGACGAAGTTTTTAAAGAAATCTTGTGATTAATTTAAATTAATCTCACATCTCTACCACAATGTCTGTTTTTACCGAGTTCGCGATAAAGCAATTTTTGTGCGCCAAGTGATGTAGCTTTTCGAGCTGCTTAGCAGTGGGCTTTTTAGTGCCTAAAAACACGATCTCAGGTCGAAGAGTCACCTTAGTGACAGACGAGCGGCCAGATTCATTTTCTTCCAGCACACCAATCGCATCATCCACATAAGAGTCGATCACGTATTTCTGTTTCGCCGCAATACCCAAAAACGTCAGCATGTGACAGCTAGAAAGTGCCGCGATAAAGGCTTCTTCCGGGTCAACATTCACTTCCACCGAAAACGGCAGTGGCACAACGTGAGGAGAGGACGAAGCAGGCACAGTAACACCACCATCGAACTCCCATGTGTGGCCGCGGCTGTATTGATTGTCGCTAAAGGCTTCATCTGCCGCTTTTTGCCAGCGAATGAGCGCACCATATTCAGACATAGAACCGTTCCTTTTTAATGTTCATTACTTAACGATCAGCAGGGTGATTCACACCATCGTTGGTCACCACATCACCAATATCAAAAGGGTTCACTCCTTCCAAACAGCCGATGTTAAAACCGTATTCATTTGGGCTTGAGCGGCGTTGGTGATGGGTATAGATACCGCAGTTTGAGCAGAAATAATGCTTCGCGGTGTTGGTATTGAATTGATAAAGCTTAAGATGCTCCGCACCTTTGAGGATCTTGATGCCATCTAGCGCAACAGAGCCCACAATCGCTCCCCTGCGACGACAGATAGAGCAATCACAACGACGTGGCTTCTCTATTCCGTTAGGTAGGCTGAGTTCTAGTTCGACTGCACCACAGTGGCAGGTGGCTTTGTGAAAAGGTTGGATAACCGTGTTGCCGACTACTTTCATTTTTCTCTCCATTTACATCCTTGTAATCGAACTATCTTAACGAGAACTATTTACCTTGTCCGTAATGAAGCTTTGAATTTACCACTTTCAGAACAATCAACTTATCCATAAGATCTTCAATAATTCTCAGTTTTACTACGACATCGCCCTACATTAACAATCGTTAATCTACACACAACCCGCCCTTAATCCTTGTGCAAGTAAGCTTCCAGTATTAATCGAAATATAGAGAGAACGAAAAGTGAATATACTCGGATACTTACAAAAAATAGGTAAAGCACTGATGGTGCCGATCGCGGTACTGCCAGCTGGTGGTTTAATGCTTGGCTTAGGTTATGCGTTGGACCCAACCGGTTGGGGCGCAAACAGCGCGTTAGCAACCATACTTGTGTATGGCGGCAAAGGTATTATGGATAACCAAGCGTGGCTATTCGCCGTGGGCGTGGCTTATGGTTTAGCAAAAGATAACAACGGCGCCGCTGCACTTTCAGGCTTACTCGGCCTGCTCATCGTGGAGATGATTGTCGGCAATGTCGCGGTTATATCTCAAATCACCGGTGTACCTGTTGATCAAATGGGCACATCAGAGCTTATCGCATCGAAGGCCGCTGTGAGTGCATTCACTGGCATCATGATGGGTATTGTCGCCGCTACGTTGTACAACCGATTCCACACAATAAAGCTGCCAGCTGTTCTTGGATTCTTTGGGGGTAAGCGTTTCGTTCCGATAGTGACGTCAATCGCCGCTATTTGTATCAGCTTAATCATGGTTTACGTTTGGCCTGTTGTTTATGGCGCACTTGTCGACTTTGGTATCGCAATTTCTGAGATGGGTGCGACAGGCGCAGGCCTCTATGGTTTCTTTAACCGCTTACTGATTCCCGTTGGCCTGCACCACGCTCTAAACCAAGTATTTATTTTCGATTTAGTTGGCATCAACGATATTTCTAAGTTCTGGTCGGGCACTGGCGAACTCGGTGTGACGGGCATTTATCAAGGTGGCTTCTTCCCTGTTATGGGTTATGGCTTACCGGCTGCATGTTTGGCGATGTACCACTGTGCAAAACCCGAAAACAAAAAGAAAGTCGGCGGTATTCTAGGTGCATCAGCGCTTACTGCGATTCTAACGGGTGTAACAGAACCTATTGAATTCACCTTCATGTTTGTCGCACCAGTGCTTTACGTGATTCACGCATTCCTAGCCGCTATTTCACTGTATATTGCTGCGAGCATGCAATGGATCGCGGGCTTCACTTTCAGCGGCGGCTTGATTGACTTTGTCTTATCGTACAATCTGCCATTGGCGATGAAACCATACATGCTAGTGCTTCAAGGGTTCTGTTTTGCTGCGATTTATTACTCAATTTTCCGCTTTGCGATCATCAAGTTTGACTTGAAAACACCGGGCAGAGAAGACGTAGACGTTGCAGAAGTCGCAGAAGTGAGCTCAAACGAGAAAGCAGCCCAATACCTTAAAGTGCTAGGCGGTCATGCGAACCTAACCAATATCGATTCATGTATCACTCGACTACGCTTATCTGTCAATGATCTGACTGTCGTTGATGAAGCCGCATTAAAAGCGATTGGAGCGTTGGGTGTGGTTAAGATTGGTTCTAATAACCTTCAGGTCATTATAGGAACAGAAGCAGAAGAGGTTGCTCATGCAATGAGACAAATCCCTGAAAGCCAAGACCTAACGGGCGTAGTCGTTCCCGGCTAGTTCAAACACAAGCTTTCGCATCATTCTGAATAGAAAAAATGCGAAGCGCTATCAAGTTAATAAAAAGGCCAAAGCACAAGCTTTGGCCTTTGTCTTATTCACTATTTCAGCTAAGGGAAAATCAAAAACATATCTTTATTAAGAAGCTGCTCAGCGCTCAAAGTAAAGGCGCGCTCGCAACCCTGGACGACTCTCTTTTAGATGGCTTTCTCTTGGAAAGTTATCGCGCAGAATAAGGTGAGCGTTGTGACGCTTTACTACCGCATCGACCAAAGATAATCCAAGACCATTGCCAAACTCAGTACGACTCTTATCCGCTCGGAACATCGGTCGGCATACGTTCAACTTATCACTATCAGAGATACCTATACCGTTGTCCGCAACTGACACGCCGAACAGGTCGATCACGACTTCAATTTCACCCTTTTCAGGCGTGTACTTCACAGCATTCTCAACCAAGTTAAACACGGCACGAAAGAGCAGGCTTTTGTCCCCGAGAACTTCACAGTCTTGATCCTGTCTACAACTCAAGGTTTGTTGCTTCATTTCGGCAATAGGGCTGATAAATTCAATCGCATCTTGAACCACTTTTCCAAGGTCAACACGCTCGGTCTCTATCGGCATTTGGCCACTATTCAACTTGGTTATTTCAAGCATGCTGTTAAATAGTGACAGAATCAGTTCCAATTCGTCATGGCAAGCAGAGAACTGTTCTTGATGTTCTTCTGTTAGATCCGACGTAGACAACACCTCTTCAAGGCGCAACTTTAGGCGAGCCATCGGGGTACGCATGTCATGTGCCATTCCTACGGTCAACGACTTCAATGACTCTTCATTTTTCGCCATCTGCTCAATCATAAAATTGAGGTGAATCGCCAAAATATCGAACTCATCATCCTGCTTCGATACCGCAATCTTAACGTTTTTCTCACCACACAAGACTCGGTTCATCGCTTGGTTGACTCTTTCTAAGCGTTTTAAGATAAGTACCGTAAAAAACAGAGCGGCTATTAACATCACCGCAATAGGTAAAACGATTCCAGAAAATACGATAGGAATAAGCGTATTGCGATACTCTTCTACTGCTTTTTGATCAATGCCGATCACCAACCTGTGGGTGTCGCCAATGGGAATATCAGTCGTTTCTGATACTACGGATCTCACGGGATAAATGGGAAGTGAACCGGGGGGAGTTGAGTGCTCTACTAAGTGGTAATAAAAGTTGCTATCGGAGGTTTGTTTTGCCGCGAGTAGCTTCTCGACATCGGCCTTGCTCTGCTGAGCAACATAACTGAATTCTGAAGATTCATCCTGTAATTGTTTGACCAATTGTTCACGATGAAAAGCGTCTGAGTCTTTATAAACTTGCCTAATAACAATAACATTGATCACTGTTATCAAGACGAATAATGCGACTAGTGTTTTAAATACCGAGGAGCGAGTAAGCGTGTAATCATCGGCGAAGGACATACCCTGCCCCTCTGACAGTGTGAAGAAGATCAGAGCAACCCGCGTCTTCCAACTTACGTCTTAGATTAGCGACGTGAACATCAATCACATTAGTTTTCGGGTCAAAGTGGTAGCTCCAGATAGCTTCAAACAAACGCATCCTCGAAACTACTTGTTCGCTGTGTTCAACAAAGTATTGAATTAACTAAACTCTTTAGGCTGTAACAACAGTTCTCGATTTTTACACATCACTCGATGTGCACGTAAATCGATTTCTAAGCAATCATAAACTAAATTAGTCTCACTAACCGACTGACGTTTCGTTCGATTGATTATGATGTCGACGCGCGCAATCAGTTCTGCGAGAGCAAATGGCTTGATCAAATAGTCATCACTGCCCGCTTGTAAGCCGTTGACTCGATCTTCCACGCTATCCATCGCGCTCAAAATTAAAACAGGTAAGTGCTCTTCAGTGGCTTTGATAGCAGAAAGCACTTTCATACCATCCAGATAGGGCAACATTCGGTCTAAAACGACGAGCTGATATTCAGAACTTAAAGCCATCATCAGGCCTTTTTTACCATCTTCAGCTTGGTCGACAGCATAGCCATGTTCCTCTAGCCCTTTCGCGACAAATTCTCTGGTGGTGGTGTCATCTTCGATGATTAGTATTTTCACTGATAGCCCTCTTACTTCAACGTTAAATTTTACCGGAAATAAAAAATTTATCGTCAGAAAAAAGAAAGGCTCGCGTGACTAATGCGAGCCAGATGCGGTTTAGGGGGTAAACCACAATTCGGTAATGATGTTAGGTGTTTACCTCAAAGGAGGTTCAGTCTTAGTATACGCTTGTCGATATTGATGTTTCATTTTCGTTAGATTAACAATAATTAATCTTTGCCTGTTACTGCATTACTTAACCAGCAGATCGCCAAACCGTTCGAGCAGGAAATCTAAAAACAACCGGATACGCTTCGGCTGATATTTCTTGCTGATGTACACCACGTTCAAATCGGCACTCGACACCGACATCGCGGTGTTGAAGTTCTTCATGTAGCCATTAAGTAGAGTCACAAGACGTTGGTTATTGATGTCATCTTGCACATCAAGTACCGACTTCAACGCAATCCCTTCTCCTTTTAATGCCCAGTATCGAATCACTTCGCCATCGTCTGAAAATCGCTTCGGCACAACCGTCACCGACTTCTTCATATCGTGGTCTTGGAAATGCCATGTCTTGAGTTCTTCATTGCTACGCAGCATAGCCAAACAGTCATGTTCAACCAAATCTTGTGGTGTCAACGGCGTTCCATTCTTGGCGAGATATTCAGGCGAGGCACACAGCACACGTCGGCTTGGTGACAAACGTCTGGATATCAAACTGCTGTCGACCAACTCACCATAACGGACCACGATATCCATGCCAGATTCAGCAATGTTCGAAAGGTTATCGTTCAAATAGAGGTAAGGAATCACATCAGGATATTGCTGACAGAACTCAGAAAGAATAGGAAGAATGTACTGCTTTCCGATGTCTTTCGGCGCGGCGATTTTAAGCGGGCCTTTGACCTCTTTGACACCATTTTGAATCAGATTTTCGGCCTCACTGACGTTGTCTAAAATCTCCAAACACGCCTTGTGATACAGCTCTCCAGAGTCGGTCAAAGACACATGGCGCGTACTTCGATTCAACAACTTCACACCATATCGTTCTTCCAGTGCTTGAAGCCTTGCTGTCATGGTCGCGGGTGATAAACCCAGTTCACGTCCTGCAGCAGCCAAACCTTGATATTTAACGATACTGACGAACATCGCCATGTCTGAAAACTTATCCATGCTATTCGTGCTCTCGCCCTATTGTTCATTTAAATCGAATAATGAATTTATATTTTAGACAATTATCAAATTTAGTCGAACAAATATAATGACAACCATCAGCAGAGCACGCAGGAATTCAGACCATGAGCAACACACTAGCGAACCAAGAAAAGAGCACTTTTGTCATCATTGGTGGCACATCAGGTATCGGCAAAGCATTAGCAATGCAATTGAGAAACGAAGAAAACACAGTACACGTTGCCAGCCGACATACAGGCGTTGATATCAGCAATGAAAAATCGGTTTGTGAATACTTTGAATCGATTGGCGTGTTTGACCACTTAATCGTAACGGCTGGCTCGTCCGCTCCCGCAGGAAAAGTAACAGACGTAGCAACCGCAGACGCTAAGACAGCTTTTGACACTAAGTTTTGGGGCAGCTTAAACGTAGCCAAACATGCCGCACGCTACATGACGCCAAACGGCTCTATCACACTCACAACCGGCATGTTGTCTCGCAAAGTAGTGGCTGGCACTTACGTAAAAACCGCCATCAACGCCGCACTAGAAAGCGTAACCAAAATACTGGCGAAAGAGCTATCACCGATTCGCGTCAATGCCGTCAGCCCCGGCTTAACCATGACCGAAGCATACGAAAACATGGACGATTCTGCTCGTTCAACCATGTACGACAACGCCAAAAACAATCTACCAGCAGGCAAAGTCGGAGAGGCTAAAGATATCGCAATGGGCTATCTATTCGCGATTAACAACCCATACATAACGGGGTCAATCATCGACATCGATGGCGGTGCTCTACTCGGCTAACACTCCGCAAAGAAGCAAAGAAGCAAAGAACAATCGTTAGGGCGTGTATCTAAACGTCCTAACAAACAAGAATTAACACAGGTACTTCACTATGAAATCAGAAGCGATCCATAAAGAAAAGATCCCATTCCAAGTTTGGATACTAACACTCGCGGCGTTCGCTATTGGTACGGCTGAATTTGTTATCGCAGGCATCCTTCCACAAATCGCCACATCCCTTTCGATCACCGAAGGCCAAGCAGGCTACCTGATCAGTGCTTACGCGTTGGCTATCGTTATCGGCGGCCCTATCTTAACCATCTACCTCGCGCGCTTTAATAAGAAGATGGTGCTAATCGGTTTAATGGCTCTGTTCATCATCGGTAATATCTTGTCAGCCTTAGCTCCTAGCTACCCACTTCTACTTGCAAGCCGCGTTATCGCAGGCTTAGTGCAAGGTCCTTTCTATGGCATAGGTGCAGTTGTCGCGACCAATTTAGTGTCTGAGAAAATGGCAGGTCGTGCTGTTGGTCAGATGTTCGCTGGCTTAACGCTCGCTAACGTTCTTGGGGTTCCCGCAGGGACTTGGGTAAGCTTGCAATTCGGTTGGCACACCACTTTCTTTACCGTAGCAGCACTTGGCACCATCGCCATGATTTCAATCTTAACGTCAATAAAATCTTCAGGTCACAGCGAAGCGAAAGACATCAAAACGCAGCTTATGGCGTTCAAAAATCCAATGCTTCTCATCAGCTTAGCAATCACTGCTTTTGCTTGGTCTGGCTTCATGACGCTTTACGGCTACCTTGCGCCTATCGCCATGCACATCACGGGTTACGGTCAAGAGTCAGTCACTTGGATCTTAGTGATTGTGGGTGTCGGCTTAATCATCGGTAACACCTTGGGCGGACGCTCTTCTGACAAAGATTTAGGCAAAGCATCGATGTTTTGGGCTGTCGCGATGATAGTTTCATTGGTTGTGGTTGGCCTTGTTGTAGACAACAAAATCCTATTCGTTGCAGCTGCATTTGTCTTTGGCATTGCATCATTTGCGAACGTTCCTGCTATGCAGCTTCGAGTAATGAACCACGGTGGCGAAGGGCAAGAGCTAGCAGCAACCGCGAATATCTCAGCCTTTAACTTAGCCAATGCTTTCGGTGGTTTCCTAGGCGGCATGGTACTCGACAGCCAACTAGGCGCAAGAATGATTCCATTCGCAGCCGTTGTCGTTCCTATCATCGGCTTGTTCTTGATTGCTAAAGCTAACCGAAACGGAAAGCCACAAAGCAACTCAATATTCGCACCAACAGAAGCTAAGTAATTTAAGAACTCAGAAACTTCAAAATGCCAATTCATTCTCAAACTGGCATTGGCACAGCAGCTAAAAATTCACAAAGGTAGAGACCATGAACAAATTATTCGAAACATCAGAACTAAAAGGCCTAGAACTGCAAAACCGCGTCGTTATGGCACCCATGACTCGCGCTCGCACTAGCCAACCTGGAAACGTGCCAAACGATATGATGGCAACCTATTACCAGCAACGTGCCAGTGCAGGGCTTATCATCACTGAAGCCACACAAATTTCAGATGACTCTCAAGGTTACTCATTCACACCCGGCGTTTATACCGATGCACAAATCGAAGGTTGGAAATCAGTAACCACAGCCGCAAAAGAACAAGGCGCCGCGATATTCTGCCAACTATGGCATGTCGGTCGCGTATCTCACCCTACCTTTCAAAAGGGCGAACTACCGATTGCACCGTCAGCTTTGGCTCCAATAGAAACTCAGGTTTGGATTTCTGACGAGAATGGTAATGGCAACATGGTCGATTGCATCCAACCAAGAGAGATGACCCAAGCAGACATTGATCGTGTTGTTCAAGATTTTGCTAACTCAGCGAAAAAAGCAGTCGAGGCAGGGTTCAACGGAGTGGAAATCCACGGTGGTAATGGCTACCTCATCGATCAATTCCTAAGAACCAATTCAAATAAGCGCACCGACAACTATGGTGGCAGCCGCGAGAACCGACTTCGCTTTCTAATCGAAGTCGTGGATGCGGTCATTGAAGCAATTGGCGCAGACAAAGTGGGCGTACGTTTAGCTCCCTTCATCACCTTCAAAGACATGAACTGCCCAGACATCGTGCCAACGATTTTAGAAGCGTCAAAGGAACTGCAAGCTCGTAATATCGCTTATCTGCACCTATCAGAAGCCGACTGGGATGACGCACCGGTTATTCCTGAAAGCTTCCGCATAGAGCTAAGAGCCTTGTTCTCCAACACCATCATCGTCGCAGGCAGCTACACGCCACAACGCGCCGAAGAAGTATTGAGTAAAGGCTACGCGGATCTCGTCGCATTTGGTCGCCCATTCGTTGCGAATCCAGATCTCGTTTCACGCCTACAAAACGGTAACGAACTATCCGATCTTGATGGAGCGACTCTGTTCGGCGGCAACGAAAAAGGCTATACCGATTATCCAGCTTTGTAATAGTAAAGCATTAAACAAGCACCAAGCCTGCATGAGTCCTGCAGGCTTGCCTCTCTAGAAATGTGACCGAGCCGATACCTTTTCACACCCAAGAACCCACTTGCATATTTTAACTTAAACCACTGTTATATTTGAATTTTACACGGAATTAAAATTATAAAAATATCAATAACAATTAAAATTCAAACGGACAAATGAGGACTCTCCATTGTTCAACGTAGGACAGATTTACAATCGACGCGCAGATATACACGGTCATTACAAGGGTCAACAATATGGTGGTATCGCTACGCCTGCAGCCCACCCATATGTATTTATCTTCACTAGCGATGCTGGTGAAGAATTTGGCTACTCTGATGGTTTTAGTGCAGACGGCACTTTCCGATATACAGGAGAAGGGCAAGTAGGTGATATGCAGATGGTTAAAGGAAACTTGGCCATCTTTGAACACCAAAACAACCTTAAAGAGATTCTCTTATTTGAATCTGTCTCAACTGGTTTTGTTAGATTCGTCGGAGTCTGCAACTACATCTGTCATCACATTGAGCAACGCCCCGACAAGAACGACCAACTTCGTGATGCAATAGTTTTCCATCTAGATATCGTCCCACAAAGTGTCGACAATACCATTCAAACACCAAAAGCTTCATACTTAACGAAGCCAACTAAAAGTAAATCATTGAAGCAATTACGAGACATCGCTTTAGCTTCAACGCCACTTCAAGCTGACCCTAAAGAACAACTCACGCACGTGAAGTATCGTAGTGAAGCCATTAAGCTTTACGCGAAAAAGAGGGCAAACGGGCTTTGTGAAGGCTGTGGAAAGCCGTCGCCTTTTGAGACCAAGTCAGGTCCTTATCTAGAAGTACATCACCTGACACGGTTAGCGGATGGTGGTGCAGATTGTCCTGAAAACGTGATTGCACTCTGTCCGACTTGCCATCGTAAAGCACATTACTCAGTGGAAGCTGCAGATTTCAATGCGAAACTCATCGAGAAAGCACTAAAGATTGAAGAACAACTGTTGTAAACATTTCCTTCAGGCAAAAGAAAGGCTCGCGTGACTAGTGCGAGCCTTATGCAGTTTAGGGGGTAAACCACAATCTGATATTAATTTGGGGTAATTATTTAACTTATGAGCCAGTATGCACCTGTGCGCATTGATATTCTATTTTTAAATGATTCACAGCCATTAATCAATCGATAAAAGTTAGCGTTTGGTCAATTTAAACCACATTAATTGCAGTAGTTTAGTGAACAGCGTCTAGAAAAACACCAAAAAACCCAGATAAATCAGGTTTATAGACTTCTCATTTGCCAATAACCCTCACCATCGGTTGCGAGCTGACTGTGTAAGTAATCCAGAGTATCGGCCACCGTTCCAGCAATGCCTTGTGGTGGATTGAACAACAGCAAACCACTGCCGATCAAGCGATCATCACCCTTGGGATCTCTTAGTCGCAATTCAGATTTAATCGGACTTGGCAGCAAACCATCTTTGACCGCTGTCACGCAATGATTAAGAATCAGCGAGCTCTTGTCGTCCGTATAAAGTGGATACCAGATCAGAGCAGATACCTTCTCAGATTGCTGATAAGCCTTAACCAAGGCATCGATCACCGCGAGATATTCAGAATCGGTTTCGTAGGGTGGATCGATAACAATCAGATGATGGTTGTCGTGTTTTGCTATGTCGTCCGGCAGTGCTTTCAAGCCATCACCCGCGGTAATAGTGAGCTTACTTGAAACATCAAGATCGCGTTGCAGCTTCTCAATGTTGGTTAGCAATAGGTCGGCTTCATCTTGCTGGATGTCTGAAAAATAGAAGCTATCTTGGCTGCGACCTTGTTGATATGCGATGGCAGCAGAACCAGGATACAAAGAGATAAGCTGATTCGGATTGTAGTATTCAAGCACCGACATAAAAGAACTGAATGCCGGCGGAAGATAAGCCTTGTTGCGCCATAAGTACCCGACCCCTTCAGCAAACTCACCCGCATGATTGCTTGGTGCTGTGGTTAGGTCATAACACCCTGTACCAGAGTGGGTGTCGATAACATTGAGGCGTGAATGTTGCTGCATTAATGACTGAACAAGTGCACTCAATACGGGATGCTTGAGTGCATCACCGTGGTCGCCTACATGACATTGATGTCGATATTCCATTCCCTTGCCTCATTTCTACGAACGTCATCTAAACATACTTCATATCATGAGGGCTTGCCTGCTCAATCCATCGTTTTTTGAAATAGGCTCTCTTTTCTGTAACTGTTTGACTCTTATAAAAAATAAAGCCCCTCGTTTTGTTATAAACGAAGGGCTTTGTTGACGTTACTGACTAAGTCGTACTGTTAACCAATAGATAACCTAAGGGTACTCACCCTCAACTTCTACTGGCGCTTTCACTTGGTAGTGACAAGGCTGTAGCCCAAGTAGTTTAGGTAGTGTGATACCTACTGAAACGGAAGACCACGTACCGCTGACGATACCCACCACCAGTGCAATTGCGAATCCTTGCAGTGCAGAACCGCCAAGTAGCCAAAGCGAAGATACGGTGATTAGCGTTGTACCTGAAGTCACCATGGTGCGTGAGAAGGTCGCTTTAACCGATTCGTTAAGCAGGTTATCCGTATCACCGTTTGGATTGCCGCGCAGCATTTCGCGTACACGGTCGGCAATGATGATCGAGTCATTCAATGAGTAACCCAAAATTGCCAACACAGCCGCTAATACGGTCAGGTTGAACTCAAACTGAGTGAACGCGAACAAACCCAAGATAAGCGTCACGTCATAGATGATCGCGGCAAGGGCACCCAACGCCAAACGCCATTCAAAACGTACACTCAGGTACAGCATTATCATTAGGAAACACACCAATACCGCCAAGCCACCTTGGTCAACCATATCTTGACCTACTTGAGGGCCAACCACGCTGCTGTTAAGCACTTTTACTTGGTCACTCACAGAAGACAAAGCATCCACTAAGTTTGGCTGTGGAGCGTCTGTCAGTTGGCTGTAACGGATTGTCCAGCGATCTTGTTCTGCCATACCAACCACTTGCACGTCTTGTTGGAAAGCCGTATCAAGTTTTGTTTTTAACGCATCTTTGGTTACTTGATCAGAGAGCTGAACCTCGGCAACCACACCGCCTGTGAAATCCAAGCCCCAGTTAAAACCTTTCACCGCCACCAGCATCACAGAGCTCATGAACAGCACAATAGATATCGCAGACATCACCTTACGAAGGCGAGTCATATTACTGTTTGAAAAATAGCGGTCTGAAATAGTCATTTTTGAAATACTCATGCTTAAATCCTTACATCGTGGCGTTGGTCACGCCCCCAAACCAAATTGATGATCGCTCGTGAAGCAAAAATGCCCGTAAACATACTGGTTAGAAGACCTAAGCCCAGTGTCAGAGCGAAGCCCTGAATCGGTCCATTACCAATGGTATATAGAGCCACAGCAACGATCATGGTGGTGACGTTAGCATCGAAAATTGACGAGAATGCGCTATCGAAACCACGATCAATAGAGCTAGCAAAACTGCGTCCTTCTTTCATCTTGTCTCGAATACGCTCGAAGATAAGCACGTTAGTGTCCACCGCCATGCCGACGGTCAGTACCAAGCCCGCAATACCCGGCAGAGTTAAAACCGCACCCGGTAACAGGGCAATCAAACCAAACAACGTGGTCATATTAACCACCAATGCACAGTTCGCGACCCAACCAAGACGGCGGTACCATAGCGCCATAAACGTTAGAGTAAGACCAAGGCCAAGCGCCAAAGCAGCAAAGCCATTGGTTACGTTTTCTGCACCCAAAGATGGGCCAATGGTACGCTCTTCAATGATAGTAACAGGCGCGGTTAATGAACCTGCACGTAGCAGTAGAGCAAGCTCTTGTGCGTCTGCCATGCTGCCTGCACCAGTGATTCTGAAGCGGCTACCCAGTTGAGATTGAATGTTTGCAACACTGATCACTTCACTGTCTTGTTTGCTGTTGCCTGCTCTATCACGACTGTATTCGCTGTACACCGTTGCCATTGGCTTACCAATGTTATGGCGAGAAAACTCAGACATTTTCTTACCACCAGAAGAATCCAGCGTGATGTTTACTTCTGCACTGCCCATCTCACCAATACCACTGCGAGCATCGATAATATGTTCACCGCTCAGTACTGCTTTGCGAGCAACCACTACACGATTACCATCTGAATCTTTCAGAGTTTGAGTATTGCGTGTTGGGTTGTCGTACACAGAGTAGAACGCTAATGAAGCCGTAGCACCAATCACGTCTTTCGCGGCTGCAGGGTCTTGTACACCCGGCAATTCGATACGGATACGGCTTTCACCTTGGCGTTGAATCGATGCTTCAGTGATGCCTAGTTCTTCAATACGGCTGCGCATGATTTGCAGGTTTTGCTGAACCGTTAGGTTGCGTAGCGTTCTTTGCTCTTCTTCAGACTGAGTTAACGTTAGTGATTTATCTGAACGATCACGTTGCCATTGTGGGAACTCTTCACGAATCAGTTTTTGTGCTTTCTCGAAATCGGCGTCGGTACGGAAATCAAACTGAACTTGGTTATTCACCACTTTACCGCGTGCATAACGTATTTGGCTGGTGATCTCGTCGACCACAGATTGCGCTTGTGCGTGATAAACCGGTTCCATGTCCACTTCAAGCAGGAACTGCACACCACCACGTAAATCAAGACCTAGCTGAATCGGTGCAAAGCCCATATCAGTCAGCCATTTAGGTGCAGCAGGCTCCATAGCAAGCGCAACGGTAGCGTTGTCCAATAGGCGCTCATTAAGCACTTCTTTGGCTTTCGCTTGTTGCTCGGCATCTTCTAGGATAACCACTAAACGTTGGTCTTTTTGAAAGGCTGATTTGGCTTGGATGCCCTCGCTCGCAAGGTATTGAGTTACCTGAGTAGCGTCGATAGTTTGCTCAGAACGGTTACTGATCTGAACCGAAGCATTCTCGCCATACCAAGAAGGTAGAGCACTTAGAACCATGATGATGATGGTGGCGATAAGCACCACGTATTTCCACTTTGCGTAGTGGTTGATTTGTTTTCTTGGAATGCGCTTTTTCACAGTCAAGATCTCTTATTTTTACCAATCACGGTGAATAAATGATCGACACTAGCGCAGGAAAAAGGCTTGAGAACAAGGCAGGATTTTTCGATAAGTAGCTATTCTACAATCAAAAATTCTAACGCAGTTATCGAGCATTTTAACCAGCTAGGGTGTCCATTTATTTACTACGATTGGTATGTCTAATGTTTTGCGAACACGAGCGACCACTAGCGGCAACCAGAACAAGCTGATTGAACGATAGTGAGGCTAAAATTATGTGTCGCTATATTTGATTAACTGGCGAGTTCAACGGGCACAAGTGGACCATCGATACGACCAATTTGGGGTCAAACGATTAGCTAAGAAGATCTCGAAAATGGGAATATTGTATGTTGCCCTCTTTCCACCCAGAAAGCCGGGAAGACGGAGAGCTCACAATACTGGTCCAGTGCTGTTTTTGATCCAACAGAGGTGTGTTGACCAACAGAGAGGCCAGCAAAGAAGGAGGAGAAAAGTCGATAAGCAGATGATAAGAAGGCTCTAAATCGGCCCCGCTTTCTTGCTCATTGGTTAATATACGTCGGTAAGTGGTCGCTTGAAGGCTCGATTCAGTATCGTGGTAGTTGGAACTGTCACCGACAGTCGCGGCGCCCAACTGAACTTTATCGCACTCTAAATAGGCTGATGGATCATCAACCGCAGCCTGCTTACATTGTTTTTCCGAAGAAGATTGTTTATTAGCTAAAGACTGCTGTTGAGCAGAGTCGATTTGAAACGGCTTAGAAGGAAACGAATAGCCGTTAGAATTCACTAAGCCAAAGCTCAGTAAAAACAACATTAAGACTAATCGGGTACCCAGTTTAAGCAATCTAATATCCAAACAACATTCTCGTAGATCGTCAATCTACAATACAAATGAAACGCTGTCTTGATTTAAAACATTTTTTTAGAAAATGATACGATGCAACCGATTAAGCGTCATCGTTCTAAAGAAAAGAAAAAGCCAAGCAACAAGGCTTGGCTTTAAACAATGCATTCATTAAGCGATTGTATTAATTACACTTTAGGTCGCATGATATTCTTAACTTTGCGGCTATTGTCACCAAAGATGCGTTGCACTAGCGCATTCATATCTTCCGCAGTGATCGACCTCGCCACTCGCTCAACTTGAGACAAAGCTTCGATGTCGTAACCATGAAGTAGATAACGAGACACATACCACGCTTGGTCGATAGAGCTCATCTCAAGCGGTGTGAAGTCTGCTTCAAACTGTTTCACAACCGCTCGCATTTCTTCCTCAGAGACACCTTGTAGAAGGTCAGCAATCACCTTATCGATCGCCACTTCCACCTTATCAACGTTCTCTGGCGCTATCATCGCACCGATGACCCACTCATGACTCAGCTCGCCGTCTGCAGACGCTGAATACGTATAAGGCGAGTAATCTAAGCTCAACTCTTCACGAATATAAGTATCTAAACGAGTCGCCAACAATCGTTCCAGCAAGCTTTCCGTGAAGATATCTTTTGCCGTTGCGCCTTGACCGGCTTCGGTTGCTGGCTCTGAGATGACTCGTAAGACGTACTCTGCGCTGTTCACATTGTTGATGGCGAGATCAATGCGTGATTCTGATGGCTGCTTGTAAGCCACCTTAAAGTCCGGCACAGCCGCTTGTTCCAATGGAATCGAAGCTAGATATTTCTGAACTAAAGGCTTCAACACACTAGGGTCGATGTCACCCACGACCACCAATTGGTTATGTCTCATTTGACCAAACAACTGCTGATGAAGATTAGCGATGTCTTCCACAGAAACCGCTTCAACACGCTCTTTATCAACAAACAGGTGGCCACTGTCCTGACCATAGATGTTCTGGTTTATTGCGCGTTCAAACTGACCAACAGGACTGTCCAAGAAAGATTCTTGCCCCTGTGCAAACTCCTGCTTCACCGCGTCTAATTGCTCAGGGTTAATTTTAGGAGCCATGATGAAGGTATAAAGCGCAGCAAACGTGTCTTCAAGGCCGTCTTTGGTGATATTAAATTCAATACCATGACGAGTATTGCCAATGAAGGAATCAGCACGAATATTTTCACGATCCAAGTACGCTAAAAGCTCAGACCCCGTAAATTCACCAACACCGCTTCGAGCGAAAGTGGGTAACGCAACCTCGACCGCTGGGGATAAGTTTGGATCCAAAGCGGCTTTTCCGCCGAGACTCATGTACATCACACCAACATCATCACCTGCCACATAATCACGCAGGTACCACATGTCGATGCCATTGCTTAACATCCACTTTTGGATGTATGGGTCGACGGACATTTGTTCCGCAAGCACAACCTCGCCCTGCGAACTTGGCACAGCAAAAGCACTCGCTGTCGCAATCGCGAGCGGCTGTGCTCCCGTTTCGCTGTAAGTCGCTTTTAGACTATCTAGAGAGTCAATGACCGCCACTCTATCTTCAGAATCGTCCAAGCCGATAACAAGGAAGTAATCATCAGAAAGCAGGTCTTTGATGTTGTCGTTAATCGCCTCAAGGTTTAGGTTCGCAATGAAGGTTTCTAAACTAGCTTGATAGTCTTTCTGAGATTGGACGATTCGATCAGTCACAAGCGCACTGGCTTTGTAGTTCGCGTGATCAACGCTGTCCATTTTGTCCCAGTCATGCTCGATGTCATCCAGCAAGTCTTGGTAGTAGTGCTGCTCGCCAACGATATCCGTTTTCGACACGCCAAAGTCACGCAGTGATGCCAATGTAGAAAGCATCTCTTGTTGGATAACCTCGCGACCGCCTGCTGGGAAGCCAACACTGATTGAAGAATAATTCAGAGAACCCATTCGATAGTTATCGGACGCTACCCATTGCGTCGGTAGCGCGGCATCATTGAATACTGCTTCGAGTCGTTGTTGAATGATTTGTTGTGCGGTTTCATCTAACCAACGTTGATGCTGTTGAGCATGAGTTTCAACTCTATCTAAACCGCGGTTGAACGTCAGAGTGATGCTCGGCGCTTCTCTTCCTGCGTATTCAACATAATCACTTTCATTGAACGAGGTCATTTTCTGCTTTTCTGGTCTCGGGGTGTCGCCACGCTCCCAACTTGAAAACTTCTCTTCAATCAATGGAATCAAGGTTTTGATATCTACATCACCTGAAATCACTAACTCGGCGATTTGAGGTTGATACCAAGTTTGGTAGAAGTCAGCTAAGCCTTGAGGCGTTGCCTCTACAACAGACGCTTTCGAGCCCAACGCATCTTGAGATTCATACGGACCACCTTCAATCAAGTGGTCATAAAAGATCTCTCCGAATGACTTGTCATCAAGGCGAGCCATGCGAAACTCACCAAGAATCACGCCTTTCTCTTTTTCAACTTCTGAGCTTGCGATGTCTAGGCCATCACCCACATCACGCATCCACGTCAAAGCAGACTGCAACTCGATGTTATCGGGCAAATCTAGCTGGTATACCGTCTCTTCATAAGAGGTGTAGGCGTTAATATCCGCACCAAAGCTAGAACCAGCATCTTCAAACAGACGAATCACATCGTTTTGAGAGAAGTTTTTACTGCCATTGAATGCCATGTGCTCGACAAAGTGAGCATAACCTTCCTGTTGAGAAGTCTCTTGAATCGAACCTGCGTGCACGACCAAACGTACAGAGACAGACTCTTCGTGATCAGGATAAACATGATAGGTAAGACCGTTTTCCAGCTGACCTGACTTCCACGCTGGATCCGGTTGGATTAAGCTTTCGGTAGTTTTTGATGTTGAGCTACAGCCAACCAAAGTTAGGCATAATGCCGTCGCTAAATAATATGTTTTCATAACAACCTCTTAATGTCATTCATCGACAATATACAGATTGAGTTAACGATTATTATTTAATATTTAACCGGATGAATATCTTTGTGATCTGGATCTTTGTTTTATAAATTACCGTTCGATATGTAAGATCAGCTGTATTTACTGAAGTAGCACTTCAATAAGAACTTATGAAATCCATTTAAACACGCTTGCTAAATACCTTAAGTGAGCCTCTACATCCCTTTAAACAAAGCTTGCGAGGCTCGGCTAATAAGTGGTTCTACCAAACCTCATAAGATTCAGCGCAATAAAAAAGCCAAATGCTTAAACATTTGGCTTGGAAGTGAATCCATATATAAAGAGTAGAAGTGGCTTTCAAGAAAAACCACTCACCTAACTAGACCTAACCTTGTGGGCTTAACAGATTCTTCAACTGATAGCTGTTATCACCAAAAATTTCTTTCGCATACTCTGTCATGTCTTGACTAGAAATGGAGTCTGCCGTCCCCTGCAGGTCGAACAACGCCTCAAAACCATAATCATGAATCAAATAACGAGAAATAAACCAAGCTTGTTCAGTAGGCTTATATTTAAGTGGAGCAAGGTCCGCTACAAGCTGCTTAGCGGCCGTTCGAGTCTCATCTTCAGAAATCCCTTTTGCCGCTCCAGCAATGACCTTATCAATCGCCTGTTCAATTTTATCTGAGTTTTCTGGAGCCGTTAAAGAGCCGATTAACCAGTCATAACTCGGCTCACTGTCTTGTGCGACCGAGTAAACATAAGGCGCATAATCCAAACCTAACTCTTCACGAACATAAGCCGTTAAACGTTTCGACAACACGCGCTGAAGCATATCGTCCATAAACACATCTTTTGCGGTTTTATCCCGAGCTTGCTGGGAAATCACACGTAACAAATACTGACTGCTGTCTTCATTATTGACGGATATATCCATTCGTTCTTTCGAATCAGGACTATAAGCCACCTGATAATCAGGAGACACAGCGGCTTCTAATGGCAATGAAGCAACGTATTGACGCACAAGAGGCTTAATTTCAGCTGGATTAATATCAGCAACAATAACCAATGTGTTGTCTCTTAACTTTTGGAAGAGTTGATGATGAACATCTAATATATCTTGCGACGTGACAGCCTTAATATCTTCACTTTCAAGCATCATGTGACGGCTGCTTGTTTGATAGCTATTGCGATTAACCATCTGAATAAACTGGCCAACTGGAGTTTCTAAATATGCTGTACGATCTTGAGCAAATTCAGATTTCACAGCCTCAAGCTGATCACTGTCTATTTTGGGTTCGGTTACAATGGTGTGCAGCGCAGCTAAACCTTCGGCAAGCGTCTTTTTCTTGGCACTTATTTCTAAGCCATGATGAGTAAAGTTGATGAAGGGATAAATTTCAATGTCTTCGCGTCTCAAGTGAGCGGTTAACTCCGAACCACTAAATTTACCAACACCACTACGAACCGAAGCGGGCAGCGCAATCTCTACAGCAGGAAACAGCGAAGGATCCAGCGCCGCTTTTCCGCCCTCACTCGCATAGTAAACCCCAACACTATTACCAGCTTCAGAGTTACGGAGATACAAAACTTCAATACCGTTGCTTAATGTCCACTGCTTCAAATTAGGATCGTCACTCACCTGAACTTGTTTTACAATTTCGCCTTGAGACGCAGGCACACTAAACGCCGAGCTTGCAGTAACGAGTAATGGTCTGTTACCTGTCTTTTTATAGGCTTTTCTGACATCTTTTAGCTCGTTATTCATTGCCTGCAAGTCTTCTTTAGACGATAAACCTAATCCCAAAATATAAGGGCTAGAAAGTAAATCATCTAAATTATCATTTACGGCTTCCAGATCCGTACTCGCAAGAAACTCTTTCAAACTCGACTTATAATCAAGCTGTGATTGAACCGTCTGGTCAATCACCAATGCCGTCGACTTACCGTCAGCATGAGCCACTGCGTTCATTCTCTCCCAGTTAGACTTAATGTCATCAAGGTTCGCTTGGTATTGCTATATCACACTCGTAAACTCATATTCGCTCACACCATGATCACGCAATGAGGCAAGAGTAGAAATAAACTGCTGCTGGCTTTGCTCTCGACTATCGACAGGAAAGCCAACCGTAGTAATAGAATACCTTTGGTACTCTAAGAAATAGGGAATCGAAGCAACCCATTGCACTGGCAACGCAGCATCAACAAAATCTGAATTCAACCTTTGTTGGATGAGTTGCTGAGCAATATCATCTAGCCAAAGCTGATGTTGTTGCTCATGGCTGCGTGTCACTCTTTGCCCACGATCAATCACTATCCCGATGCTCGGTGGCTCGACCCCAGATCCATACGCCACAAAATCTTGAGTATTGTAATCCGCTGATGTGTTCTTCACGGGAACCAGTGTTGTGCCTCTTTGCCAGTCAGAGAAGGTTTCTTCAATCAAAGGGATCACTTCTGCCAGTGTAATATCACCAGAGACAATCACCTCGGTTAACTGAGGTTGGTACCAGGTTTGGTAATAGTTTTTTAATTCTTGAACATTCGCATTAGAAACGGATTCTTTATTGCCAATGGGATCGTTGGTTTGGTAATTCGTGCCCTCAATCATATGATCGTAGAACTTAAATGAGAGCGGTTTATCTTCAACTCGTGTGTGTCGAAATTCCCCTAATATCACACCTTTCTCTTTTTCGATTTCATCTCCAGACAGCAGTAAACCATCACCAATATCTCTAAACCAAGCCAACGCTTTATCTAGATTCTCGTTATCGGGCAGATCTAACTTATAGAGGGTTTCTTGATAGGAGGTATAAGCATTTAAGTCGGCGCCAAAACTAGCACCAGATTGCTCAAACAACTCTACTACATCATTCCCTGAAAAATTTTTGCTGCCATTAAACGCCATATGTTCAATAAAATGGGCATAACCTTTTTGTTGTTCGCTCTCTTGGAAAGAGCCGGCATGCACAAGTAAGCGTACCGATACTGGTTGTTCTCGGTCAGGGTAAACGTGATAGGTTAAGCCGTTATCTAATTCACCTGTGACCCAATATGGATCGGATTTCAATAACGTTTGTTGCTGAGGAGTAGAACTGCAACCTAGCAATGTGGAGCTCAATACGACGACTAAATAGTATGCTTTCATAACGATCTCTTTGAAGGGCTTTGCTCCAATATATCCGATCGCCAAAGTGTAATAATTCGCCATTAAATCAAACGACTAAAATTTTAGAGTCACTCGATATAAGTATGAAAGTGTTTGATTTATAAATTACATGAATTAATTATAAAGCCTATATGTATCGCCTTTTGTTCGTTTTCTACATACCTTTAAACAGGGCTTGCGAAGCGCGGCTGATCGGTAGCTTCTCGCCTGACACATACGCAGACATCTGGCCGGAGAGTCCTTTCTTCACCTTATCAATGGCGGAAACCTTCACCACCACAGAACGGTGAATCTGCCAAAACTCATCAGGATTGAGTTGGGCAATCAACTCTTTTAGCGACACTCGAAGAATAAACTCCTCTAATGCACCCTCTTGACCCTTCTTAAATATAGACACGTACTTGTCTTCGGCTTTGAAATACACCACATCATCGACGGCAATCAGGTGGATGTCTTCCCCGATATTGGCTTTGAGCCATGTGAGGTGTTTTTGCTGCGGTCGATAGGGAGGTTGCTGCGAGGTTGACTGGGATAGCTGTTGAAGCTGATTCATTAATGCCGCGATATCAGGCTGTACTGGCGCGCTACCTGATTGCATTTGGTTGCTCGACAAGCGTGTTTGAACCTTCTGACATGTGGCAAGTAAACGCTCTTCATTGATTGGTTTTAGCAAGTAATCCATCGCATTGTGCTCAAAGGCTTTAACCGCGTATTCGTCGTAAGCGGTAATGAAAACCACCAATGGCGGCGAAGCTAACTTGTTCAGTTTTTTCGCCAACGAGATACCATCGAGCTCTGGCATTCGAATATCAAGAAAGACCACATCAGGCTCAAGTTGCTGAATACCCTGCATTGCCTCTAGCCCGTTTTGTGCCTTAGCGACGATCTCTAGCTCAGGCCAAACCTCAGCCAAACTCTTGTCGAGATGGTGCCTTAACAGTGCTTCGTCGTCTGCGATAATCGCCGTGACACTTGGCTTTGATGCTGGGTTATTCATGATTATTCCTTTAAATTCACACTGTAAATCGTCTGTTTTTGTCTCTGTGCTTATTTCGTCACTGTACTTATTTACGTAACAGTGCCTAGAGTGTCAGCTCTGCGTTCTCGGATCTAGTTTCTCTGATGAGCGGTAATAAGATAGTTGATACCACGCCACCTGTAGCCTGCTCAGTAACCGTGAGGCTCGCCTTATCACCGTAAAGGGTTTCGATTCGCTGACGAATGTTACTTAACCCAACACCATGGCCACTATTCACCGAGGGCGTTTTCAGTCCAGCGCCATTATCAGACACTTCAATTTTTAGCTGCTGTGCTTGTTGGGCAATACGGATGTTCACTTGGCCACCTGCGGCTTTTGGCTCAATACCGTGTGTGAGCGCATTCTCCACCAAAGGTTGAATCAAAAATGGCGGAATCACTTGCTGATCGCTAATGTCGTGCGTTTCAATCGAGAAGGCTAAGCGCTCATCTAAGCGTATCTTTTGAATATTAAGATAAGCATCTAGCAAGTCGACCTCTTGTACGATGGTCGATTGCTCAGTGCGGCTGTTTTTAAGAGTCACACGTAACAAGTCAGTCAGCTTTTCGAGCATCAACTTGGCTTTCGCACTGTCGCTCTCAATCAACACATTGATGGTCGCCAGCGTATTAAATAGGAAATGCGGTTCGATTTGGCTTTGCAGTTGTTTAAGCTGACTGAGTACCACCACCTTATCTTGGTCGGCCTGACGGCGCTTGGCCACTTCTAATTCATTGTCGGCACGCAGCTGCTTCTCTCGTGAGTAGAAGTAGTAATAGCAAACCGAGCAGAAGATAACGCCCAACAGCACCACAGATTTAAGATCAGAGATATTGGATCCGAAATACCCGTTTAACCAATAGTGCGCATTCAAAGTACCGAAGGTCATCGCGACCACCATTGAGATGGCCACTTCAAGCCTTCTAGATGTTCTCTTAAACAACTTCACCAAAACGAAAGAGGAACCCACAGCGCTATAACCAAAGCCAAAACTGATTGCCAGGTTAACCGTTAATCCGCCGCCCCAAATCGTATGGGTTGTAATTGCAATAAGAACACAAAATAGCGTGGTGAACGCGAAGCTTTTGATCCATGAAAACCGACTGTTTGAAGAAGTGTTCATTAAAATCGTCCTTTGATATTTATAAGAATCATATGACTATCGGGTAAGTTGACGTAAGCAGAATCACTTTTACCGCCTAGAAAGCGTGCAGCAAGTTCCAATTCCAACGATGAGTCACCATTATCTAATACCTGATAGTTGAGCCACTGAGTCGCAATAAAACCACCGTCTTGTGGGGACAACATCACATCAAATGTCGGCGTGATATCTTCAAGCCAGCCATGTGTCGAATCCAAAGACCAGTGAAACATGATGTTGTGTTGAACCAAATTGGCGTGTTGATAACCTTGCGCATAAGAACCAGCCAGTGATGCAGTCATAGGATTAACCGACAAAGACTCGGCACTTTCTATGGCACTTTGCCATTCAGAATTGCTCCAAGCGCGGCTATCAAACCAGTATTCCAAGACCACATTGTGGCCAGTATCATTGGCCCATGTTAATCCGGCTAACGCTTGATAGGCCTCGCCCTGCTCTTCGAGATACACAGGTTTAAGCATGGAATCAGGCTGGCTGTAGCCAAGGCTTTGTCGCTGATAAATCATCGAACCATGAAACTCCCAAGCGAGGTTTAATACCGAAACCAAGCTCGCTCCAAGCAAGCCGTGGCGTACATCGTCGTAATAAGCGACCCACTGATACTCGTGATCACCTACAAGATTGTAACGACGTAATCCAAATCCTTGTTGCTGATTCTGCTTTTCGAATTCATTCACGTCTTGAGAAGTCCATGATGAATCGCTGTAAAGCAGTGTCCATTCGCCCGTCATATCGAACAGTGACGCCGACGCAACACCCGCGCCCTCTTCTGCGACAATACCCACAGGGTTCTGACGATACGGCTTGATGATGTCTAGCGGTCGATAACCATAACCCACGCCCCAGTCCAAACGAACCTTACCGAGCGTGACATCAAGATAGTGGTCACCGAACGCTGAATTCGACAGCTCAACACCACCTTGCCAGAACAACTCACGGACAATGAATTCAGACTCAAAGCTCGCGTCTTGTTCTTGAGGGCTGTTGCTCAAAATATCATTGGCTTTCACTGCAAACAGACCAAGCCAATTGTTATAACCAGCCTCAAGATCCAACAAACCATTGAGCGACTGACGATTATCAGACGCTAAAGGGCTGAATGGCGACTCTCTCGATTCAACGGCTTCTGCACTGAGTTGCCAATCCCACGCCAAACTCAGATCGTCCGCTTGAATCGTGTTACTCATACAAGAAAAAGCAAGCAAAGTAGCGATTGAAGGCTTTATGTGGAATCGGCAATTGAAAGCTTTCATGACAACCACCTAAAGCCCAGACACGCTATTACGCGACAAGTAAGCAGGGTTATAATACTTGTCTGCCAAGGCTTGCTCGCTCACCTCGCGGTACTCAATCACGGTTTTCTTACTTGGTTGAATCTTATCGAGCAAGGTCATCGACACTACTGTTGGTAAGCCATCTCGCACGCCTTCAGTAAACCACGCTTGCTTGGCTAGCTTTCCTGAACGCAAATACAAATCCGCTTTAACTGGAAATGCGCGATCTGCCGTTAACCACAGATCAATCGATTGATAGCTCGCGCCCTTGGTTTTCGCTAATAGCTTTAGGTGATGGGTATCAAGCTGTTCACCATTCGGAATCTCAACCTGTTGTTCGGCAACCCACTCGCCTTGATAATCCTCACTCCAAGTCAGCGTCGAGATATCGCCAACCGACGCTTCACCTAATAGTTTTTGCATTGGTGTGATACGAATTGGGCGACGAGACTTTGGCATCAACAACCAATAGTTGTCTTCAATCATCAGCATCTTTTGACCAGCCTCTACGGCTGACTTAAAGACCACCAACGACTCTCGGTTTGGCCTTGTGTAGACATTGTATTCTCGCGTTTTATCCAGTTGCTCGTCTTGATATAGCGCCACCAGAGAAACCACTTTAGAGGCTTGTGTGCTGTTCAACCGGTAACTATCCGCCTTGGCGATCATCTCAGTGACTTGTTGTGAATCGACGGCCCAGCTTGGTGTCGATGCTAGAACCAAAACCAATACAGAACCTAAAGCAGTGATAAGCGAACGAGTAAATTTATACATAAACCAGCGCCTCCGTGATTGGCTTATTCACGCCTTTACGAGCAGAGAAATAAGCAGCCAGCAAACATATCGTCAGCACACCTAACGTGGCGTAACCAACCAATTCTAATGAAAAGTAAATGTTGAGTGGGTAACCTTCGGTTCTGCCGGGGGGAGGTGGCATTTGCACATCAATCACCAGTAACAACACCGACACCAAGCCACTCACTAGCGCGCCAATCGCACTGCCAATCAGAGCCAGTAATCCCGCCTCTTTTAAGAACCCTGCGACAATTTCTGAGGGGTAGCTGCCAAGTGCCGACAAGGTGCCGATTTCACGAGTGCGCTCTGTGACTGACATAGTCATGGTGTTAAACAGCGACACGAACACCACTAATGCCATCACTGCACCCATGATGCCGAAGATCCGGTCGTAAAGATCTTTAACCTTGGTGTAAAAAAATGCACGATCTTGCCATGGGGTTATCTCGATCTCTGTACCTTGATCACTTTGGCTCGCGCTGTTTCGATCTAAAGCAGTTTGGATGCGCTGTTGAACGGTCGAGGTTTTGCTTGTTTCAAATAGGAACACCGACAAGGTGCTGACTTTATCTGAGGCCAAAAGCTCTTGAGCGGCAGTGATATGAACATACAGCTGACGCTTATCCAGCTCAGGAACCCCAGTCGAGTAGATGCCCTGCACCTTAAAATCAAAAGCATTCAAAGCGCCATCACTGGTAGTCGCGAGCAGCGTTACCCAATCACCAACCGCAACTTTGAGGTTACGAGCAAGGTCGGTTCCCAGCATCACTTGTGGTTCTTGGCTGTCGTATCTTGGTGATTTCACATCAGAGAGAGTCTGACCACTGCGCACATCAAGAAACGGTCCTTTCATATCGAACTCACGCTCATTCACGCCCGTTCCCATAAAAATGGTCGACTTACTGCCGTTAGACACCAAGCCGCTGAAGTAGACTCGCGGCTGCACACCACGCACATCACTGTCGCCAATGATGCTCTTGGTGAGCGCTTGAACATTATCTAAACCATTGCTCAGCGGCATGTCTTCATCTTGTTCAAAATAACCTGGCGTACTCAAAGTAAGGTGGCCAGTATCACGCGCAGTCGATTCACGCAGAGATTCATAAGTGTAAAGTCCGTAACCACCTGCACTGGTGAGTGCAAATACGGCTATCGCGATAATCAACACTGAAAGCAGACTACGGCGACCATTTCTTAATAGATTAAGCCACGCCAAACGCACCGAGGTTGGAAGTAAAAACGTGCTCATTCTTTGTGTTAGCTTGCCCATGAGTTCGCCTCCGTTGTTGCGGATTGTGGCGCCAGTTGACCGTCGATAAGTTCAATGACTCGGTCACAACGCTGCGCCATTCTTGGGTCGTGCGTTGCGACAATAAAGGTGGTTCCCATTTCATGGCCGAGCTCTTTCATAATGTCGATCACAAGGTTGGCAGTGTGGCTGTCTAGGCTTGCAGTCGGCTCATCGGCAATCACTAAGCTTGGGTTGTGAATCAACGCTCTGGCTATCGCGACACGTTGCTGCTGACCGCCTGAAAGGTTGTCTGGGCGGTGATGAACGTAATCTCCTAGCCCAACACGCTCTAACATCTCTTGCGCTCTGGCCTGTTGTTCTTGTTTCGAACATTGATTCAACATCAATGGATAAGCGACGTTCTCAAGCGCAGTCATTACAGGAACTAGATTGAAGCGCTGAAATACAAAACCCAACGACTGGCGACGAAAACGCGCAGCAGCGATTTGCTCTGTTGGATACGCTTTGCCATCAATATTGATTTGCCCTCGATAGTCCATATCCAACAAACCAAGAATATTCAAAAGTGTGCTTTTCCCTGAACCCGACGGCCCACATAACGCCACCATTTCACCACGTTGGATATGTCCATCGACCCCGTTTAATGCATCAACACGTTGACCGCCAGTCACATAAGCTTTGCCGATACCTTTAAATTCAATCATTCTTTTGTCCTCCGATTACCAATCCATTCTTAAGCGCTCGCTGCTGTTGTTGTTGAGCTTGAGTAAACCGTTATTTAGCTTTCGCTATTAGGGCCTTCGCTGTCATAGTTTCGATGCTGCCAGCATCGGCCGTTTCCATTTGTTCTAACCACGTTTGTGCTTGCTCGAAGTCTTCAGCACGAATCGATGCAGTAATGGCGTAACGGTAAATCCACGAGGTCGCAGCGAAATGCTGTTGCTGAAAAGCATCTTCAGCCAGAAGCGAAAGGAACAGGTCATAACCACGATCGAAATGGTTAAACATGTCGGGTAGAGAGGTGTAAGTCACCGCAGCCATAGCGCGAGTCAGGTAAGAATCTGGCAGCCCTTGAACGCGAGGTTGCTCATGAATTAGTTGGTCTTCGTCTTTCAGCAATACCAATGATTTATCGATGGTCGATAAACCCTTTTCTACATACTTCATCTTGTTCCAAGGCAAGAACGCATCACGCCCCATTAAGGTTTCTGTACTCCCTAGGTAAACCAAAGTCAGTGGTGTCGCGCCGTCTTGTTGCAGCGTGTCGTTAAGGCGTTCATAAGCCACCTCAACCAAGTCTTCATTACCTTGCGCGGCTTGGTTATAGATATCGAGCACGTCTGAACTTGGGTTAGCTAAAGCTAACGTAGGAGCGAAGGAAACAAGCCCAATCAAAAATGAACGCTTAAATAGAGAAGTAAGTGAGTAAGTCGTGTTTGCAGTAGTCATGATTTCCAATCCCTTTCAAATGTTGACGTTGAAAGGTTAACTAGAATTTGTCATGCAGTTTTATCAATGCGACGAATGGTCATTACGAGGAGTGAATGGTTTAGAGAGGGTGTGAGTGGGGAGTGGGGAGTGAAAATAAAAAAGCACCAGCAGGAAAGGACTAGATGAATTTAACAGAAAGCAATCTGACGTTTTTCATTGTCTATTTATATTGGGGGTTTTAACAACGTCTTTGAGTATCAATAATGACTTAGCTTGATATTGTTTTTACATCGTCGTCATTCCTTTGTCTTATTGTCATGCTAAAACATTTCCTTTCCCAATATCAGCAACGAGTTTCCATCAGGGAGTTTTGGATTAGTTAAATGTTAGACAAGAGAATGTCACCGATAACGTTACCACTGCTGAAAGCGTTTTATGAAGTCGGTAGGTACCGGAGTTTTAAGAAAGCTGCGGATAATTTGGGGCTTTCACAACCCACCATTATTAAGCAGGTTGGTGAGTTAGAGACGCTTTACAATGCCAAGCTATTTACACGCGGTCGAGGCAACAATCGGCTGACCGATTTAGGGTTGCAGCTAATGCCTTTGTGTCGCTCCGTTATCAACGGCGTACGCGAAATCGATGAGTTTATGCAATCTCACGGTAAATTGATTCATGGCACATTAACCATTTCTGCGGTGAGTCCTTACCACATCACTCAAGCACTCAAACACTTTGTCACCAAGTATCCAAAAATTAAAATCAAAGTTGTGTATGGCTCTAATGAGAAGGCCCTAAGTCTTCTACAAACTGGAGAAGTCGATGTCGGGTTATTCGTACATAAACAAGCTATTCCAGGTTTCCGAACGTTCTTATGTCAGGAAGATAAGCTCATTGCAATTTTGCCGAAGGACCATCCTTTGTCAGGGAAAGAGTCCTTAGAGTATTCAGATTTTAATAACCAGATTTTGTTACGTCGTGAACAGGGCTCGATGACTCGAGCTATCTTTGAACAAGCTCTTGATGAGCACAGTATACAACTTGCTGGTAACCTCGAAATTGGCAGCCGTGAAGCGATACGTGAAGGGGTCGCTCAGGGGTTAGGTGTCAGTGTTGTCACTGAGCACGAGCATATTGAAGACGCTCGAATTGTTGCAAAATCATTTAAGAACAGCCATTTAGGGATGAAGTATAGTTTTGCTGTGTCTAATGAACGTTTGGGGAGTCGCCTTGTTCAAGCCTTCTTAAAGTGTGCAGAACCGACTCTACACAACCCTCTTCATTTTTAAAACATTGATGGCCTCAACGACAGGTGTCATCGGTAGAGGCCAGCAAAGATGGATGAGGTAACAATACTTATATGTGGGCCTCGACTGGGCTGCCAATATCAAAATGCTCACTTTGGTGCATGTAGTCATGATAATGGATCAAAGTACGGTCATCTTCCATGAGCACAACACAGTATTGTGGCTCTTCAAAGCATCCTTGAATCATATTGTCTCTGTGTAGGTCGAGGCGCACCTGATGGTTCATACCACGCAGCGTTGAAAATGCGATGCCGCGCCATTGTCCGGCGATAGGACGATGGTAATGACCAAAAAACAGGTGTTTAACATTATTGTATTTGTCGAAGAGTTCTCCCAGTCGTTCACCATGTGATTTCTTTAGACTGATTACATCCATTGCAGGGATACCTGTGTCAAAGGGCGCGTGATGCATAAATATATATACGGGAGTGTTGTTCGCTTTCGCCAGTTGTTCTTCAAGCCAAGCAAAACGTGTTTCACAATAGTAGCCTGCGTGTGTGCCTTCAATAACAGTATCGAGAAGGATAAATAGCCCTTTTTCAGTGCTGATTACTTTTTGGGCAAAGCCATTTTCATCCAACTCAAAGTCGTGAAATAGCTCTGAAATCGTTGGTCTGTCGTCATGGTTTCCGATGACTAAATGATAGGGGATAGTTAACTTTTCTAGAATGGACTTGAGGTTTTGATAAGCCTCTGGATGACCTGCATGAGCCAAATCTCCGGTGATCATCAGCATTTCAGCGTCGCTGTGCTCTTGGTTGATACTCTTAATGGCCTTTTCTAAAGCGGGAATAGGGGATCGTTGATAGATTTCTTGACCAGTGTAACCCAGATGAGTGTCTGTTAAGTGAATGATTTTCATGATTAAGCCATTAATTCAGATATGTCGGATAGTTGGTGCACTATTGATGTTAATGCTGAAACGTTTTGTGCGACTGCCGTCGGTTTAGCCTGTTCTAAGTAACTCTGTGATTGCCACCCCCAAGTCACAGCAATGGATAGCGAACTGCTCTCGTGTGCGGCTTTGATATCACTAATGCAATCACCAATCATAATCGCAGGCGTTGAGTGGGTGCGTTTCAGTTCAAGGATTTTCTCACTCTTACTACCAGGTCTATCGCCCCCTAAAATATCTTCAAAATAGGAGTCTAAACCATGCCTCACTAATTGGAGACGCACTGCTTCGCTATTACTGGCACTGACGATGAATAGGCGGTGTGATTGAGATAGTTGTTGGACTACTGCGTCAATGCCGTAGAAGAACGTCGTCTTAGTACTGTTATTGGACACAAACTCACCCACGTCCCTAGCAAATTGTGGCTCATTTAGCCCGAGTTCAGAAGCAAGGGTTTCAAATGTCACTGGGTCTAAGTATCGGAACGGATTAGTTTCAATGAGTATGGGAGAGTGCTGCTTACCAACAGCATATTGGCACGCATTGCGGCACACTTCTAAGCTGTCGCAGATTACCCCATCAAAATCAAAAACAATCATATGTCTCTCTTAATTCAAAGGTCAGCCCCTAAATGCAATGAGGAACTGACCTATTGGTTTCTAGTTCAAAAGTTGATTTACTTTCTTGCTCATTTCTTCGAGTACAGCCTTAGGTTCATCACCCTGAGCTCGCGCACCAGATACTACTGTGTGAAGTTCGTCTGATATCACGTCGGTAATTTTTAAACCATTAGCACCAGGGAAAGAAACCCACGTGTCCATCAAAGGCAGCGACGATACTGCGGTACTATGATTTGGTCGCTCTTGATAAAAAGCGTCTAAAGATTGAGCTGCTATTTGGTTGGGCGGCATATAACCCGTAAAATGTGGGATCTGTTGATTTCCCTCTGGGCCAGTGATGTACTTGATGTATTTCCACGCGGCTTCTTGTTGTTTCTTATCTTTAGCAAGCATAACAACCGCATTACCACCAACTGGCAAAGTGCCACCATCACGTACTTCTGGGAATTGGACGGTCTTCAGTTCAAACTTATCGCCAATAGAGCGTTCGAACATAGCTAAGTTGGATGTCGACGTGACATAAATACCGATGTTACCCGCACCAAACGAACGTTCTGCGCTTCTGCGTTGGTAGTCTGGCATATCGGCTTTGGTGTGCATTTGAGCCAGTTGGCTGATCGCCCATTGCCCTTCCTCTCCGTCAAATGCGACTTTTCCGTCACGTAAAATATCGCCGCCCTGTGACATGACAAGAGATAACCACAGCCAGTTTCCTGTGATGTTCCAGTCGTAGTACATGCCTTTTGGGTTACCTTCGAGCTCGTTGATTTTGGCTGCGACAGAGTAAATATCTTTCCATGAATTTGGCAGTGAAGCGTCGCCCGTTGCCTGTTGTACTAAGTCCGCATTGAAGTAGACAATTGGCATCGATACGGCAAATGGTAAGCCGTAGGTTTGCCCATCAAATTTGCTTGGAGACATCATGGAGTCGTCGTAGCCATTTTGGGTTCTATCTTCATCAGTAATGAACTGATCAAGGGGAACCGCGATGTTACGTTCGTATAACGGCAACACGCGGTTGAGCCCTTGAAAACTAACGTCTGGCAACTGATTCGTGATCGCTTCACGCATGACTTTTTGCGTGGCATCTTCGTAGTTCTCATAGTTTGAGCGGAATTTAACCTTGATATCAGGATTCGCCTGCTCGAAGTCTTGTGCCAATTGCTTATGCAGACCATCAAACAGTTCGCCGTAGGGGTATTGCACAACAATGGTCGTGTCAGCCATTGCTGACGTTGATAAGGCCATTGCGGCAAATGCGATAAACTTACGTGTCATTTTATTCTCCGATACTTCAATTTTATTAGCCCTTTTCCTTCGGACTATTGGTCTAGTTGATTTGAGCATGCCCATGACCTGCGCCATTTTCGGAATGCTCAAAGGTATTTGGGTAAGGCGGATTTACTTCATTCCAGACATCGTAATTCCTTCAATAAAGCGTTTTTGTGCACATAAATAGGCGATGATCAGCGGTGCAACGATGATGGTTGCGGCTGCCATTAACGGCCCATAATTATCACCAGCTTCATCACTCTTAAAAGCGACGACCCCCAGTGGTGGAGTGTAAACATCCTGACTGTTGGCAATAATCAGAGGCCAGAAGTAATCGTTCCAGTGAGCGACGATTGAAAAGATGCCAAAAGCGATTAATGCAGGTATCGCGGTGGGTACCATGATTCGCCAAATGATCCCGAATTCACTGAATCCATCTAAACGAGCGGCTGAAATAAGGTCATCCGGAACCGAGTTAAAGAACTGACGCATTAAGAAGATGCCGAAGACTGAGATAGAAAACGGCGCGATTAAACCTTCATAACTGTTCAACCATCCGAATTTGTACATCAATAGGTACCATGGGATAGATACCGCTTGTGGTGGAATCATTAAGCAAGCAAGAATGGCGATAAACACCACTTGCTTACCTTTAAACTGCAGCTTTGACAGCGCGTATGAGGCAGGGACTGCAACAGCTATCTGACTTAAGAAAATGGCGACGGTGACAATCACGCCATTCAACATAAACTTAAGCAATGGGGTTTCTGACAGTGCTGTGCTGTAGTTTTCATAGCCCGCGAACCGTTCTGGCAGCCAACGTATTTCATTTAAGAAGATCTCACTCTCTGGCTTTATGGAAGTCAGAAACATCCAAATAAAGGGCAGCAGGAAAGCCAAAGCCAAAGCAATGAGTGTGATGTGGCGAAAGAGGCCAAATAAATCGATTCGTTTCATTAGTAGTGAACCTTCTTTTCCATAAAGCGCATTTTTACAACGGTAATCATCAGCACAATGAACAGAAAGATAACGGTGATAGCAGCCGCGTAACTGGTACGGAAAAATTGGAACCCTTCGACGTACATAAGGTGCAGTAATACTTCCGAATTTTTGCTTGGACCGCCTTGAGTGAGGACTTCGACGGTATCGAATACCTGAAAGGCTTTAATTGCAGAAATCACCAGAACGAAGAGTGTGACTGGGCCTAACATCGGCCATGTAATGAGTTTAAAGCGTGACCAACCGTTAGGAACACCATCCATTTCGGCCGCTTCATAGAGGTGCGGGGGGATGGCCATCAACCCTGACATGTACAGAACCATGTTGTAACCAAGCTGATGCCAGATACCGATAGCCGCGAGTACATAAATGACGGTGTCCTTGTCATTAAGCCAATTTTTGCCATCGATACCGAGTTGATCCAATATCATGTTGAGTAGACCGAAATCAGGCTGCAGGATGTATTCCCAAACAATCGACATTGCGATCAACGTTCCCATTACTGGTAGGAAAAATGCAGTTCGATACACACTTTTTCCACTAGGTCTTGCTTCGATTAGAATGGCGATAGCAAGGCCACCGATGACCGAAAATGGCAAAACGATAGCGACATAAAGTAGGGTGTTTTTAAGTGCTTTCCAAAATGTGTCGTCATTGATTAGTTGGACATAGTTATCAATGCCAACCCAAGAGAAGCTAGTCATTCCCAGTTGCCAATCGGTAAATGACAAAGTAATGACCGCAATGATGGGACCGATTAAGAACAACATCATGAGCAGCACTGCGGGCAGTGTCAGAAGCCAAGCACTGCGCTGCTCGCGCTTCTGTCCTAGAGTCAGCTTATTTACCTTTTGGGATGGCAGCGGTATGGCCAATTCTTGAGACATGTTATGCCGCCTCCATCATAATATTGATTTGCTGGATACGGCTGCCATCTCGATTGAAGTACATGAGGTTTTCGATATTCATCTCGAGAAAAATGGTATCGCCTTGTGCTAAGTAGGCAGCTTCTTTGGTTGAAACTTTGATGGCGATTTTGCCTTTTGCCCAGTTGGCTTCAGCAAAAATGATCTTCTCGCCCCCCATGTTTTCAATATGGGTGATAGAGGCCTGCATCTTGCCGTTAGGCACAATTTTCATGTCTTCAGAGCGCACCGCAATGGTAATGGGAGCATCACACTTGGTGGCGTTGAGTTTGACGTTATCCAGTGCTTGGCCGTCAAAGATGATTGAGCCATGATCATCCACCAGAGCTGGAATCGTATTGATCTTAGGGCTACCAATAAACTCGGCAACCTTGAGATGATTCGGGTTGTTATACATATTGGTTGGCGTATCGACCTGAATCAGTTCGCCTTCTACGAGAAGTGCGATGCGATCGGACATGGTCATTGCTTCTACTTGGTCGTGAGTGACGTACACAAAGGTTGTACCGATGTCTCTGTGAATTTGAGTTAACTCACCACGCATGTGAACACGCAGCTTTGCATCTAGGTTGGACAGAGGTTCATCCATCAAAAACGCTGAAGGCTTTCTGACCATGGCACGGCCCAATGCAACGCGCTGACACTGTCCACCGGAAAGTTCACTGGGTTTTCGGTCAAGTAGGTGCTCAATGTGCAGTTGTTCTGCAACGTCCTGAACGCGCTTATCTATCGATTGAGCGGAAGCTTTGCTCTCGTTACTCAATTTGTCGACAAACGGGAGCCGTTGCCAAAGTGGCATGCGCATTCTCAGTGGAACTTGCATGTTCTCACACACGGTTAAATGTGGGTAGAGCGCATAAGATTGGAAAACCATAGCAAGGTCGCGATCTTTAGGGCGCTTGTCCGAAATGTCGGTACCGCCGATGCGAATGTGGCCTTCAGATTGCTCTTCGAGACCTGAGATTATTCGTAAAAGCGTCGATTTCCCACTGCCTGAAGCCCCGACTAATGTTAAAAACTCACCATCCTTTATATCAAGATTGATTCCTTTTAGGATTTCCGTTTGACCAAATGATTTTTTAATATTTGAAAGATGTATATCTGCCATGGTGTCCAATCTTCGAGTTGTTAGTCTTAAGGGCGTTCGCCAGCAGCGATGCGGCGGTTTATATCGGTGATAACAGCAGGTAGGTCTGCGATCGTATCGATGACGTAGTGCGCGTTAGCATCTAGCATTTTTTTACTCGCCAGTTCGCGCGCATTGGCTTTCTGTTCGTCGGTTGCTTCTAAGAATTCGTTGAGCGTGAATCCTGCTTCGTTACCAGAGAGGGAAAGTCCGACGGTCCACATTCCAGCATTCAGCCCTTCATCTATGCCTGGCACTGAGTCATCGACTTTGATGCATCGAGCAACGCTATTCACACCGAGTTCAATGACGTTTTGGAGTGCCATCCAAGGGCCTGGTCGGCTGCCGGCACGAAGATCATCACTCGCCACGACACAATCGGGGCTATAACCATTTGCTGCTGCAGCTGGGATAAGTGCTTCCATCACTGGACGAGGGTAGCCAGAACACGATCCGACTTTGATGTTGTGCTGGGCAAGAAACGCTAATGTTTCAGTAGCACCGGGGATCAGGCTTGAATGTTCAGGTTGCTGAACTTTCTTTATTTGCAATGGCATGAAAGCATTGTAAATGGCGGTGACTTGCTCGTCTGTCATAGGTGCACCGAAACGTTTAATCCAACGTGCCGAGATTGCTTCATCGTTGCCCAACGTACGAATGTGATCCCATTTCCCCATTCCCATTGGGCCACGAGCTTCGCCTAGAGTGATTTCGAAATTGAAGGCTTTTTTAAATGCTTCAACAAAAATTGTGGTGGGAGCAAAAGAACCAAAATCAACCGTGGTTCCTGCCCAATCAAATATAACTGCTTCTACTGTTTTCATTTCATAAATCCAAGTTAATTAAAATTCGCAATAAGTTGATTAATATTTCCTGAGAAATTTCTACCCCTTTGGCCTTGTGACGCTTGCTCTACTAAACTATTCCATTGTTCTTTTGAGTATCCGTAACTGATTGGGTCTGTTTTAATATTGAGCTCGTTAAGAAATCGCTCCATTTTGTTGGCTGCTTGCCCAATGCTTGAGTCAAAAATATCTTCCAAATAGTTGATGAGCTCTTGGTCGTTGGTATCAATAGAACGAATGATTGCGGGTAGCGTAAAGCTGCATGCAATGCCATGTGCTGTGCCTTTTTCTAGTGTGATCGCATAGGACATGTTGTGGGCAATAGAGGTTTTTGTATTCGAGAAAGCGAGGCCAGCCATCAAAGCTGCTTCTTGCATTTTGGTTCTAAGTGTTAAGTTTGTAGGTTGTTTTACCAGTTCCGGCAATATAGTGATGATCGCTTTTGATGCTGTAACAGCAAAAACCGCACTGATCGGATTACGATTTTTATTCCATAAGCTTTCAAGTGCGTGAGATAGTGCATCAAGCCCAGTGCTCACAGTGATAGATACTGGAAGCTTCGCTGTAAACGGTGCATGTACAATGGTGGCTGTAGGGTATAGCCGTGGGTCGGCGAGAGAGTATTTTTTGTCATTTTCTGGGTCCCAAACGGTTCCCCAATGCGTCACTTCACTGCCTGTGCCTGCCGTTGTCGGTATGGCAATGATTTCTTGATAGGTTAATGAGTCCGTATCTACTTTACCTTTCAGGTAATCAGCGATATTGGTGAAGTCACCACTGCTGGCGGCCAATACCTTTGCGGTGTCCATGACTGAACCGCCACCAAGAGCGACAAAAACGTCGGTACTCTCTTTTTGTTTAGCTAATTGTTCACAAAGCAGACTTAAATTATCAAAGTGAGGGTTTTCAACTACACCATCAATAATATGGTTAGGCTGGTGACCAATAGCTTGAATGACTTCTTCTGTATATGTTTTAAATACATCATTGTCATAGGTGACTATTGAATAATTACGCCCATTTATTCTGGAATGTAATTCGCTTAATGCATTATCGCCGCTGATAATTTCAACTGGATTTTGAAAGTGCCACATGATTTTTATTTCTACTTCATCGCTGTATTTGATGACAATGGATATTGAAGTAGAAATATTAAAATTACGTGTAGTTAAACTAGATATAATCTAACTTAACTTAATTCCTCTTTAATTTTCTGTCATATAAATGAAGTGAGAATGAAACGAAATTGCAGTGTTTTACCGCATGTAACGTCGCTGCCACAATCTATGTATTTATTCAGTCACTTTTCTTTCAGCTTGTACGTCAACCTCATCAACATTTTCATAGAATCAAATATCACGAGTATCGACTTTCCGATGCTTCAAACTTTACAGCTATCTACACACCAAGACCTCAGCCTCAACGCAACTACGATTTGAGTCAACACATTCATAGATTTTGTCGATTAGGACTAAGTAAAACAGGTAACCCGTATCAGTTTTGTAGTGCAATTAATCGATTGAGCTTCGGTGTAGTCTGCGATCTTGACTCTATGATAAGCCCCCATGAATGAAGGTAATGTCTGTCACTAAATTAGACATTAACAACACTTCTGATAATCCGTAACTGGCTAATTTCGCAAATACGGTAACTCAAAAATAATCACTTGTGAGTTTAAAACTAACGCTTTCTCTATCGTTGATTTATAAAAAATAGCCACTAATCAGCGGCTATTTTTAATGTTCTAAATGAGACTTCGACTACTTTATTCATCAGAACCAACAACTTAAATCAACCTGCTTTCTTAATCATCGTCGCTGGGTTGTAGCCTTTCTCGCCTTTGCTCACTGGTTCGCTAGGATTGTAGTGGCGCATAAGAACATTAAATTTACCCGTGTTATTACCGTCCATAGTTGGAATGTTGTTTGGCTGACCTTCACATCCGAAACGGAGAGTGTAAGTTCCATCGCTGTTGATCACGGGGGCCATTTCACTCGAAATATTGGCCTTGTCGTTGAACATGCGTCCATCAGCGTTATATACGGTCGCCGACCAGAATGATCCTGCCTTAGGATCTTTGAAAGTCGTCTCGTAACATGCATTCGCATCGAAGTACTGACTGGTTTGATAGATGTTGTCTTCAACCATTGCACCACCCCAACCGCCAGCTGCGCCAACGTAATTCATGTAATCAGTTTGGCCGCTTTCTTTGTTACCAAACGCCTTTGATTGGTCATATCCGTCACTGAAATCGATGTTGCCAGCTTTATCCGTGGCACTGAACGACGCCATATCCCACTCTTTTACTTCAAACGGTTTCTCACTGCCTGTTTCAATTTTCAGGTTACGGCGTGCATCATCTTCAAGAGCACGGACAATGACAAATGCGTGGTCGGTTTTTGCACTGATTTTATGACGACCTGAACCGTAGATCATTGGTTGCGTCTCGTGGTTTTCGTCCACGACTTGCAATGACACATATTGGTCAGTTTCTGGAACCGTCACGTAGACATCATCGTTCGACATATCGATGACAGAAACGGAATAAAAAGTGTCTCGATTCATTCGTACAACGAACTGCTCTTCTGGAACGCTGCTCGGTACTGGCATCTCAAAGAATGTATTGATACCACCAGCTTTCTCTACTACCGCACCGAGACGCATATTGGTGTATGCCTGAGCAAAATTATCTTCCGTGACGATAGTTGGCGCGGCAATAACGCTGGTTGAGAATAAAGCGACAGCAGTAAGGGGAAATAGTGTTTTCATAGTAGCGACCTTTATATTTCAAAGTGAATGTCATTTGGAAGAGTATTATTTGCTCTGCCGATAGTGATCACTTTATACTTCCAAAATGGAAAGCGTGGAAAATAGGACTTGCCAGGATGGAAAGTATAGACTTGAACTTGCTGCGTACCTTTGTATTACTGTGTCAGTCGAATAGCCTAAAAAGGGCTGGGATGAAACTGGGGATCTCAGAGAGCGCCGTCAGCAAGCAAATGACCAAGCTAAGAGAACAATTAGGGCACCCACTTTTCGAACGCACTACGGAAGGGTTAAGACCAACACATTACAGCAAATCTATTTTGCCCAAGATTGAGCAAGCCTTGTCCTTGATGCACTCCGCCACCTCACCAATATCATTCAATCCATCTACCTATGAAGGGCCAATCAACCTTGCTTTCTTCGCCTCCACACTAGAGTTCTCAGGCGTTAGTTTGTTTAGGGAGCTCTCGAAAACGTTTCCCAAAGCGCAAATAGAGTTGAAGACTTGGGCATCAGATACAGAGCAAAAATTAGAACAGGGTGACATTACCCTAGGTGTGCACTTTCTAAATGAAGACCGTAGTACGAATATCTTCCAGAAACGCATCATGGCCGATCAACTGGTGATCGCTGTATCAAAATCATTGGGGCAATTAACATGGGAAGAGGCGTTGCAATTACCTTTTATCAAGATCCGAAGCCAAGGCTGGAATGAAGACCGTTACCGATATTTAGAAATGTTGAAAAGTAGTGGGATTGAGCCGCACATCAGTATCACGGTAGACAATTTTTCAGTGGCGAGGCAAATCCTAGAGCAGGGGGAACACGCCTGCGTATTAAGCGATAGTTGGAAGGACGCTTCGCTTAACACCATAGAGCCACCCAAAGAGCTTAGGATTGATTTAAACCTTGTATCCTGCATGCGTCTTGTCGATCGCCAAAGCCCCCTAAACCTTGCCGTTCATGACGTAATAAAAAGGGTTATGCTTCAATCTAGATAATTAAATCCTCACTGTGTTTCAACTGCTATTAACTAGGTGACTAATTTTAAGGGTCACACTACGTATAGAAGTTTTTACTCTTTTCTATGAACCATTGAATTGCTTTACCTTGCTTTTGGCTAGTGGCACGATCAACTTGCAACAACCAATCTTTTTCTTCACCTACAATTTCTAGTTTTCTTAAGTCACTGTGAAGTCTTATTACGTGATCTGGCAAAAAGCTCCAGTTATGATTGAACCGTATTAGCTCAACGACTCCCTCTAAATTATTCACGATAGAGTCAGACCGTGACAGTGGGGTGTTGTAGTGTAAATGGGAATCTTTCAATAACACTTGGTGGTAATTTTTTACGTTTTCGGATGTAACGCTTGAGCTCGATAGTAAGGGATGTGAGTGGTGAACGGCTATAGAGAATGGAATATAACCAATCGAACCAAGTTCTACATTTGTCGGATGCTCTTGTCCCCACAGCATAAAGCCAATATCTGCTTCGTTTTTTGCAACCATATCAGCGACAAAATGGTTTTCGACGACGTTTAAATTGAGCTGTGTGAAAGGGAAAAGCGTGTAGAACTCTTTTACCGCGTCGTAAAATTCAGGTGTAAGCAACAACGCATTGATAGCGATTGTTAGCTTATCTTCAATACCTGAGCTAAATGCCTGCATCATATTTTCTATTCGGTATGCATTATTCAGTAAACTCACCGAGTGAGAATAAAGGCGCTTGCCCTGTGCAGTTAATCGTGGTGTGCGGGAAGAACGATCAAAGATAATTGTGTCAGTATCAATTTCTAAGTTAGCAATTGCGGTACTGATTGCTGATTGTGCTTTTCCTAACTTTCTTGCAGCAGCAGAGAAAGAACCACATTCTACACATGTAACCAACGTTTCTAGTTGCTGAAGTGTAAACATTACAACCCATCTATATTTCAGATAATAACTAACTACATTGTATCAATTTTATAGATAACAATATCACCTCACAAGATTAGTTAATGGTGTAAACATGAATAGTGCACAACAAAAAGAACAAACGACAACTCAAAAAGAATTAGATGAATTGAGAGCGCGTTTAAATAAACACTCGGAGGCGATGCAAAAAGCATCTAAAAAGGCAGACTCTACGGATGTCATGGCAGGAGTTATTAAGACTATTGGGACTTTTGAGAAAAACTAATACTAAAAACGTATTTGTGAGGATCGGATAATCAACGGCTCAAAAAACGACATACAAGTATTTAAGGTTCTAAGATACTTCTTTTTCCAATAGAGAGTTTCAGAAGCAACGCTTTCACTGCATTCCTAAGTTCACACAAACTAAAATAGCCGCTAATCAGCGGCTATTTTAGTTATCTAAGCAAAGCTTTTACTACTTCTTCGCTGCGACTGTTTCTTCTACTTCTTCGTCTCTTCAACCACGGCTTTCATCAATACTGATGTATCCATGCGGCCTTGTCCTTCGGCAGACAGTGCCTTGTATGCGTTGTTGGTTTTTTCAGTCAATGGAAGTTGGATACCTTGACGCTCTGCTTCATCTAAGCAGAATCCTAAGTCTTTGATCATCCAATCAATTGCGAAGCCGAAATCGAACTTGTCTTGCGCCATTGTGGTGGCGCGGTTTTCCATCTGCCATGAACCTGCTGCGCCGTTTTTAAGGCAATCAACCAGAGTTGGGATGTCCAAACCTGATTTTTCAGCAAGTACCAAGCCTTCAGATAAGCCGTTCAATACACCTGCGATGCAGATCTGATTGACCATTTTCGCGCGTTGGCCTTGACCTACTTTACCCATCAGAACCGACGACTTACCGTAAGCGTCGAACACAGGTTGAAGGTCATTGAAAAGCGCTTGTTCGCCGCCACACATGATGGTTAACACGCCGTTTTCTGCGCCCGCTTGGCCACCAGACACTGGTGCATCCATGAAGCGAACACCTGCTTGCTTCGCAGCGACTTCAAGTTCTTCAGACAGGATTGCTGACGTTGTCGTGTGGTCAACAAGAATCGCGTTTGGCTTCATTGCCGCCAATGCGCCTGTTTCGCTGGTCGTCATGCTGCGTACGTCGTCATCGTTGCCAACACAGACAAGTACAACATCCGCATCTGCTACACATTCAGCTACGCTTTCTGCGGCTTTACCTTGGTGTTTATCAGCCCAGTCTAGCGCTTTACTGTGAGTGCGGTTAAATACCGTTACTTCAAAACCGGCTTTGACTAGGTGGCCTGCCATTGGAAAACCCATAACGCCTAGTCCGATAAAACTTACTTTCATTCCTTTCTCCTTTTATTTGACCAAGTCATCACTATGGAAAGATCGAACACTCTCAATCAATGCATCGATAAGCAGGGTCAAAGCCTTTGGCTGATATTTTCTTTCTTTGTACACTAAATACGCTTGGCGATCACCCCGATGATACTCAGGGAGCACTTGAATCAGATTCATCTCTGGAGATACATGGCGAAAAGGCAGTGAAGCAAGCCCCAACCCCTTCAGCGCTGCGGCGGCCACAGCATTGATGTCATTGACAATAAACTTCGGTTTAATCGTCACCATCTGCTCTAAGCGGTCAGATTTGTAGAGCGGCATATCAAAAACATCATCGACATTAATCCAGTCGTGATGCTCTAGATCACCTGGATTTTTAATCGCACTGTGGGAATCCAAATAATCTGGGCTCGCAAAGAAACCGTGTTTGGCTTTAAACAGTGGCCGAGCAATCATGCCTTCCATGTCGGAAATCTTAAACGTAATCAACAAGTCACGATCAGTTTGAGGAACCACTTGCTGCTGACTCAGAGTTAAATCAAGCTGCACATTGGGATACTCAACAAGATATTGCTCAATGGTCGAACGTAGAAAGCCACTGTAGAAGTTATGAGGCACTGCGAGCTTTATCTTACCTTGAATCGCATCGCGCTCCTCAAGCAAGCTACTGAAGCCTTGATGCAGCGATTCCATACCACTGCTCAACGCAGCAAAGGCCGCCTCGCCATCTTTAGTGGCCACCAACTCACGACCTTTCTTTTCTAAAAGTCGGATACTCAGGCGCTCTTCCAATGCGGTTAATCGACGCGACATGGTCGACACAGGTAATTGCAGACGTTTCGATGCCGAAAGCAAAGAACCCTCTTCAACCACTGCACAGAATAAGAACAGATCATCAATGTTTCCAAATATGGAATTCATACTTCTATATGTGCCTATTTTTCTCATTAATGGATAGATGTAACCTTATCTCATCAACAACAGAAAATCACGGGAGAAACATACAATGAACAATAAACAATTTTGGGTAACGGCTATTTTATCTTCCCTGACCATGGCAATGATTATGTCTGGGGTTATCTCAGGTTACAAAATGGGGTTCAGCCACGAATGGCCGCCTATTTGGCTACAAAGCTTCTTTATTGCTTGGCCTTGCGCATTAACACTCAACCTAACCGTACTGCCATTGATTCGAAAATTAGCAGCGTGGATATGTAAGCCAAGAACTAAAACGATACCTAACCCATTAATTTCACCTGAAACAACTAACTAAGTCGATCATGAGACTAGGCGGATCATGTCGCTACCCACGGAACGATGATCAAGGGAAATTCGATCAGCGGTTCCGAACAGATACTACGAACGGGTACAGTGAATAAAAACAGTAAGCAATCACAGCAGCAGACCAAAGAAAACAGCCAACACTCAGAGGCACACTTTTAAGTTCTTCTATCTCTGAATAAACGGCATAAAAAAACCGAGCACTAGGCTCGGTTTTTTGTATTCTACATTCTACTCACAAGAGCAAAGCTATCAATTATAGATTGATATTACAGCTCAGCGTTGTGATAAACCTGTTGAACGTCATCACAGTCGTCAAGCATGTCTAAGAACTTCTGGAACTTCTCAGAATCTTCTTCAGCTACTGGCGTAGTTGTTTGAGGAACGAAAGTGATTTCCTCAACGTCTAGAGTTAGCTCAGGGAACGCAGTGTGTAGTGCAGTCTTCGTTTTGAAGAACTCAGTCGTTGGAGCGAATACAGTGATAACACCGTCTTCTAGCTCAACGTCAGTCACGTCTACGTCTTCCATCATTAGCGTTTCTAGGATGATCTCGTCATCTTCGCCAGCAAACTGGAATACAGCTTGGTGAGCGAACATGTGAGAAACTGTACCTTCAACACCGATTTTCGCACCAGTCTTAACGAAACATTGGCGAACGTCTTGGAAAGTACGGTTGCCGTTGTCAGTTAGACAGTCAACGATTACGCTTGTGCCACCAGGGCCGAAACCTTCGTAACGAGCTGGTTGGAAGTCTTCACCGCCGCCGCCGTTCGCTTTATCGATCGCTTTGTCGATAACGTGAGCTGGTACTTGGTCTTTCTTAGCTTTAGCAATCAGGTGCTTAAGAGGTAAGTTCATGTCTGGGTCAGAGCTGCCGTTCTTAGCCAGTACGTAAATCTCTTTACCGTATTTAGAATAAACTTTAATTTTTGCGCCTGCAGTTTTCGCCATTGAGGCCTTGCGCACTTCAAAACTTCTTCCCATCGGGATCTTCTCTCTGATTCAATTAACGGAGCAAATTCTAGCAAATTACTGTGTCATTTCAATTCTACAGCTTTGCTGGGTAAGGTTTATCTGCGTTTATGCGACACCCATTACCCGTTTGTATTTTTCTACAGACTGATCAAACCAAGCCTTTTCTTCTGGGTCACCTAGCTTCATTGCTTCTTCAACAATGGCTTCGGGGCCACATTTCGCCTGCTTCAATTTCCATACAAGAAACGATGCCTGCTTATCCAGTTCGATTTTATTTTTCTCACTGGGTGGAAGGAGTGAAAGGTTGATAGACATTATTAGCCTTCGTCTGTAATACGCTTGGCCGAGAAATATATCATAGAGCAGCCTCATAAAACCAATACTATGAGTAACAGAAAGGCTTTATGAGGCAAGAAACCAAGCAAGTCACTGATGCAGGTCAAGCTAGTTTAAGAGAAGTGACGCCCCATGATGCGAAAGTTTCGCTTATTCAACTCATACCATGAGCCGAATAATGAGTTAATCACATCACAAAGGAGAAAGAGTACTTTCTAACCTCCAAAGCTACTCACTCACGGCGAACACATCGCAGCGTGAGGCGCAGATGAAGTCATTCTTGTGCAGGCCTTTGATTGAGTGGCTCCACCAAGTGACGGTGACTTTGCCCCACTCCAATAGGATCGAAGGGTGGTGGAACTCTTCTTCTGCCAACTCTGACACTTTATTGCTGAATGCCCATGCTTGTTTGTAGTTCTTAAACTTAAACACCTTCTCAAGCTGTGGGATACCGTCTCTTTCGATGATCAGCCAGTCTGACAACTCCAACAGTAAAGATTGTTGGTCATCTTTACTTAGGGCAATCGCATCGATACTGCAGGCTTCGCATTTTTGTTCATTCAACATGTGTAGGTTCCTTGGGTTCAAAAAGTGGTGGTAGTAACCCCGCATCGATGGCGAGATCAGCTTGCTGTAATAGGTTTTCCTGACTGATTTTGAAGAGCTCAGACAGCTCGTCGATCACGTAATATTTCGGCTGCATGATGTCGATGCGATAAGGCGTTCTTAAAACCGTTCGTAGATCGAACCGCTCGCGAACGGCCAAGTCCCCTCCCAACGCATACATAGTTTCCGCCGGAGACGAAAGAATACCACCGCCATAGATTTTCAGTTGTTGGCCTTCTTTTACTAAACCGAACTCGACCGTAAACCAATACAAACGGGCAAGATAAGCGCGCTGTTTGGATGTCGCTGCTTGGCCTAGTTTTCCATAATGCTCAGTGAATGCTGCGAAATCAGCATTAGTGAGCATGGCACAGTGACCAAAAATTTCATGAAAGAAATCAGGTTCTTGTAAATAATCGAACTCGTCTCGCGTCCTCAAAAATGTCGCCACTGGGAATTTCTTATTGGCGAGCAAATCAAAGAAACGGTCAAAATCGATTAACGCAGGAACAGGCTGAACCTGCCAACCTGTTGTTTCCTTCAGCACTTTGTTTATCTCAGGAAGCTGAGGAACTCTGTCTAATGGCAGATCCAGCAGGGTCAAACCGTGCAAATAAGCATCGCATGCGCGGTCACTAATGACGTCCAGTTGCCTTTTCACCAAGTCGTGCCAAATGGCATCTTCTTCGAGGCTCCACTCAACCCATCCCTCTTGGCTCACGGGCTTAGAATGATATTGAGTCATTACACACCTCCTTTCGAATGTCTCACTTTAAGCCTATCTTCACTCCTTATAAGCGCCAATTTGCGCGATTTTTCGAAACAGGCGATCGTGTAACATTTTATTTACACAATTCCGCCAGACGCTTATTTTGCTGAACTTTTGACTTTGTAAAACCTAAATACCAGACTGAAAACGTTAACTTTTTGTTAAAGGTAAAGGAATGCACGAAAGCAATAAGCCCATTTGGCAGCCAAGCGAGCAGCGTATAGACGATGCCAACTTAACCCGATTTATCGATAGCCTTGAACAGTCTGGGTTAAACCTGGATAGGGACGTAAAAAGCTACACCGAACTCCATCAATGGTCTGTGGATCAACCGGAATCGTTTTGGCAAAACGTATGGCAGTTTTGTGGAGTAGTCGGCTCGCAAGACTGTATTAACAAGGTAGAAAGCGAGACCATCAAAGCTCAAGGTGAGAGCCGCTGGCAGCAGCCTAAGTCGAATCGTGATGCGGTTTGGTTTCCAAATGCGCAGGTGAACTACGCCGAGAATTTGCTGCGTTTGGCCCACACCATGCCTGATGAGCTTGCGATTTGGTTTGAGAATGAGCGTGGCGAACAACAGAGCTATACATGGAAAACCCTGTGTGAAGCGGTCTCTAGCGTTCAGCAATGGCTTGTTGATAGCGGAGTTCAACAAGGTGATGTAGTTGCTGCATATACGCCCTATCTGCCACAAACTGTAATAGCGATGCTGGCAGCCACCAGCTTGGGCGCAATTTGGACATCGACTTCGCCTGATTTTGGCATCGAGAGTGTGATTGAACGATTTGGTCAAGTGAAACCCAAGGTGCTGTTCACCTGTGATGGCTATACCTTCAATGGCAAAACGTTCAATATGACGGACAAGAACCGTGAAATCATCGAGCACTTAACCGATCTAAAACAGGTGTGTCAGATCGGTTACTTGGCAAGGAATGACTCTGAAAATGATGTGCCGACCCGAAGCTGGCACAGTATCATTAATCACTATCAGCCACAGCCTGTGCGATTTGTGCGTGTCGGCTTCAATGAACCGTTGTTTGTACTCTACTCTTCCGGCACGACAGGCAAGCCTAAGTGTATTGTTCACTCGGTTGGTGGCACCACCATCAACCACCTAAAAGAGCATCAACTTCATTGCGACGTTAAGCCAAACGATCGCGTGTTCTACTACACCACATGTGGTTGGATGATGTGGAACTGGCACGTCTCTGCACTCGCCAGCGGCGCTTGTTTGGTGATCTTTGATGGCAGCCCTATTTACCCGCAACCCAATGTACTGTGGGACTTGGCACTGCGCGCCGATGTGTCGCTATTTGGTACATCTGCCAAGTATCTAGAAGCGATCGAGAAGGCAGAGCTTTCACCTATCGAAAGTCACTCTCTGCCTCACTTAAGAACACTGTGCTCGACGGGTTCTGTGCTCTACCCAGAGCAATTTGATTACGTTTACAAACACATCAAACAAGATCTGCATTTAGCGTCCATTTCTGGCGGTACGGATATTTGTGGCTGCTTTGTGTTGGGTAACCCGATCTCGCCTGTGTATCGCAGTGAGTGCCAACAGGCAGGGCTGGGAGTCGACATCAAGGTGTTCAATTCGTCTGGTGACAAGGTCAATCACGAACGTGGCGAACTCGTGTGTACAAACTCCCTACCCAACTTCCCTGTTGGTTTCTGGAATGACACCGGAGAGCGCTACCACAGCACTTACTGGGACAGGTTTGATAATGTGTGGCATCACGGTGACGAAGTCGCTCAGAGCGAACATGGTGGCTACCTGTTCTACGGGCGAGGCGATACCACTCTCAACCCTGGTGGCGTGCGAATTGGTACCGCCGAGATCTACCAGCAAGTAAACACCATTGAGGGCATCATCGATTCCATCGCCGTCGGTAAAAATGTCGACCGCAACGAACAAATATGGCTGTTCGTTCAACTGCAGCAAGGTGTGAGCTTAGATGATAACTTACTGACAGCCATCAAAAGTAAACTCAAATCCTCTTGCTCACCGAGGCATGTACCAAGCCAGATTTTTGCGATCAGTGACGTGCCAAAAACACGATCAGGTAAATTGGTGGAGTTGGCAGTGAAACAAGTGATCAATGGCAAGAGTGTAGAAAACATCGGAGCAATTGCTAACGCCGAGGTTTTGGAAGAGATAAAGCGCGCTGTTTCGCTGTAGCGCTGAGACCTAGAAGAACATGAGTTAGAAATAAAAAGTCCTCCGTGGAATTTAACGCCGCGGAGTTTTTTTGATCTTCTTATTCGCTTTATTTAGTGGGCTAGTCAGCACGAGCCTGTCATTTTCACTCAAGGTTTAAGTTGTTCCAATCGGGAATATTGGAAGATTCAAATTTAATGGCACGAAAGCTGAAGAACTTGTCGATCATAACTGACTGCTTTTCGAAGAGATGGAGGTAGAACCAATGGGGTTATATACCGTATATCATGAGAACCGACATTTAACTGCAAGAATCAGAGCTTTAATCGATCATCTTGTTGCTCGGTTTAACGACTAAGCGCTAACCAGTATTAGGAATTTAGGTGCCTCGCTTATATCTAGTTCTGGACGAATTCTGACCGGCTCATTTACATTCTAATGAGTCTCAGAAATAGTCTTAGTGTGCTCTAGGTAAGAGCCAAACTACATCAGTAAATCCCCGTATCTCACTTTATTGGTATCTACGATTTTTTTCTCAATAAAGTCTAAGAATACTTTAACTCTAACGGGTAAAACTCTGCCAGGTGGCCGTACCGCCCAAATTTTTGTGTCGTTCACAAGCTTATAATCCGGAAGGATTTGAATCACTCGACCAGATTTTAACGAAGGCCCTGCATGCCAGTAAGAAGCCATACCAACCCCCATACCAGACTCAACAAGATCACTGATCGCATCCCCTAAGTTTAAGGAGATCGGATTTGCTACAGATACCTTGTGTACTTTCCCGTCAGCACTCATAAACGCCCAATCGACAGCATGACCCAAGGGCAAACATCGATGCTTGAGTAAATCTTCTGGGCTTTCAGGTGCACCATATTTTTCAATATAGTCTGGTGAAGCAACTAGCATAATTGGATTGTCAGCCAGTCGCCTCGCTAACAGGTTACTTGAAGACAAGTTACCAATACGGAAGGCTAAGTCGTAGCCATGCTCAATTAAATCCTCGGTTTTATCATTAAAGTCAATTTCCAATTCAAGATTAGGATACAGCTCGAGTAACTCAGGGATAAAGGGAACAATGTAATGTCGACCATATGAAGCTGATACAGCCACTTTTAATCGCCCTTGAACATTGCTTTCGCTACCTTTGAAGACATTTGCCACCTCTTCAACATCGTCAACAATGCGTCTGGCATGAGGTAGAAACATTTCACCATCATGAGTCAATGTGATGGTTCTTGTTGAGCGATGGAACAGTTTTACGCCCAGCTCCGCTTCTAATTGTTGGACTCTTTGGCTGGCATTAGTCGTTGAAAGCCCAAAGTCTTCGCCAGCACGTCCAATTTTTCCTATTTCTACAACTCGTAAGAATAACGCTAAGGTTTTTAGATCAAAGTTCACTTCATCCGCCTCTCTATTAATCCCGAATTTAAGGATAGTCTTTCCTTAATTCGCTAGATGATACCAAATAATGGCACATATATAATCATTTACGAGTTCACCAACGGAGACAAACCAATGAAAGCAATTATTACTCATCAAGCAGGCGGCATTGAAAACCTACAGTTGCACGACGTAGAAAAGCCAACAATTAGAGCCAATGAAGTACTAGTAGAAACTCGAGCCATCAGCATTAATCCTGCTGATACCAAAGTGAAGTATGCAGAAGAAGCGTTACTTGATTTGTATGGCGAAGAGCGTCCTATCATTTTGGGGTGGGACATTGCAGGCACAGTGATTGAAGCTGGTGCAAACGTCACCAATTTCAAAGTGGGTGATAACGTCTTTGGTATGGTGAATTTTCCAGGAAATGGTAAAGCGTATGCGGAGTATGTTGCCTCTCCAGAATCACATCTCGCATTAATACCTGAGGGCGTTAATTTTATCGATGCAGCAGCAACCACACTTGCTGCCATGACGGCCTATCAGGCATTAAACGGTCGGGTAAACCAAGGTGATAAAGTTCTTATTCATGCGGGATCTGGCGGCGTGGGCCACTTTGCCGTTCAAATAGCCAAACAGATGGGCGCTTATGTTTATTCGACAAGTTCGGTTCGAAATAAGGATTTTGTGATGTCACTTGGTGCAGATGAGCACATCGATTACCGTGAGCAAGACTTTGAAAAAGTACTTCATGATATTGATTTAGCGTTCGACACGGTGAGTCCAGAAAACGCTGAAAAGTCGCTACAAGTGCTGCGTTCTGGTGGTCAACTCGTTTCAATTACGATTCGAGAGCCTTCAGATAACATGCAAAAAACTGCGTTTGAATCAAATTTAACGATTACTCCGCTTCTTGTTCAATCTAACGGTGAAGACGCTTCAAAGATTGCTGAAATGCTCGCCAACAACTCGATCAAACCACACGTATCTCAAATTTTCGAGTTTAAAGATTTAGCTCTGGCGCACACTGCTGTCGAAACTGGCCGAACCGTAGGTAAAGTTATCGTAACGGTTTAGTTCCCATAAGTCATTGAAGTTAAAATTAAAAATCTAACAAGGTGTAGAGTCATGATTAACCAAATTGTAAAGTTCACAGTAAAGCCAGAATACGAAGACGAATTTCAACAACAGCTATTGGAGCACCAACTGGCGAGTAGCCAAGAAGCTGGCAATGTGGAGATGCGAATCTATGTTGATAACCAAGATTCGAATCTATTTTTTGCCTACGACCGTTGGGTTAATCAGGAGGCTTTGGATTCACACTTACAGCAGGCACACACTCAAAAACTCATCAAACTGACAGAAACTGCTTTGGTTGAGCCTGCGATGGTTTTGAACCTTAGTGAAACAACCCCTGCGCCTGTGGCCTTGAAGCAAGCAGATAAAGAGGAAGAGAAATTTAATATTTTCTTCATTTTCAAACTAAAAATGGAACATCGTGAAGCGCTAATCGCCCAGTTCGAGGAGCATATTCAACACACTCGCACCGAGGCAGGTAATTTGTTGTTTGATTTGTTTACCATTAATGGCAATGACGACACGTTAGCCGTGTATGAACACTGGAGAAAAGAATCGGATGTTTGGGATATCCACTTTAATCAACCTTACTCGAAAGTGACTGGGGCATTAATGGAGAAAGCCGTGGTAGGTGATATGAACCAGTACATGAACTTTGTCACTCAAATAGCGGGTTGATTGGAGATAATAATGACGGCTTATTATGTAGTTAATTATGATATTGCGGATGAAGAACTTTATGCGCAATACAACCCTGGATTAAATCATGTCACTGCTAACACGGTTGCAAAGCATGGTGGTGAGATTTTGGTCGCAACAAGTGAAGGTCAGACACTGTCGGGGCAATGTTTACAAATGAAAGTAATCATTCAGTTCCCAAGTAGAGAAGCTGCATTAGCATGGGATAATGACATTGAATATCGTGACGCAAAACTCATACGCCTTGCTGCCACTACCAATATAGATTGCTACCTTGTAGACAAATTGGTTGTTCCGTCTTAATACCAAGAATCTTATTTAAGTACAGGTAGTGGAAGGCGTAGCAGATGAGTAAAGTTGATCGTTACTTTTAGGTGATTCGAATACTTTGTAGAAGCAGAGATTATTCGCATCACCTTAGTTCTATTGGCTTCTTAACAAGCTTTTGTCCCGCGGCGTTCAATCTAACCCTCACCATAGTTTGCCAGGACGAAAAATATCAAAGCAAAAGGATGACTAGAAATACCAACATAAGGCTTTCTAACCTCGGAAAAGCCTGCAGCTATAACTAAACAGCGGTTTCCAAGATGGTGGGGATTCGCTTTGCTAGTATCTCAGCAAACTTTTCATGCTGAGATGCTTGCCAATGTATACCTTCTTTTGGGCAAGGTTGGATTTCGGTTGCAGCATCAAAGAAATGACAACCCAGCTCTTGGGAGCGAAGTTTAAAATAGTGTCCTAGCTGCTTTGATTTAGCTTCAGCGTTCGTAAAACCCTCTTTTAATGGATTCACTTCAAGGACATGAGTAGGTGACACTAGCAAGACTTCAGCAGGCTTAGTCATAAAACCGTGTTGATAGGTTTGTATCAGTTGAACGAGTCTTGCAGCCCCTTTAGATATATCACTGGCTGTCAAATTGAAACGAGATTTGAGGTCATTGGTTCCAAGCATCAGTATAACAAGATCGGGGTGATGGCTTTCTATGCACGGTAAAAGGTAATCTAGCCCTTTTTTTCCTGCTTCATAAGGATCATCTAAAACGGTTGTTCTGCTGTTTAAACCCTCTTCAATCACGACATAATTAGGGAGTTTTGATTGAAGTAACATCGTCCAGCGCTCTGCACGGTTATATCTACGCGGTAAGTCTGGGGAACATCCCCAAGTGTTGGAATCGCCAAAACATAGAACTGATTTCATAGCCATTTTATTCGTTGATTTAAAGATATTTAATTGTATTACAAATAAAATAAAAATTGTTAGCACGACGTCAGACACACCTTAGATGCTTGTGGTATATCGTATTGCAGTCGAAATTAGCCGTAAAGTGTTGCTATACGTTTACGTAAGTACATTCGCATCCGCTTGGTTCTCTGGCATCGCCTCAATAAAAGCGGGTAACTGATTACACGCTTCGACAATTGAGTTAATCAGCGGATACGGCGACATATCAACATCAAAGCGCAGCGCGTTATAGGCTTGCGGCACTAAGCAAATATCAACAATACAAGGGGAGTCAGTGAGGCTATACACTGAATCGCCATGTGCTTTTCTGTGCTTCGCCAACTTCTCTTCTAACGCTGAAAACCCTTGGCTCATCCAATAGTGAAGCCAATCCATTTTAGCCTCTTGCCCGCATGACAATTCTCGCTCCAAATACTGCAACACGCGCAGGTTATTAAGAGGATGAATTTCCATCGCAATATCCTGAGCCATCGCCAGTGCTTGATAGCGCAGTGGTGTTTGCTCAGGAATCAGCGAGACTTCCGGGCTACTCACACATAAATAGTGCTCGTCGAGATATTGCAAAATAACTAGTGACTGATTGAGTTGAACGTCACCATCCACCAGCACCGGCACTAATTCACTGGCATTGAGAGCGCGATATTGTGGGTCATGCTGCTCGCCACCATTACGCACCAAATGCACCGATTTAGACTCGTAGTTGAGTTGCTTCAGGTTTAATCCAATACGCACTCGATAGGCAGCAGACGAGCGCCAGTAACCGTAAAGTATAATGTTCTTGTTCACGATGCTCTCGCTCATACAGAAATCCTATTACGTGGATTATACCGCTCGATACTGGCTCACTTTTTGGTCAATCGCACCAAAAATGGAGTCACCCGCTGCATCAAACATCTCAAGCTTGATCGAATCGTCAAACGACATGAATTGAGTCGACGATTTACCATCACGAATAGTCTCAATCATTCGCACTTCGGCAATACATGAATAACCCACACCGCCTTCGGCAATTGAGGTGCCGTGGTCAGTCCCTTGCTTATTAGAAACCGTGCCCGAGCCTATGATTGTGCCTGCAGACAGTGGACGAGTTTTCGCAGCATGGACGATCAGCTCAGCGAAATTGAAGGTCATATCGACGCCAGCATTCGGACAACCAAAAGGCTGGTCGTTGTAGGTCGATATCAGCGGTAAATGCACCTTGCTGCCTTTCCACTGTTCGCCAAGCTCATCGGGTGTCACCGCAACCGGAGAGAACGCCGAAGACGGTTTAGATTGGAAGAAACCAAAGCCCTTAGCGAGCTCTGCCGGAATCAAGCCACGCAGCGACACATCATTCACTAACATCAATAGGCGAATAGAATCATGCGCTTGCTTGGCACTGGCACCCATTGGTACATCTCCGGTGACAACCGCGACTTCACCCTCGAAATCGATACCCCATTCATCACTGGCAAATTCAATATTGTCACGCGGCCCAATAAACGCGTCTGAGCCACCTTGATACATGAGCGGGTCAACCCAGAAGCTTTCTGGCATTTCAGCACCACGCGCTTTGCGTACAAGCTCAACATGGTTTACATAAGCACTGCCATCCGCCCATTGATAAGCGCGTGGCAAAGGTGATTCACAATACTGAGGTGCAAAGACTTCACTGCCAGTCACATGCCCGTTATTTAACGAGGTGTATAACTCTTCTAACTGAGAAGCAACGCTGTCCCAGTTATCCAATGCTACCTGCATGGTTGGCGCCAGATGCATCGCATGGAAGATTTCAGTGGCAGGTACACACTGTTTGAGATCTTTACTCACGACCATCAATAGGCCATCACGAGTACCATTTTTCTTGGTTGCTAATTTCATCCTTGTTGCCCCTTACTTCTCTTGCCAGCTGTAGACATATTCTTTGTTCTCAACGCTATCGAGTTCATCAGAGAACTGCAGCGCGTGGCGAGTATCGATCATCACCGCGACTTCATCGGTAAACTTCTTCTTATGTGCCTGACCCGCTTTGAAAGCCTTTGGGTGAGGCCCATGCGTAAACCCAGCTGGATGGAAAGTCACCATGCCCGCTTCAATGTTATCGCGACTGAAGAAGTCACCTGCGTGATAGAACAGCACTTCGTCGTAATCATCGTTGTTGTGGTAGAACGGCACTTTCAACGCCCCAGGATCGCTCTCAATCGGGCGTGGCACAAAGGTGCACACCACAAAGCCTGCGCCAACAAACGTCGTATGCGCAGAAGGTGGCAAGTGATAGCGATGTGACATCAGCGGTCTAATATCGCGCCAATTCACTTTCACCACAGCTAAGTCGCCATGCCAGCCAATTGCATCCAATGGATTGAACGGATAAGTAATAACGCTGACTTTGTCGTGGCGTTTCACCTGAACCTGAGTCTGGTTTTCTGAATACTGAGCGCGGAATTGATCATTGATAGAAGGGATGTCGAGCACAGCAGGATCAAACACCGCGTGATTACCGACCATACCTTTCTCTGGCAGGGAGTAAGCCGCATCTGTGTTCTCAATCATCAAGATAAACATCGGCTCGCTTGGCTCTAAACGCCAGTTGGTCGAGCGCGGGATCATCACGTAATCCCCTTCACTCACCTCTAAATGGCCATAGTCGCAATAGAGATCAGCACTGCCTTGATGAATGAACAGCAGCTCATCACCGTCGGAATTACGCACCAAGAAATCCATCTTCTCGTCCATGCGCCACACACGAATTTTGCAGTCCGCATTGCGCAAAAGATGAGGCACCGCCCAAGGGGTTATCTGGCTGGCTTTTTCCACCAGCGTAAAATCAAAAGCGCGAGGACGTAAATCGCCCTCCCACTCCGACCAACCTGTTGGGGCATGTTGGTGGTGAAAATGAGCGGCAGGGCCGAAGAATCCACTTCGGCCCGCCTCTCGCTCATAAATTGCCTCTTCGGGGAAGTCGGCATGCGCTTGTTTAGAGCACACACCCTCCCGATGAGGAAACGAGATCCATTTATGCATCGTCTAATACTCCTCGACGAATCTGGTCCTCTTCAATCGATTCAAACAGCGCCTTGAAGTTACCTTCGCCAAAGCCTTCGTTGCCTTTACGCTGAATGATTTCAAAGAACACAGGCCCGATTACCGTCTGCGTGAAAATTTGTAGCAAGATGCCGTCTTTGGTCGGCGCGCCATCAATCAAAACACGCAGGTCACGCAGCAGATCAGTGTCTTCACCGTGGCCTTTCACACGATCGTCAACTTTCTCGTAGTAAGTGTCTGGAGTTGGCATAAAGTCCATGCCGCGATCACGCAGAGTCTTCACGGTTTTGTAGATGTTATCCGTTGCGAGTGCAATGTGTTGGATACCTTCGCCGTTGTATTCGCGAATAAACTCTTCGATTTGTGATTTGTCGTCGGAAGACTCATTGATAGGGATACGGATTTTGCCACACGGTGAGGTCATGGCGCGGCTCACAAGGCCTGTCAACTTGCCTTCAATGTCGAAGTAGCGAATCTCACGGAAGTTACCAAGACGTTCATAGAATCCGGACCACACATCCATATTGCCTTGCTTAACGTTGTGCGTGAGGTGGTCGATTTCATACAAACCAACATTGGCTTCGGCCATGCGCTGTTCCGCATCGTCATAGAATCGGAAGTCGACGTCGTAGATGCTCTGCTTGCCATAACGATCCACAAAATAGAGCAGGCTTTCACCGATGCCGTAAATGGCAGGAATGCTCAGCTCCATCGGCCCTATTTCTGTTTTGTACTCTTCACCACCGCCCTTAAACGCTTGTTCCATTGCAGCGGTTGCTTCGTTGACACGAAACGCCATGCCACACACCGATGGCCCATGCACCTTAGCAAACGCTTCCGCTTGGCTGTGAGGCTGCTCATTGACGATAAAGTTGATGTCACCTTGTCGATACAGCCAAGCCTCTTTTGAGCGGTGCTTGGCTATCTCAGCAAAACCAAGTGACACAAACAGCGCTTTAAGTTGCTCAATTCCCTTGTGGTCAACGGCCGTGTACTCAACAAACTCGAATCCATCCGTGCCAAGCGGGTTGTATGTATCCACCATGAACTTTCTCCTTGTACCTATTGGTTTTGTATTTATTACGTAGTTGTGTGTTTTTATCCTTGATTAAATTTGGTCCACAAGCGGAAAGATTGGAATGGATGGAAGGAAAAGGGCAATTTCGATGAAACCCTGTCAATTTGTAAAATATTTGTTACACACAAACCATCAAGACAAGAAAGTGAGTGCTATCAAGGGATTGAAAGATGGTGGTTTGATTTACAGCAGAGTAAGAGATGTTATTGCATTGTTACACGCATGGGCTTTTAAGCGAAAGGGATAACATCGATTTAGTGCCGCCTTCGATGTTATCGGAAAAAGAAGGCGACTTTTGAACTTCATCAATTTAAAGAGTTACAGACGAGATACTCTTGAACGCATAGAAAGCACGGACATCAAACTGATAAGCACCAATAACCCGGTACCCGCACCACTACGTTCAATATCTTCAGCGCTATCATCACTTCTTTCAGCAATGTCTTCACTTGTTGCTCCAGATATCGGGATAAGTTTCACAGCCACCACCCTCTCGTCACCTACTCCATCATTACAATAAGCAAAGTGCGCGGTTGAATCATAACCCATAGAAGAGGAGCTACTTTCACTCGCAAAACATTGTATTGCCGTCCCTGAGATAACCCCCGCGTCATTAATGTCGGTTGCGTCCAATATTCTAAAGTGGTTGTTGGCATCACTGTCGTCACCACCGTTAGTTAGGTCGTCTAACCACCAAGCTTGATCATTATATCTTGCACGTCTATCAGCATCGGTACCAGTGTCGTTATAAGGGAAAATGAAGCCGCGATGCCTTCTTTCATGGCCGTCTACTTCAGCGTGAGTTTCGGCGTCAACATAACCAACGATTTCATTGTAGCTGTTGATCTCACTTGCTTTTCCCTCTGCACTGTCAAAGAAAATGTCTTCACCTAAACTTGCGAAGAATGTGGCTGTTGGCGTTGTGTCATTCGCATCAGCGACAAACATACGATTGTCAGATACACGATCCGACGGATAATCGCCATCTCGTTTTGCATAACCAATAACCATCATGTTTTCATTAATGTCTGTTGCGACAGAATTACTGTGAATGTATGAATCACTCACTTCTACCGTCGCATTAGCGATAAATGTCGTCGTCCAAGCATTTTCCGAAACGCTGAAATTTGACGTGCTGCTTGGCCTAAACACAGCAGCCTGCATAAGAAAGTTATCAGAATCATCTAGCTCTGTATTGTAACCAACTAAAACAGGATAAGAGCTATATGTCCCTCTAGATGAAATCGTTGCAGCCCTCACACTCGCCTGTGCTGAAGCTTCATCATCGTTGTAAGAGTAATAGGTCGAACTGGTTTCCCAATCGGATACTGAAAAACGGTTTCCATCATCATTAGGGCCATTCGAATCGGTTATATTCCAGACAAAAGCTCGATTAGCAAAAGCAAAGTTCTGACACTCTGGATATAAAGCAGGCTCAATATCTACATCAATACAATTATCTAAATCCTCTGCATCACTGTCGGAGGTATACGGAGAATCATAATCTTTATAGCCATCACTGTAATAAAAAGTCGCAACGGACGCGCTTCCGACCACATAGCTTTCTCCTCCATAACTGAAAGAATCAAAAGCCATCGTTCTTCCCATTTGGGAGATTATATTCGCTTCGCCGTCAGCATCGCTGATCGTAATGCTGGTATCGGCTTCAGGTTGGAGAACCGTAAATTCAGTGCCTGTATCGTAGTAACCACGCTGCCTATACAACTGAATATATTGGTTGTTATAGCTGTAGTAACCACTGCTGGTGTTACCAAGAACAAAACCATTCTCGTCAACTTTAGTGATGACCTTCTCCTCTGTTCCATCAACAAAGGAATAACTATAACGGCTCACATCAGGTGAGTTACTGCCAACATCAGGGATCTCACTTAACGAGTCAGAGTCATAAAAAGCCGTGGAATTCGTCTGATAGCTCAGCTCGTAATATGCATCACGCTCATTTCTCAAGCCTCCAATACCAGCATCCTCATCGCCATACCACAACAAAGAACTCCAAGCTTCACAAGTCGCGTAGCCAAGTTCACTCGTGCAGTAGCTATAGATATCGTCATAATCCAAATCGTAGAACGTGTTATCGATACCTAAAGGGACCTCCTCTTTAAAGGAAAAACCTGGTTCTGCATTTTGAGCTTCACCTGCGAATGCGTAGTCGGTGTCACCACAACTGGTACTAAAGCAATCCGTTGTACCAAGCTCTGGTTCAACTGCGACCCCATACACCGATTCCGTTTCTACTGGTGATTCCTCTAAAACCACCCTATAAAGCGCAGCGTTACTATAAGAAGCAACCAACAACGTAGAAGAGACAACGACTGATTTTTTTACCATTGCCTTCATTCTACGGCTCCTAAAAAATAATCCATTTCAATACCAACGATAGCTTTCTGCCTTTATTGCTAAAGGCATTACATTCATGAGTTCAATAGTGGACTAGGATAAAAATAGAAAATGTGGAAACTATGTAGAAACAATGGAGGTTTAAACAACCTGACTTGATGGGCTGATGACCTGGTGCCCTATTAAAGTTAAACGCTAACTTTCATCTCCTAGATTTATCCATTTTCTCTGCTAATTTGATCGCTAACCTATTTGCGTCAAAGAAATACACTTATATTTGGTTACGAATAGGAATTAAATTATGAAAAAAATCACGACAGCATTACTTTTACTGACATCGACATTCGCGCTTCAAGCGTGTGCTGAAAGTCGTGAAGGTCCAAGAGAAATGCCAAGCTTTGAAGAAATGGATGCAAACGGTGATGGCGAATTACAATTAGAAGAGCTCAGAGGTCCACTCGCCGATGACTTTGACAAACTAGACGCAGATGGAAGCGGTGGTCTATCGGAAGAGGAAGTTCCACCGCCGCCACCAAGACGTCAATAATTGTTAGAGGGTTATCCAAAAATAGTGATAATTCAATGCGAGCTGATGGGGTATAGCACCCTGTCAGCTCGCTATTCGTTTCTAACAAAAAGACGCTTATACATGGCTTAAGATGAATAAAGAAATCAATGTCCACATTTCCCACACGATTGGTGATTAATATTGGTTTAACTCACTTTTGTCTTAATTCATTTTACTGTCCTAATTCACTTTAACGTCTGGAGAGAACGTGCGCATATCAATTTTCACTAAACTGTTTGTTTCAATACTAATGGTATGCGTGACCATGCTCTTTGTACTCACCTATTTTATTAACTCCAGTTTTCAAAGAGGGCTCCAAGATTTCACAAATAACAATGAGATTGCCCTAGCTCAAGAACTCGCCAATAACTTAAAGCAATATTACTCACCTTCCGAAAAGTGGAGGCGGCTAGAACGTGAACCACATTTAATCGCCAGTAGCATTGGTGGCCCCTCACGACCACATGCTCGTGACAGACACCCATCGCCACCACCATTAAGAGAGCCGGAAGCGTCAGGTCTTCAACCTATTTGGCAACGACTCAACATTTTAGATCAAAACGGGCGAGCTATAATTGGGCCTCCTGAAAACCTACATCACCTTGAAGATGGTCAGCATCAAGCACTAGTCGAAATAACACTAGATAATCAAGTAATTGGGTATATCTCCATCGTCCAGATGGATGAAATATCAGGGCCTTTAGCAGAAAGCTTTTTCAAACAACAAACGACGCATGTAAGCACCATCGCATCGATTACCGTGTTGCTTTCATTCCTTATCGCTTTATTTCTTGTTAGGCGATTTTTGAAACCATTGCGTGCTTTGTCGAAAGGCGCCAAATCTATCGAAAATGGCGACCTCGATTTCTACATTGAAAAAAGTGGCAATGATGAGTTATCTGATCTCATCGGAATATTTAACGGTGTAGTCGAAACACTAAGAAAACAAAAAACACTTAGAGAACAGTGGCTATCGGATATTTCACATGAACTTAGAACGCCTATCACCGTGCTAAGAAGTGAACTAGAAGCACTACAAGACGGTATCCGATCTCCTGAGCCAAAATATATCGACTCGTTACATCGACAAATCATCACACTGGGTCAACTCGTTGAGGATCTTCATCAACTCTCCCTGTATGACATCGGATTTAACCTCAATGTTAAAAACAACGTTGATATACATAAACTGATTAATTCAGTGATCGTTCAAAACTCGATCCGTTTAGAACAGAAAAGAATCACATTAACAAAGCACTATGACCATTCAGCCCCACTGTTTACCTCGTGTGATGAAAGATTACTGACACAACTGTTTGTGAATCTGTTGGAAAATAGCGCACGATACACTAGCGATAATGGGCATGTATCGATAGATGTTACCGACATTAGTGATAGTATTATTATCAACGTTGAAGACAGTGATCCAGGTGTACCTGATGCATCACTTCCGCGTTTGTTTGAGAGGCTTTACCGCGTTGATAAATCGCGCAGTCGATCAAGTGGCGGTTCTGGGCTTGGCTTATCTATCTGTAAAAATATCGTTGAAGCGCACCAAGGACACATTACTGCCGACCACTCAGAATTGGGTGGACTACGAATCATCATAGCGTTGCCAAAGGAAATAAAATCGTGATTTTAGTCGTCGAAGATGAGCCTGCATTAGCAAGTGTACTGTGTGAGTACTTAGAGCACTCTGGCCTTGAAAGTCATCATATTATTGATGGTAGTCTTGTCATCGACTGGGTAAAGCAAGCATCGCCTAAACTCATTATTCTCGACCTCATGCTACCCAATCGAGACGGGTTGGATATTTATCGAGAGCTGAGAACGTTCAGTGACATTCCAGTGGTTATGGCGACAGCCAAGGTCGAAGAGATCGATCGACTCGTTGGGCTTGAATTGGGTGCAGATGATTATATATGTAAGCCGTATAGCCCGAGAGAAGTGGTCGTGAGGGTGAAAAATATTTTGCGCCGTTCCAACAAACCCCAAGCCACGTCAGCCACGAACGAAATTGATATTGATGAATTGAGTATGACTGCCGTCCTATGTGGTATTAAGCTAAGTTTAACGCCAGCTGAGTTTCGGCTTTTGCACCTTCTCTATCAAAATGTTGGCCGCATTTATAGTCGCGATCAATTGATTGATAAAATCTACGACGATAGAAGAGTGGTCAGCGATCGCACTATCGATAGCCATATTAAAAACTTACGCAAAAAAATGGTCTCGATAAATGAAAAATGTGACTTCATCAAATCCATTTACGGGATAGGTTACAAACTAGAAATAGAATAATACGAAACAAAAAGCCGCTATAGTCAGCGGCTTGATAAATTCTAGAACGAACCTAATTCGAATATAAAACTCACGTTAATCCCAGTTGAGAATCGACCAATTCGGTTGATCAGCTAACGCTTTCAAACGCGGGCATGGGTTTACCAGATAAGAAAAATCAGCGTGTTCACACAAAGGTAAGTCGTTGATTGAATCCGTATAAAAGTGGATATCTGAGTAGTTAGTTTCTTGATTGTCTAACCACTCTTTCAAACGCGTTACTTTGCCTTCTCGGTAGCTTGGCACACCTGAGATTTGAGAAGTAAAACGGCCTTGGTTTTCAACTAAATCGATTCCGAGTGCGTTTTCGATACCAATCTTACGACCGACCGCTTCTACTAAGAAAGTGACGCTGGCTGAAATGATCAACATGTCGATGTCATCATTCTCTAGCTGCTCAATCAAAGGTTTAGACTGTTTGAACTGCTTAGGTAAAATATGCTGCTCAACACACTCTTCAACCAAAGCACTGACTTGCTCAGTTGGCATGTCAGCCAGTGGCTGCATAGCGAACGTAAGGTAATCTTCCATGTTCAGCTTACCTTCCGAGTACAAACCCATTAAGCGCTGGTCTTCTTCAATAAAGTTCGGCGCTGTAGCAATGCCCTTTTCAACCAAGAATTCATTCCAGAGCATCGCTGCATCGGCATTGATCAGCGTTTCGTCCATATCAAATACATACAAAGGTTTGAACATCTTAGGCTCTCACAGGTTGAATTTCGTTAAGGTTAAACAGGAGTTCAAGTTGGCTGCCATTTGCCAATAGTCGTTCAGAAGAACGGTTTAATAAGTCGACCGTCAGTTCACACTCATCAACGTCCACTTGGTAGCGAATCACGTTGCCCAACAGCTGATGGTTGCGAATGGTACCCATTTTCGGCGCAGAGATATGTTCGCCATATTGTCGACCTTGCTCTTTAACGTAGATAGATTCAGGTCGAATCGCCACTCTCCACTCGGTTTCAATATTAAACAGCTGCTTAGCCTTGTTCGCTTGTACCAAGTTGTAGTGTCCCATAAATCCTGCCACAAACTCATTGGCTGGTTGAGTGTAGATCTCTTCAGGTGTGCCGGCTTGGACGATCTCGCCTTTATTCATCAGGAAGATACGGTCAGACATGATCATCGCTTCTTCTTGATCGTGAGTCACAAAGATCGTGGTCAAGTCCATCTCTTTTTGGATGTCTCGGATCTGCTGGCGCAGATGTTTACGGATCTTCGCATCCAGCGCTGAAAGTGGCTCATCGAGCAATAGAATACGCGGCTTCACCACCAAGGCTCTTGCCAAAGCCACACGCTGACGCTGGCCGCCTGATAACTGATGCGGGTAGAACTTCTCTTTGCCCGTTAAGTCCACCAGCCCAATCACTTTCGCGACTTCGCGCTTAATCTCGTCAGCAGCAAGCTTTTTCATCTTCAGGCCAAACGCAATGTTGCCTTCAACCGTCATGTTCGGGAACAAAGCATAAGATTGAAACACCATACCGATGCCACGCTCTTGCGGCACTTGATGAGTGATCTCCTCACCATTCACCCAAATCTCGCCACCATCAACCGGGTTCAAACCTGCCAAGCTACGCAACAGAGTTGATTTTCCGCAGCCACTCGGGCCAAGCAACGTGATGAATTCACCCTTCTCGATGGAAAATTCAATGTCTTCAAATACCGTGTTGTCACCAAAGCGCTTGGTGAGGTTTTTCGCATTTACATAGCTCATTATTTGGTACCTTGGCTGAAACGACTTGCCAACCAAGTCAGTAAGAAAATAAACAGGAAGTACGTCATCACAAGGGCTGACGTGAAGTGACCACTGGTTTGACGCATGTTGTATAGGTAAATTTGCAGCGTCTCGTAACGTGTACCCACCAAGATGTTGGCGAACACGAACTCACCCAGTAGGAACGAGAACGACAAGAACAGCGACGCCATTAAGCCTTTCTTAAGGTTTGGCAAAATAATCAATAAGAACGCCTTGGTAGTGCTTGCGCCGAGTAGGTGAGCTGCGTCCATCAAGTCGTGCAGGTTGATTGCTTCAAAGCTGTTGGCAATCGCGCGATACATGAATGGCAGCGCGATGGTGAAGTAAGTACCAATCAAAATCCACGGCGTGCCTATCAGTGAGATTTCGCTATCGGCATACAGCTGAAGCAAGCCTACCGAAGACACCACTGGCGGCACTGCGAACGGCAATAAGATCAGGATATTCATCACCTTGTCGAGCTTCGGGAAATAGTAAAACACCACGAAAATCGCAGGCAGAACCAACACCACACTCAGTGACAACGCCGCCACACAGATAAACAGTGAACGGCCAAAGGCTTGTAAGAAGCGAGGATCCGTCAGCAGGTTAATGTACCAATCCAGAGTAAAGCCATCAGGCAAGATCGTCGCGCCCCAACGCGAAGAGATCGAGTAGATGAAGGTCGCCAAGATCGGGATCATCATGATGCCAACGATCGAATAGACCACGGTTTTATGAAAGCGAGTATTTACTGTGTTCATTACTTTCTCTTCCCTGCGTAGCTTTTGCTGATCAGCCATTGGTTAATCACGGTGATAAAGGCCAGCATCGCCATCAGAATCACCGAAATTGCAGCGGCTAGGTTTGGCTCTAGGAACAAGTCGCCCGATACCAAGCTCGCGATCCGAATCGTAATCACGTTGTAGTTGCCCGAGGTCAACGCATACACGCTCGCATAGGCGCCAATCGCATTGGCAATCAAGATGATGAAGGTGCCAAACAAGGCAGGAGATAACACAGGCAGCGCAATTTTGGTCCAGTATTGCCAGGTTTTCGCACCAAGCAGTGCTGAGGCGGCTTGCCAGTCATCACTCAAGGCATCGAACGCTGGATACAACAGCAACACCGCCAATGGGATCTGGAAGTAGATGTAAATCGCCAACAAGCCCCACTTGCCGTACAGGTCGAAATCGCCCAGCAAGCCGTACTGCTTAAGCAATAAGGTAATCGCCCCATTGGTGCCCAAGATGATGATGAAGGCAAACGACAGAGGCACACCAGAGAAGTTGCTGCTCATATTAGTGAAGGCAATCACCGCATCACGGATTTTAGAATCAACGCGGCGCAGTGAAGAGACCAACAGAGTCGCGAGCGCTAAACCAACAATGCTCGACCAAATCGACAACCACAAACTGTTGCCAAAGGCCTGCATCATGAAGGCTGAATCGAATATTTCAGAATAGTTTTCGAGAGAAAGCTCATCGTCGTAGAAGAAACTGTTGATCAGCACCCAAACCATAGGTGCAAGTTGAAACAGATAGAAAAATAGGGCGAAAGGCGCAAGCCACAAAGCGGGCTTGAAGCGTTTGAACCAAGACTTGGTTTGAGGTTTAAGCGCAGAACCGTCGCTCTGCGTGATTACAGAACTGCTCATAGGGCCAACAATTCCTGAGTGTAAGATTTATCGTGTTCAAGGCTGAGTAGCTGACACACGCTGCCGCAGATGTCGGTTTGTTTTACTAAACATTCTTGATGTGTGAACTTATCGCCGATTACGAAGAATGGTACTTCACGCTCTTCAGGCAGAATGCCACCGTGAGACAAGTCATTGTTCATGCCATGGTCACTGGTAATGATCACCTGATAGCCATCATTTACCCATTTCTCTAGGTAGTTCGACAGGTAGATATCCGCGCCACGTGCACTGTTGCGGTATTGGCGAGAATCCAGCCCGTGCTTGTGCCCTATGTCGTCAATGTTCATTGGGTGAATCAGTAAGAAGTCAGGCTGATGAGTGATACGCAGGTGCTCTGCATCCAAGAACAAGGCTTCATCTGGGTAGTGGTCCCAGTGATAAAAACAACCGTGTTGGATGTTCATGGTTTCATCGTTGGTAAAACGGTCACGCACAGCGTCAAACGGCGCGCGGTTATACAACTCGCTCACCCAGTGATAGGCCGCGGCAGCCGTCACTTTGCCCTGAGATTTAGCCAAGCTAAAGATCGACTCGTGATTCGACAAGCGCACGATTTGGTTGTTAACAATGCCACTCTCAACAGGGCGAACTCCGGTTAAAATGCATTCATACAAAGGGCGTGACATAGACGGTAGTTCACACTGCATTGGGTAAAGTGTGGCGCGCAGCTTGTTTTTTTGCGTGCCCTGCGAAGTGCTCTGTTTACTGTACGAATCGCCCTGTTTTTCATGAAGATCTTTAAGTTCTAGAAGACCGTTCAGGTAGCCCATGCAATCACGGGCTACCTGATAATTCAGTCCATCTAGAACAACAAGGATAACCTTATTGCTCATGGTCTATTCTCTATTGCTTGTTTCTATAAGCCACCCGTTACAGGTGGCATGTTAAGCGGGGTTATTGCTGGTGAATCAATACGCTTTCTTGCCATTGACGTGGCAAACGACGGGCTGACTTTTCCCATGCTGAGAAGTCAGATACTGGGTGAACGTTGCTGTATTGCTCGTTCGAGATCAGCTTGTCTTGTACTGATTGAGGTAGCGTAACGCTGCTACGGATTGGACGCGCGTAACCTTCTGCTAGGTTAATTTGGCCTTGGTCACTGAAGATGTATTCACGAGCCAACTTCGCCGCGTTCGGGTTTTTCGCGTATTTATTGATGATGGTGGTGTAACCAGAGATTACTGAGCCATCTTGTGGAATGTTTACCGTAAAGCGCTCACGGTCGATCGTGTCACGGTAGTTCAATGCGTTGAAATCCCACATGATCGCCACTTCCACTTCGCCTTTTTCAAGGTTTGCGATGCTTGGATCCGTGTAAGACAGACGGCCTTGTTTCGCTAGCTCACCAAAGAATTTAATCGCTGGTTTTAGGTTTGACTCGTCACCGCCGTTAGCAAATGCCGCCGCTAGAATCGCGTTGTTTGCTTGCGCGGCTACGCCTACATCACCGACTGTGACTTTGTAGTCACCTTCTAGTAGGTCACTCCAAGATTTTGGTGCATCTTCAACAAGGTTGTTGTTTGAAATGAACGAAATAGTACCAGTGTAAGCCAGAGCCCAGTGACCATCTTTGTCTTTCGCCCAATCTGGAATGTCATCCCAAGTCGTTGGCTTGTATGGCTGCGTTACGTCTTTCTGCACAGCGACACGTGCAAAGGCGAAACCAACGTCACCGATATCTGCGGTTGCGTTTCTTTTCTCTGCTTCAAATTTCGAGATCTCTTGTGCCGAGCTCATGTCTGTATCCTGATGCTTCAAACCGTAGTTTGCTTTCAGATCAGTCCATGTGCCTTTCCAGTTTGCCCAACTGTCTGGCATGCCCACACTGTAAACCGCACCCTCTTTTTGAGCGGCTTCAATCAGTGACTCAAGATCAGCACCCTTCGCCATCGCTGGCATTGAAAGTGTTGCCGTTATTAGCGTTGCGCCAATCAGTTTAGCTGGCGATACAGTTGAACGGCTAAGCAAAGTTTTCATTGTCTCTATCCCTCTGGACTAGGTCAGTAAGTTCGTTTTGTATGCTATCGCCGGAGTGTGACGCTTTCGCGCAACTTATTTGACAGTTCAGATGCATTTCTGTGGCAGTTACATTTCACTCATATGACAGTAAGCCTTTGTTTACTGTCACATTCCTGTTAACTCCGTGGTTTACCTTATTGAGCACACGAACTTATGGACTAGATCAGTAATGAGAACATTGGGTACAGGGCAATCAGGGACACAGCTAGGCAGGATTAAGACAAGCATTAGAGAACAGCTTCGATCAGGCATCTTCACCGAGGGGCAAAAACTGCCATCTGAAAGAGAACTCAGCGAGCTGTTTTCCACCACACGAATCACGCTCAAAGATGCGTTGGTGTCGTTAGAAACCGAAGGCCTGATATACAGAGAAGAGCGCCGAGGTTGGTATGTGTCACCCGAACGTATCCGCTACAACCCGCTGTCACGCTCTCACTTTCATCAAATGATTCGCGAACAGCATCGTATTGCTGAAACACAACTGCTGAGTACCCGTACAGAGATGGCGGCAGGCGATTACGCCAAGACATTAGAGATAGAACAGATAACCCCGATACACGTGATTGAGCGATTACGATTTATTGATGGCAGAGCGGTGCTGTTTGTTGAAAACGTCTTAAAAGCGCCGTTGTTTGAAAAAGTGCTGTCGGAAAACCTCACCATGTCACTGACAGGTATCTACCGAGAAAAATATGGCTACGAGACCCAACGCTCGCGCTTTGATGTGATTCCCACTTCTGCACCTGCCCATGTCGCTAAGGCGCTGAATTTAGCCGAAGGCCAGCCCGTTTTGAAGATCTGCCGAGTGAACTACAAACAGGACGGTGAATTAATGGATTGCGAATTGGAGTACTGGCGACCCGATTCTGTAGTGATTCATATTGATAGCATTGGGTAATGCTGTGCCTGCTTGAGAGAAGAACCCCACACATACAAAAACTCCGACTGATTAGGTCGGAGTTTTAGATTTAGCAATCAAACATTAAGGTGATGTGAATCATCTAGTTCACGAATCAAGCTTGAGGAACTGCCTAACCCTTGGTGAATCTGGGTTAGTGAAGAACTTCTCTGGGTTGGATTTCTCAATCAATATCCCCTTCTCAAGGAATACCACTTGATCCGACACCTGACGCGCGAATTCCATCTCATGAGTCACCACTACCATGGTGTAACCCTCTTGTGATAGCTTCTTCATTACCAGTAACACCTCTTCGACCAATTCAGGGTCTAGCGCCGAGGTTGGCTCATCAAACAGTAAAACATCCGGTTCCATCGCGAGTGCTCTGGCAATCGCGACACGTTGCTTTTGCCCACCCGATAACATGCTTGGGTAGTTCTCTAGTTTGTGTGACATCCCAACCTTGTCGAGTTGCTTACGAGCCATCTCCTCAGCGTCTGATTTCGCTATCTTCTTAACGTGAACGAGCGCTTCCATTACGTTTTGCAACACAGTTAGATGTGGCCACAAATTGAAGCTTTGGAAAACCATACCAAGGCGCTCTCTAAGTTTCGCCAGCTCTTTATATTTGAGAGGTTTACCCGTTTCAGAGTTGATCCCAATGCGTTCATCACCCATAAAAATCGTGCCGCGCTCTGGCTGCTCTAGCCAATTCATGCAGCGCAATAGTGTTGACTTACCCGAACCTGACGAGCCGAGAATACTCACCACATCGCCTTTTTTTATAGTCAGGTTGATGTCTCGCAGTACTTCGATTCCATCAAACTGCTTCGACAAGTTTTCAACGCTGATGATCGTCTCTCGTTCTTCCAATAGTGGCTCACACTCAATCACTTCCAAACTCACGCTCGAAGAGGGGTTAATCGGTGCTTCTGTTTCAATAATCTCTGATTGTTTAAGCATGGCTAAGCCCTCTAAGTTCAACTTTGGTTTGGATTCGTTTGGTGATGGTTTCAAGTGCAATACTCACAGCCCAGTAGAGCGCGATAGCAATGATGAACGCATTCAATGGGATAAAATATGTGGATTGAATACTGTTAGCTGCCGCCGTAATTTCAGCGACCGTAATAATGCTGAGAAATGCGGTGTCTTTTAAGCAGATGATAAGTTGGTTAGTGATCAGAGGAACCGACTTAAATAACACGTTGGGCGTGATGACTCGGGTGAAGGTTTTCAGCTTAGAAAAGCCATAAGCGTGCGCTGCTTCGATGTAACCAGGCTCTAACCCTTTACGCACACCGCGGAAAATCTCACAGAAATACGTACCATGATAGAGACTGAGCGCTATGATTCCCGCTGTCACTGCGTCCAATCGAATGCCAACCTGAGGCAAACCGTAATAGAGCAGGTAGGCTAAGATCAGAAACGGTAAGGTACGCATCATGCCGATCAAACTGTTGATGGTGTACTTAACACCGAATCTCGAGTTTTCGAGACAGTACAACAAACCAATACCTATGACGAAACTCAAGATTGAAGACGAAACAAAAAGATAAAAAGTGGTCACAAAACCAGAAGCAAACAGCTCTTTTTGTTGCCAGATAATATTCCATTCTTCCATATTTACTCCTTATATTTACCCACTCAATGACGCTTCACAAGCAGGTAAATGGTGTTGCTGACCAAGTAGTTATGACGGCCAAACTGTTGCTGCTGATAGCAGTAGCATGCACTTATTGCTGCAGATAAGTGGCTCGGTTTTCAGCCACAGCTTGCAATTTCACCAACACGCCAATAATCAACATGTAGATGGCACCCGCACACAGAATTGGCCCGAGTGGCTCATAGGTAACCGCTGCAATTCGGTTGGTGACACGGGTTAGATCCACGATACCGATCACGGCAATCGCTGGGCTGCCTTTGATTAAGAACGACATTTCATTAACCAGTGCAGGTAAGCTCATGATTACCATTTGTGGGAACATGATTCGGCGGAAGTAAGTTATGCGTCTCATACCAATGGCTTCAGCCGCTTCCATTTGCCCTTTTGAAAAGTTGAGAAAAGCATTGCGCCAAATTTCCGCATTGAATGCCGATGTGTTGAGCGTGAGTGCTAAAATGGCAGAAACGTGTTTGTCTAAATTGATGCCAAATGAGGGAAACGAAAGAAAGATAAACAGAGCCAGAGTCACCAGAGGTGTTGCTCTTGCCCAACTGACATAAATGCCCAGTATTTGATCGACAAACGGGATTTTCATCATTCGAATTAAGGCAATCGCTAGACCAATCACCACACCCAATACAATCGATACTGCCGATATCCATGCTGTAGCCCACGCGCCCTGTAGCAGCTGTTCCCAAGCGTAATAATCCATAAACGACCTCTTTAAAAAGCGACTTCTTGCAATAGGCTTTTGCGCGAATGACAAATGGGTAAAATCGCTCTGGCCCTTTTGTCATCGGCACAAACAGCGGTTAACTGTTTGTGCCAGCGCGTGCTTACTGATCTACTGGACCGCTGTTAGCTTGTGATACTGCTCTACTGAAGTGATGGCTTCCGAAGGAAGATGCTCGAACGATTCACCGAACCACTTCTTCTGCAACTCTGCCATTTTTCCTGTTTGTTCTAGGTGAATGAAAAACTCAGTGAGATAAGCCAATAGCTCAGGGCTTTCTTTTGGAACAGGCCAGCTTACGAAACCAGGGCCAGATACCGCCTCACCTTTTTTAAAGATGTTAGACTTAGATTTCACTACCTCGTTAACCGAAACCACACTGTTGATGACGTAGTCGATTCGGCCAATAGCTAAATCTGAATATGCTTCTGGGTAAGATTGATACTGAACAACTTTGCCCAAAGACTTGCCTTGTGCTTCGAGCATCACTTCTAGCTCTGGAAGTCGCTCTAGCAAAGCACTGCCCGCTTGTAAGCCCACGGTTTTGCCATCCAAATCTGCTACCGTATTAATGTCTTCCGCATCAGCTCTGGTTAAGAAGTAGTGCTGCGCTGAAGCGATAGGTGGTGTGAAGTCAAAGGCCTTCAAGCGAGCATCGGTAATGATCGCGCCAGTTAACGCCACATCATATTGACCAGCTGATACCGAAGCGAGTAGTCCTGTCCAAGGTAAGATCTCTTGTTCAATATCGAACTTCGAGTATTCACGCAGTTCATCAAGCAGATCTTTATTAATCCCAGCCGGGTTACCACGATCGATGTAGTTAAATGGCGAATAGTTATCTTCTGTCGCCACTTTCATAAAACCTTGCTTTTCGATGGCTGCAAGCTCGGATGCTTGTGCGATACCAAAACAACCCAGTACGACTGTTGCTGCCGCTGTTGAAACCCATGCCTTCATAGTCATTCCCTGTTTCATACGCTTTCCTTATCGAGATTATTTGCCTGCCTTTACTTTATGAACGGAATGCCTCGAAGACGTAGAGCCAATTTAATTTTCAGGTTGGGACAGAGCTATTTTTAGGTTAGAGCTGAGCAACTTTCCCATTAGTCATCGCCCAAAAGCCAGCCCTTAAACATCTATATAAACTCTGGCGCACTTCTTGCTGTTTTATACACATAGGATCGAGGTTTACTGAGAATAAGGACTGTATCTCATGGCGATAAATCACAATTGTTTCATCGAGTTTGATTCCAAAAGAAGCCTGCAAGAACAAGTACGTAGCTATTTGGTGACGGCGATATTGAATGGTATTTTTCCTGCGAAACAAGCGCTCCCGTCTTGTCGCAAGCTCTCTAGCCAATTAGGTGTTTCACGCAATACGGTCTCGCTGGTGTACGACAGTTTGCTCGATGATGGCTATCTCATCAGTAAGCCTCGCAGTGGTTATTACCTGTCAGAAAAGTATCAAAATCCGAGCGAAGAGATAGACGCGAACTTGGATCATTTTGAATCAACAAACAACGACAATGCACCGGATTGGAGCAAGCGAGTAAAACTGCAATTGAGCCAATACCCTCGCATCGTCAAACCGTCGCACTGGAGTTGCTATCAATACCCATTTATTTTTGGCCAGCCTTCAATCAATGACTTTCCATTAGCTCAATGGCGAGAAGCAACAAGAAAAGTGACCTCAGATCCTCATGACCACCGCTGGTTGTGCGACAAAGTTGATAAAGACGTCGATATGCTGGTGGAACAAATACGCACACGGGTACTACCACAACGAGGCATCCACGCTCAAAGTGATGAAATCCTAATTACGTTGGGCTCGCAGAATGCGCTCTACCTTCTTTCTACTTTACTAATGAATGCTCAAAGCCGAGTCGGCGTCGAAAACCCCGGCTATAAAGAAGCAAACCACATTTTTAATCTCTCAGGTGCGCAGTTACACCCTCATCAAGTGGATGAGCAGGGGTTAAAGCTCAATGAACACTCTTCGCTGTGTGACCACTTCTACGTCACTCCGAGCCATCAAGCGCCAACTGGGGTTACCATGAGTGACGAACGTCGAACTCAGTTGCTTGAGATGGCAAAGGCCAATGATGCCATCATTATCGAAGATGACTACGATGCCGAGTGCAACGTTGAGTGGAATCCCAAACCGGCACTTAAAGCCAATGATAAAGATGGCCGAGTCATTTACGTCAGCAGCTTTTCCAAACTATTGGCACCCGGCTTGAGATTAGGCTACATCGTGGCACCCGAAGAGCTGATTTATGACTTAAGAATCTTACGCCGGTTAATGTATCGACACGCACCAAGCCGTATTCAAATGGAAGTCGCGCATTTTATTGAACAAGGCTATTACGACAGTTTTGTAAGACGCTTCAGAGAGAACACGCGTCAGCGTTGGAAACTGCTCAATGATGCCGTCTTAAAGTATTTACCTGATTGCAAACGACTCGCACAAAGCGAGCAAGCCAACTCATTATGGCTACAAACACCGAGCCACATTAACAGCCAACGACTGGCTTCACGAGCCGCACAGAAAGGGATACTGATTGAAACTGGGTATTCACACTTTATGACTAATACCGAAACGGAATCGGGTTATGAATCATTGTCAGAATATGATCCCAACTCTTATTTCCGATTAGGGTTTCACGCCATCGATAAAGATCTGATCGCTCCCGGCATCAAAGAACTGTCTGAAGTAATGAAGATTTAGCATCACTTAGGGCTGTTTACCGACACTCTCCATAAGCATGAATTAAAAAGAGAATGACGTAAAAAAGAGCATCAATTGATGCTCTTTTTAGGATCGACATAACAATCTAAAAGCCAGACACTTAAACAAGAATGGGGAGTCCTTATCAAAGTGCCTTGGTTTCGTTACTGGTTATCCGATTGAAAAATTAAGATGCAAGCTCACACAAAACGTCGTCAATGATCTTAACGCCTTTCTTTATCTCGCTTGGTTGAATAACCAAAGGAGGAGCTACATGAATACGATTATTAACAATAAAGGTTAGCAGGCCTCGTTTCGTTAGCTCCGCTTTCAATTGACCCATTTTCTCATTGCTCAATGGCGTTTTACTTTCTCGATCTTCGACCAATTCAAGCGCCCAGAACATCCCTTTACCACGCACATCACCAATCATAGGATGCAGCTCTTGAAGACTAAGCAGAAGCGGCCCAAGAACGCTGTTTCCGACATTATCAGCATGCGTAACAATGCCCTCTTGCTCCATCACATCGAGCGTTGCAACGATCGAAGCCATCGCTAGAGGGTGACCAGAATACGTTAAGCCACCCATAAAGAAGTTCGACTTAAAGTACTCAACGATCGGTTCGCTGACCACCACACCACCAGCTGGAACATAACCCGAGTTAACCCCTTTCGCGAAAGTAATAAGATCCGGCACGACATTAAAGTGCTCAAACGCAAACCACTTACCCGTTCGACCAAAACCGACCATGACTTCATCAAAGATCAATTGAATGCCGTATTTAGTTGCAAGCTCACGCACACCAATAAGGTAATCTTTTGGCGGAATGAGGAAGCCCGCTGTTCCCGGAATGGTCTCTAGAATAATAGCCGCAATCGCCGTTGGCCCTTCGCATTCAATCACTCGCTCTAAATGCTGCAGGGCACGTTCACTCTCTTCTGCCTCAGTCGCCGCGTTGAACTCGCTTCGATAGAGAAATGGATTGAAGAAGTGAACGTGCCCACGGCTATACTCGTTTGGAATACGGCGAAAATCGCCCGTCGCCGCAATCGCTGTACCGGTATTTCCGTGGTAAGAGCGATAAGCAGAAAGCACCTTATCGCGTCCTGTGAACTGTCTTGCCATACGAATTGCATTTTCGTTGGCATCTGCGCCTGCGTTGGTAAAGAACACCTTCTTAAACGTGCTTGGTGCTTTAGACAAAATACGTTTAGCGGCCAAACCACGAGTGAGGTTTGCTGTCGCAGGGGCAACGGTCACCAATGAATCAGCCTGATCTTTAATCGCTTTAATCACTTGTGGATGCTGATGACCAATGTTGGTGTTAACCAGTTGGCTACTAAAATCAAGGTACTCTTTACCTTCGTAGTCCCACATTTTGCACCCTTGCCCACCAGCAATGGCGATAGGCTCAGCCGCTTCTTGAATCGACCAAGAATGAAATACGCTCTTGTCGAGGTCGATAATATCTTGGTTTACAAGCTGTTCTGTTGATACTTCCATTTCATCGTCTCCATAAACAACACTAGATTCACAACCGCTCGAGCTTGACTCGTCTTCGAGAATAAAAGACGCGAAGCACGAGATTGAAAAGGTTGCGCTATCGGATGCAATAATCTTCGTCCCAAACAGGGCGAAGCTCATAGTGTCAGTTTCAACAAAATCTTGGGCCAGTGAATCAGCTCAAATCTCGTCCCCGATCCAAACAACAGCCTGACCCAATCCAATCGTCGATCTGGCTCTATTCAAAATTCTTAGGTGTGAATAGATTGAAAGGCAGACGAGACAAGTCTCATCGAACGCTAATTAACGCAGCAGCAATATCAAAAGCAAAGAGGTGAGCAAGAGTGGAAATGGGGTTGGCGATGACAATGATTCTGTTTGCTGGAGTAATTCGAGGTTATTCCGGGTTTGGGTTTGCGATTATCGCAGCACTCTCTCTCAGCTTTATTGTTTCACCATTGCAAGCCGTAACCATCGCTATCCTGTTGGATTTTTTAAGTACCTTTCCTCTGCTCAAGCGAAGTAAAACCACCATTAATATCCGGCTTATTGCGCCGCTGTGTATAGGTATGTTGGTTGCAGTGCCTTTCTCGCTGTATTTCATTAGCGTGATATCGGAATCAGGTTTGAAGGCCTTTATCGCGATGATGTCTTTGGTCGCTGGTACGCTGATTATTTTGGACTTACGCCTCACTTGGTTACACCAACGACACGCGTTTTGGGCGGGAGCAATTTCGGGGTTTAGCATGACCACCGCCTCTTCAGGTGGGCCGCCATTAGTGACGTATTTGATGAATCTAACCATTAAAACCAGTGAACAGAGATCCACCGCGATTGTATTTTTTCTGTTGAGTTCAGCGATTTCACTGATCGGCTTCATGTGGATTGGCGCATTTAACCAAGGATCGTTCATCACAGGTTTATGGCTATTACCGGCAGCTTTGATTGGCAATGTACTGGGGCAAAAGCTTTATCTATCAGTACCGAACTTGTCGGCAAAAACAACGACCGCGCCGATTTTGATCGGCATGGCACTACTTATGTTAATTTCAAATTAGAAGGATGTATTTATGGATAAGATAGCGTTCATTACGGGGGCAACCTCAGGTTTCGGCAAAGCGGCGGCAAAACGTTTTGCAGAAGATAACTGGTCGTTAGTGTTGTCTGGCCGTCGAATCGAAAGGCTACTCGACCTAAAGGAAGAATTGACGGTGCCTGTACATGTGATTCAACTCGACGTTCGAGACGCAGACGCCGTAAAAAAAGCAGTTGATTCGCTACCCTCTGAGTTTTCGTCGATTACAGCGCTGGTTAACAATGCAGGCTTAGCCTTGGCACCGGAAGGCGCACCTGATGTGGACTTAAAAGATTGGCACACTATGATCGACACCAATGTCACTGGATTAGTCAATGTCACGCATGCTCTGCTTCCGAAGTTAATTGAAAGCGGTGCGGGCAGCTCAATCATCAACGTAGGCTCAATTGCTGGGCAATGGCCGTATCCAGGAAGCCATGTGTATGGCGCAAGCAAAGCGTTTGTAAAACAGTTTAGTTACAACCTACGTTGCGACCTACAAGGCACAGGGGTACGAGTGACTGACCTCTCCCCAGGCATCGCAGAAACGGAATTTACTCTAGTAAGAACCAAAGGCAACCAAACGGCTTCAGACAATCTTTACCAAGGCACCACACCGTTGTCAGCAGAGGATATCGCCGAGCAGATGTTTTATATCGCAACGCTGCCTGATCACATCAACATCAACCGCGTTGAAGTGATGCCGACTCGTCAAGCATGGTCGCCGTTTGCGATCGACAGAGACTAAGTTTAAACAGACAGAGACTAGGTTCAAATCTACACAAACAAAAAAGGTGGTCTTTTCAGACCACCTTTGCCATTTTATTTCACACGATACTTAAAACAAAACCAACGGCATAAAAGACGATGTCTCACTCACCTCACCACTCTTTTAAAGAAAGTAAGCTTAGAAATACTCAACTAAACTATTTTTTGCTCATGCTCCTTGCCCGATTCAGTCTCTTTCGATAAGAAACTGGCAACAATCTCTCTCAGTTTCCCTTGGTTAACAGGCTTGGGTAAAAACTCATCCATGCCTACATCGAAGCACAAATGCTTGTCTCGCTGCACGACGTTGGCCGTCAGAGCAACGATTGGAATGTGTTTTGAAGAACCCTCTTCAAGGGCTCGGATCTGCTTGGTTGCCTCGAAACCATCGAGAACTGGCATCTGACAGTCCATAAAGATCATCTCGTATTCGTTGGCCTGAAATTTCTCGACACCAATTTCACCGTTGTCGGCAATATCAACCTCAAAGCCAAGCTTCTTGAGCATCATTTTTGCGACTTGTTGGTTTACTCGAGAGTCTTCAACGACCAGTACCGTACCACTAAATTCTCCTGCAACCGCGATAGGTTTTGACTCTGCTTGAATAGGCGCTTGTTTATCAGCTTGTGTGGCGTTATCAGAGCCAGTAAGTGTTTCTTGTACAACCGCTGCAGGTTTGGTTAACGGAACGAGTTCAGTGTCTTTAAACGCGACCTCTCCCCTGTTCGGATAGGTAAAGACGGCAGTATCAGCGGCTCTCGCGAGCACCTCACTGATGGTCCATTTAAGCTGATTATCTTGATAAGGGCGTGCAATGTAGGCAACAAAACCCACTTGTTTGGCGCGAGCTTCATCTTGCTTTCTAGGATCAGCTGAGATCATCACTAACTTAGGACATTCGTTACCAAAGCGTTCAACTAAGCTTCTCGCCAGTTGAAAGCCATCAACGGACGGCATCACTTTATCTATCAGCACGAGGTCGTATGGCGATGACTTGGCCACAGACTCTGAAACCAGCTCTAACGCTTGGTTTGCCGTTTCACAGCACTCAGACTTAACGCCAAAAGATTGAAGCTGTGCAGACGTTATACGCATGTTCAGTTGGCTGTCATCCACTAGCAGAACCGAAACCTTATTGAAATCGATATTGCGTTCGTCCACTTCTAAACACGGATCAAAATCAGCAGTGAAATAGAATGTACTGCCCTTGCCTTCGACACTGGTTAGTTCAAGCTTGCTGCCCATCAATGTCACGATCTTCTCGCATATCGTGAGACCAAGCCCTGTGCCTCCGTAAATACGCGTGGTACTACCGTCCGCTTGTTGAAACTTATCGAATACCGATTTCTGTTTGTCTTCCGCAATACCGATACCACTATCGACAACCTCAAATTTGACTCTGAGCTTTTGCTCAGGCTCAATCACACCATCCAAACGAAGAGAGAGTGTGACGTGCCCATGCTCGGTAAATTTGATGGCGTTACCTACTAAGTTGTTTAGAACTTGTCTAAGTTGAGTAGCGTCGCCAATCACCATGGTTGGAATCTTAGGATCTATCGCTAATTGGAATCGAAGCCCTTTCTGTTCAGCTTTCACTCGGAAGGTCGATTCAACATCGGCCGCAATGCCCATCATTTTCATCGGCTCTTGCTGAAGCTCTAGTCGTCCCGCTTCGATCTTCGAGTAGTCGAGAATGTCATTAATTAAGTCGAGCAGCGTAAGCGAAGAGGTATTGAGCATGTTGATATACTCTTTTTGCTCTTTCGGCATGTCCATTTCAGAAAGGAGAGACGACAACCCGATAATCCCGTTCATTGGGGTACGAATTTCGTGGCTCATATTGGCAAGGAATTCACTTTTATTGCGGTTAGCAATCTCTGCAACATCTTTAGCTTTTTCCAGTTCTTGGTATTGTTGACGAATACGTTCAATGGACTGGTTATAACTGCTCTCTAGTGTCGAGATCTCATCTTTGTAATCAGAATCGGTGGGTATTAAAAAGCGCGGTTTATTATCTTCGACCTGCTGCAGATTGATCTGAGAAGACATGATCATTAAGCGTTTCACCACGAGACGATAGACGATTGTTAAACATACCAAAGACAACAAGAATATTTTGACGGCTTCAAAGGCGAGCAACAGTAACACTCGTTCTTCAAAATCATTAAGAATCATACTTAAATCAGATTGCACCGTGAGCGTCGCTAACGGGAAATCGGTGCCCCCCATCTGATGTACCATTTCCCAAGACTGGGAATAAGATCGGCCTTCAGTCTTTTGTCCTAACTCTAGAATTTTTTCATCGGGACTTTCAATCAAGAGGTAACTCACAGACGGCAAACGAAAGATGCCCTCTGCTTGAACAAAAAGCTGAGCACGGTCTTCGACCCACAAGCTGGACGTTAAACCGGACAGATAACCGGCCTTAACCTGTTCGACCTGAGAGCTGATAAAAGAAACTCGACTTTGGTACTCCACATACAACCCTAGACCTGTCACTATAACTGTAAATAAGGTGCTGATTGCGATGATTACCCCGATCAACTGTCGGGAGAGTCCAATATAGCGTTTTCCTTTTGTCACCATACAAAAATTACCATTATTGTTATCCTAGCAAACTACAATTACTCAACTAGTATAATAGTAGTCATTCATCAAATAACTAGGGAAGGTTATGAAAAAACATCTTATCTTTGCATCCATAGTCAGTTTGTTTTCAAGCAGTTATGCTTTTGCAAGCGAACCTCTTCACTACTACATTATTGCGAGCCAAGCGCAACCTTTTCAGATCGAAACTGACGGGTCATCTCACAGAGGAATCGTTTCAGATATTGTGGAAGCCGTGTTTGATGACAGCCAATATGAAATCAACTATCACACCTACCCTTTTAATCGAATGATCGACAAGCTCGATGCGAGAGAAAACCCAAACTGGGTTACCTATGGAAGCCCTAGTTGGGGAAACATCCAATCTGTGAACCTATCTGAAGACCCGATTTACAATGTAAAACACGTGTTGCTGAGTAGTGGTAAAAAGCCATTTGAGTTCAATACAATCAATGATCTAGACGGGAAAGCAGTAGTATTGCTGGTGGGGTTTGAGTATCCGAACTTGGAACCTTATATCCAACAGGGCAAGCTCAACGAGATTCGAGTAAAAGATTACACGGCTGCATTTCGAGTCCTGAACCGTGCCCCCGGTGACACCGTGTTTGTGGAAATGGAATCTCGAATCAAATACAACCTAAACGAGCAAAAACTGAATATTGATGATTACCAGATGCAAGAGTTTGGTTCTGTAATCAATAACTATCCTATCCATTTAGCGTTTGACCCTGAGATGGATCCTAAGCTGCAAAGCTTCATCAACCAACGCCTAGACCAAATGAAAGACGATGGACAACTCGACGACATCGTACAGAGTTACTTGTAACACCAGCGTAACGTCGAACTTAGCAACGGATAGCTTGTAACGAATAGCTTGGTAACACACTTTAACTATCGTTGATGCCTAACTCTCTAAAACCTAAAAGGCCGTCCTGCTAAATATTGAATAGCAGGACGGCCTTTTAAATACGTCTGTAGGGACAAGCAACCATAAATATGCCCGCTATCTGAATCGACGAGTCAATGCGACGCAATTAAATGCTGTTGCTGAGTGAGAAGCTGTTGACGCACTGCCATCAGAATCTTACCTAAATGGTTCTCGCCAGTTCCATCGCCGCCATCGCCCCAGAAATGGTCTTTATGCGAATGTTCTTTGATCATCGAATCTCCAGTGTTGGTAAGAAACAGCGCAAACTGTGGATTCTGTCTGAACTTCTCAGTCACAATAAACTGCATCACTTCAACACGAATGTCATACCAATCTTCGCGAACTTGGTCTTCATAGTCACGACTTAAAGAGAACGCTTCAGCAGGTGTACTGGCTTCCAAAATAGTATTGCGTAGCGCTTCGGAGATAAACTTCATTGCTTGGTAATAATGCTCGCTGGTTGCCCAAACTTGATCACCCACCTTGATAGGACAAGCCGCAAAATTTGACAGGTATCCATTCGGATCTTCGGGTTCGTAAAACAGCACTTCTTTAGCTTGAGCCACAGAATTAGACATAACCTTCTCCTTACCAACGACATCGCATATTTTTGCGTTAACTTTAAAATTAGTGGCGCTGAATATTACTGTCAAACAACTTGGTTCAAGAGTATGCCATGTGCGTGTTTTTCATCTACAAAGCGTAATGTCAAAAAGGGATAGGTTAAGCGGAACAGCGAGCTAAAGAAACAAAGGGCTGATTTAATCAAGATAAGAATTATGAAAAAGTATTTATAAATCAAAGGGTGGCGTTGTGCCACCCTTCTAAATGCAATGGGAATTATTAGTGAATAAGACCTAGCTCCCTCGCTTCTTCCAGACTCAAACCGCTTTCTCTAATTTCTCTTAGAGTCTCGATACGACGACGAGCTTCAGCAGACTTCATTTTCTTTTCTGGTTTGAAAGATACTTCTTCTTCAGCATCCCACTTGTTTGCAATATTTGTCATTTCATCATGGTTGATAGAATTAATGGACATGTTTTCCTCCGAAAAGCACCATGTAATGGACAGGTAATCTGTAGCAAATGCTTTTTCGCTTGTTAAGAAATTCTGTACTGAAATGTGATGATTCCGACGCTTCACAAAGCTAATTAATAAATGCCTCATTTAAACTTTGCCAAAGCCATTTTCTGCAATTACATTTAGAAGATTCCCCATAAGAAATGTGGTTTGATCCAACTCTCATTTTCCCCGCTTTCAATGCTTCTTTTCTACTGAAAATTCGTGAAATAACCCAATTTAAATTTCGAGGCACTTCATCCTTTTCGTGCTCGTCGCTTCCACTAAATCCAATGCATGTTAATGATAATGGTTATCAATATCATAATTGGGTACTTATCATGTCTGTGAAAAATTCAGATAAACCACTTCTCGAAGTGAAGAATCTATGTGTCGACTACATCACCGATGACGGTGATTTCAATGCGGTCAAATCCGTTAGTTTTAGCATAGGCCGAGGCGAGATTTTCGGCTTAGCCGGAGAATCAGGTTGTGGCAAAAGCACCATCGCATTTGCCATTAACCGCCTGCATAAGCCGCCAGCGTTCATATCCGGAGGCCAGATATTGTTTGGTGGGCAAGATCTGCTGAGCTTATCAGACAGCCACTTGAATACATTGCGCTGGAGCGAGATTGCTATGGTGTTCCAAAGCGCGATGAATTCACTCAACCCAGTATTAACCATCGAAGAGCAGTTTGCTGATGTATTACGCCACCACAAAGGCATGACCAACGAACAGGCTAAAGATCGCGCCGAGAAGCTCCTTGACCTTGTGAATATTCCACGCCACCGCCTAACAGAATACCCGCATCAGTTCAGTGGCGGCATGCGTCAGCGTTTGGTGATTGCCATTGCTCTGGCCCTCAACCCGAAGCTGATCATTATGGACGAACCAACTACGGCACTGGATGTGGTTGTGCAACGCGAGATATTGCAGCAGATACACCAACTCAGAGAGGAGTTTGGCTTCTCGATACTCTTCATTACCCATGACCTCGCACTGATGAGCCAGCTGTGTGATCGCATTGCCATCATGCGCCACGGCAAGATAGTTGAGGTCAACAAAGCCCATGAAATTCGTAACAACCCACAACACTCCTACACCCAAAAACTATGGAGTTCTTTCCCTAATATTCATGAACATGCTCACGCGACGGCGTGCTAGGAGAGCTCTATGTCACAACCTATTTTTCAAGTAAAAAACCTCGTTAAAGAGTTCACTGTTGGTGGTGGATTTGGCAAAGAAGAGATGTTTAGAGCACTGCATGGAGTGAGTTTTGACTTACATGCAGGCAAAACACTGGCACTGGTTGGCGAATCTGGCTGCGGGAAGAGCACCTGCGCACGATTGATGACCAAGGTTCACCCAGCGACAGAGGGAGAGATACTGTTCAAAGGCAGAGACATCTCTACGCTGAAAAGCCGTAAAGATATTTTGGATTATCGCAGCCGTGTTCAAATGATATTTCAAGACCCATTCGGCTCATTGAATCCCACTCATACCATTGAGCACCATTTAACACGCCCACTTAAGATCCATAAGCAGGTAGCGACTAAACAGGCTTTCACAGAGCGCCTCAAAGAGTTATTAACGCTGGTGGAGTTACCCGTCGAAACGCTCGCGAAATACCCTCACGAGCTCAGTGGAGGCCAAAGACAGCGGGTTAACCTAGCCAGAGCGCTTGCGGTTGGGGCTGAAGTCATTCTTGCCGATGAACCGACCTCGATGCTGGATGTTTCAATTCGACTTGGCGTACTCAATCTCATGCAAAAAATGAAGAAAGAGCTTGGGATAGGCTTCTTATACATTACTCACGACCTTGCTACCGCTCATTACATCGCAGAAGAGACCGCGGTGATGTACAAAGGACAGATCGTTGAATGGGGATCAACTCAGTCGATCTTAACCAATCCGCAGCACCCATATACCAAGCTGTTGATCTCTGCCGATCCCGATCTACCATTTGGCGAACTCGTAAAAAATGAGCCAAACTATTCCATAGACGCAGATCGTATTCGAGAGCAGAGCAGCGAAATACAGCATGAAATTAAGCAAGTCTCTGATAATCACTTTGTAAAACAGTGGGATAACGTTGCATGAATGAACTAGACACTTGGTTAGAGCGAATCGGAGATTGGTACAAAGACCGAAAGCATGATCAAGTGGAACGGTTGGAACCTTTGATCTTAACGCCTCCAGATGCACTCTGGGGGCCTTTGATCACGGATGAACAAAGCAAAGGCATCGCATGTTGGTTAGACGGGTGCCTGCGTATCTTTACTTTCTACCGAAATTCAGACCAAAACTCACATCATCAAGAAAAGGCGTATCAATACCTGATGTTTGCCTACAGCAAGCTGCAAGCCGTGTCATGTAACCCAAAATCAGAAGCAGGCTTGCAAGAGTGGTGCACACAACGGCTACAACATTTGTGTGTATTGGCTTTGGAGTTTACGAGCCAACAGCAAGAACCACATTGGCAAGCAGAATCAGAGAAATTGATCGAATCGCATGTACATTTTATGGCAACCCATCCCCGAAACGATGATCAAGGTAGCATTCAACATCATCTCCACTGATCAAGCCCTTCTCGATCAAACATCAAATCAGAATATCATTAAAGTTAGATCCATGGAAAGCATGATCTAGCCTTGATCATGCTTCGGCATTTAATTATTTAAGCCATTGAATTTTAATGATTCTCTGAATTTCAGGCAAAAAAAAGCGAGTCCCTTAGGAACTCGCAAAAATCTATTCAGTATGATGTAACAAAATATGAGCCAATCTATTAATCATAAGAAAGGACAAAGGTTGTCTATTCGGGATAAATGATAATCAACTAGATGCGTTATATTGTCATCGCTTTGTCAGCGTTAGGTGCGATTTTAATCAGCAACTAATGTGTTCAAAACTATTCATTCAGCGACTATAAAACAGGCTTATCGCTATCGGAAATAACTAATGGCCAATCGCCATTTCATCGAGCGCAAGGAACACATTTTCGTCAAGGTGACCTTCGTGAACCTGTTTACACACTTTGCGACGCACAGCTAAACCAGAGATCAAACGCTCAATGGATAAATGTCGATTGCTGGTGCTATCACGGTCGTTGTAAAGCTCAATCAAGCGACTCAGTGTCTCGTATGGGATAACGTCCTCCCCTACTCTCAACCAATCAAGCTTCTCAATGAGCTCTGAGCACTCTTCTTTGATAGAGGCATGTGAGTGCCCTGTCATAGCAGACAAAGCCGTTATACTGCGTTCTAGAGCCTCTGCAGAGGTATATTTAGAGAGAGTAATCATGATCTCGTCAGCGTTGATCTCAACAGAGTGTTTACGCTGCTTAACTCGACGTCCCAATTTGCCTCGTGGCGAAGGTGCTTTGCGCTGAATTGGCTCAAACTCACCGTCGATAATCTCAGACAGCTCTTCCAGCTTCTGCTTAGACACCATTTCGTTACGAAGCGGGTTCGGCAGCGTTGGTGCCATATTACGCTTGCCTGCGTTGGTGGTACGTGCTCTTGAGTAACGTAGTACTTCTTCCACATTACATTTGATATCTACCTGATAATCAGCCGTTTTGCCTTTTTCGATCAACGCGGTGATCGTTAAGTGATAACCCCAAAGATTAACTAGGAAGGTATCTTCTTGCTCCCCGACTTCACCTAGCTTTCTGAGCTCGCGGATCAGATCCATAGAGAAACGACGCCAATCGATGTTACGCGCCAATTTCTGGTTGAGCTCACTGAGCAACATGCAATCTGAATGGCGACGTGCCATGCGGCTTCTGAAGTACGAATACATCTGGAAGACCAAGGTATGTTGCTTCAGGATTTCTGGCGGAAATAGGAAGAAATAATCACGCGTCAGCAGCTCTTCGTAGAACGAAGGTTCCCAAACTAGGATGTATAGGTTCGGTTTAATGCGAATTTCGCCGTCAGAGCCCTCTGTAGGCGCTTCTTCCGATGCGGTAATGGTTCTAGCTAAGAATCGAAAACGATCACTCTTAAAGCCTTCTGGCATGTTCTCACTAAGCCAACGGCCTGTAAGCTCGTGCAGTTGGAAATCCGTGAATTCGATACGATCAATACTGTCGCGGATCGAATCACGTGCAGGGCCACTGTCTTTCTTGCCACGCAAAGACAAAATGTCCGTGATGTAGAGTGGTGTTTTGTTCGGCGTGTGTTTCGCGTCTAGATGGTAATCATCTTGGTGATGATCATGATATTGAACGGTGAGTGTGAATAACGCGAATAGCGTCATCAGATCGTCAACAGTCATAATATTTTTAGAAGATCGAGTTTCGATCACAGCACGAGTGCCAGAGATCGAAACCATGGATTTCTGGTAGCTCTTGCGAGTTCTAGGTGGCGCTAACGCTTGATCAATAATCCCCGCCCAATTGGTTGGCGAAACAATGAATTGATCCGCCTCATCTTTCATCGTCGGTGGGGTATTCAGTCCATGTTCATTCAGTAAACGCTTATTTACTTTAGTTTGAGCTAAGGCTTTAGAGCGCTTTTGCTTTTCATTTTGCTTTACGCTTTCGGTCACTAAACTGGTGGCACCCAGTACCGATATCAATTGGTTTGGGTTCACAAAGCGATGCAACATGGTTTTACCAGCAAGGCCTTCTTCAAAGCGAACGGGGATTTGTTTGAACAACCCAATATTGACGGCTGCTCTCAGCCTTTGTTGTAAGGCTGCACGAGTAACTTGACCATCAGTTGATTCAATAATCTCAGTGGTAGAAACGTACCCATCTTTGCTGCTAAACCCACGAAGTGAAATTAGGTTAAGAAGTTCAACTATGCTTTTGGTGACACCTTTGAAGTGTTGATATTGCTCTATCCATTCAACGGCTGTTTCAGATACCTCAAATAAATGACCATCTTTGTGGCTTCGTGCCTTAATTAACAATTTCTCTTCTGGTTTCATTTTTGATCCGTATCACACTAACCGTAATTTCACTATAGTTCCTGAATGATAAAGAAAGAATGATCATAAATAAAGAGAATTTATTGGCTTTTAAATAACTGATCTTTTTGATTAATATGATCTTAAATGATTAAGTGATCTAATGATCTGGACGTAAGCTTTCTTTTAAGTTGTTGAATCTAAAGTATTAAAAAAAACCAACTTGGAAAGCATGATCATAAAGGTACCGAAACTATGATCATTAAACTTGAGAAAGCATGATCACAGAACATCAGAACGATGATCATTAAGTCGTTGTAAGCATGATCATTACTGACTCGAAAGCATGATCATTATACTTATACAGCTTATCCACAGACCGGAATCAAGCATCGGTTTCTAATTCGCTTTTGACTTGTCAGTGTGGGCATATTTGGTGGCCAACCTTTCGGAACAATGATCAAGAGAGCGTACTTTTTTATCTTTCCTACCCTATAGAGTGCAAAATTTGGTCTTTATTCGCTGAAAATGGATTGCTTTGATGTATTTAGCGCTAGCGGGTGCTAATTAGGAAGCATGATCATGAAATTGTCATGTTTCTGCATTTCCATTCTGTGTCGATTGAATTTCTAACTAATGAGGCCTTATAGAGCTTGAATCCCCATTGCAAAAGCATTTGTCCGTAAGTTAGGTCTAAATTTATATGCTTCCGGAACGATATTTACTTGATCATTTTTCCGGAAGTTGATCATTTCGAACGAGCATTCATGCGGATCAATATTGATGAGTTTACACCTTGATCATGCTTCATAATATGGACTTATCAATTTTCTTACGAGTTATTTATCCCATGATCATTCTTCCGGTTGAGGCTCAGTTCTCTTTTGTTTAGTCACGTCTCATCTTCGTTTTTTTTTATCTACCAAGCTATTTTTTAGGTTTTACTCTTTGTTGGTTGAAAATCTGTCAATTTCGAATGCAAATCACACGAACCGTAATCTATGCTTGTGTTTCAATCGTTCCGAAGGTTTATCGTTGGAATTCTATTTACATTGTAAATAAGTGATGCTGTAACATTTTAAATGTAAGGCAGAAATAGAACGGTTATACATGACAAAAAAGGTCATTTTTGTGTTCGTCTTAGTCGTTGTTTCATCAAACTGTAAAAATACAGTCTATTTTATGTGATTTTACTCATAAATGTATGTTCATGTTTTTGTTGTGTTTGTTGTTAATCGCTGTACAATTTGTACTTAGTTAATCATTACGGAAACTGGCAATGAAAAGAGAACAAACGATTGATAAGCTCTATCAGCTGGCCGAACAAACTCAACAAGTTCAGGCTGACCGAATTGAGATTATTCTGGAAGAGCGAAGTGATGAGCATTTCCCTCCAATGTCTAAAGCTATGATGGAGACTCGTTCAGGCTTAACTCGTCGAAAATTGGATGAGGCAATCAACAAGCTTGAAGCGGATGGTCATCAGTTTACAAAGAACAACGCCAATCATTACTCGATTTCATTGACCGAAGCTCACATGCTGATGGACGCGGCTGAAGTGCCAAAGTTCCACCAACGTAAGCAGCATGTCGATAACAAACCATGGGTTATCAACGTACAGAACCAAAAGGGTGGTACGGGTAAATCAATGACAGCGGTTCATCTAGCGGCTTGTTTGTCTCTGAATTTAGATAAGCGCTACCGTATCTGCTTGATTGATTTGGATCCACAAGGTTCTTTGCGTCTGTTCTTAAACCCACAAATCAGTGGTGCAGAGCACGACAGCATCTATTCAGCTGTCGATATTATGTTGGACAACGTGCCTGAAGGCCAAGATGTTGACCTTGAATTCCTTCGCAAGAACGTACTATTGCCAACACAATATCCGAATCTAAAGACGATTTCGGCGTTCCCAGAAGACGCGATGTTTAACGCTGAAGCGTGGCAAAGCCTGTCTCAAGATCAGTCTCTTGATATTGTTCGTCTTCTTAAAGAGAAGCTTATCGACAAAATCGCCGATGATTTTGATGTGATTATGATTGATACCGGTCCGCACGTTGACCCGCTAGTGTGGAACGCGATGTACGCATCGAACGCACTTCTGATCCCATGTGCTGCAAAGCGTTTGGACTGGGCTTCAACGGTTAACTTCTTCCAACACTTACCAACCGTGTACGAGATGTTCCCAGATGATTGGAAAGGGCTTGAGTTTGTTCGCCTGATGCCAACCATGTTTGAAGACGATAACAAGAAGCAGGTATCAGTATTAACTGAGATGAACTACCTGTTGAATGACCAAGTAATGATGGCAACCATTCCAAGAAGCCGTGCTTTTGAAACTTGTGCAGATACTTACAGCACGGTTTTCGACCTGACGGTTAGCGACTTTGAGGGCGGTAAGAAAACCCTAGCGGTAGCTCAAGACGCGGTACAAAAAAGTGCTCTAGAATTAGAGCGAGTATTACATAGCAACTGGCCTTCACTTAATCAGGGATAACAAAAATGGCAATTAAAACATCTGACTTAAATGCAAAGCTATTTGGTAAAGCAAATAAACGCCGCGTAGCAACACCACAAGAAGCGCAAACGGCAGCAAAAGAACAGGCTCAAGTGATTGAGCTTTCTGTTGCGGGTGAAGAGCTGGTTTCATTTGAATTGGTTCGAATTCCTGCGGCTGATGTTGCAACTCGAACGGTTGTTTTTGAAGATAATGCTCGTGAGCAATCTTTCTTAAATGAACACGCTCTTTCTGATGTTCTGACTACGTTAAAAGAACGCGGTCAGCAATATCCAGCGGTCGGCCGTAAGAATAAAGACGGCAAGATTGAAGTTCTTGATGGTAGCCGTCGTCGTATGTCATGTATTTTAGCGGACAAAGAGTTCCTAATTTACGTAGCGGAAAACATTAACGGCGAACATGCTAAGTTCCTATCAGACGTTGCTAACGCTCATAAGCCACTTTCTCTTTATGAGAAGGGTAAAGAGATGCAAGCGAAACTGGATAAAGGCGAAGCTGAAGACCAGAAAGCACTAGCAAAAATGTTCCAGTGCAGTGAAGCTTTGGTGAGTGGTGCATTGAAAGCGGCCGCTTTACCACTTGAATTGCTACAAGCTTACCCAAATGTTAGCGACCTTGGTCGTCCAACCATCGTTAAGCTACACAAACAATTTGGTGGCCTTACTAGCGAGCAACAACAAACATTACTGACTAAGTGTGATGCTTCTGAAGGTTTTGTATGGCAGCGTAGTGAAGCGCAAGGTGTAACGCGTTTAACGAAAGACGTGACCGAAACTTTGGAAGGTTGGATTCTTGAAATGGCTCCTGCGCCAGCGAAGAAAGGTTCTCCAAAAGTTGAGCTTATCAAAGGTCGTGCGTCTTATAGCCGTAAAGGTTCAAACCTAGCTTTGAATCTTAAAAAAGTGGATGATGCGACGATGCAAGAAATCTTAAACTTCGTTCAATCAAAACTCGATTAAGTTTTCAAACTATCGAATGACTCTAAAGCCGCTTTATGCGGCTTTTTATTTGGCTGTGATAAACTGTGTTTAGATGAATCTGGACGCTAATTATGACGAACCCAACAAACACCTTTCTAAATACTCTTTCCCAAACTGCAGAGCATAACCAGCACCGTTACGGTGTTGCCTTTTCTGGTGATAGTGATTGGCAAGACGCCACGATTCAAAGTTTTCTTGATGTCTCTTCAGCACAAAAAATTTTCCAGATTGGTGGTTCACCTTTTCAATCGGTAATACATGTTCCGGTTAAAAAGGGACAACAACTCTTAGGTCGAGAATGCCAACTTCTTGTTTGTGATTTTAGAGAGCAGTTTGATGCCAACAGTTTTAGTGCGGCACTGGGGGCGTTAGTCGGTGGCGGTTTGTTGTTGGTTATCCCGCCCAAATCAGATAAATCTGAAGAGGGTTTGAATTCTACTTTTGGAAAACGTTGGTTAGCGTCCAACTTCGCCAAACTGTTTTCTGTTTCACAAGACGATGAACAGCTAACACAACTCTATACTCGTAATTCTTTGCCTGATGAATTAACCCAACCTACTTGTTTTGATAGATTTGAACAACAAAAGACAGCAATTGAGTTAGTTAAGAAAGTCGTCTCTGGACATCGAAAGCGTCCTTTGATTCTTAAGGCAGACAGAGGCCGTGGAAAAAGCTCGACCTTAGGTATCGCAGCAGCGGATCTTTTGGTTGAACGGCACGGGCTTAATATCATTGTTACCGCACCTTCTGTTAAAGCGGTTGAGCCGGTATTTGCTCACGCAAGGCAGCGTTTACAACCTTGTGAAGTTATCAATGCTACTCACATTTTTCATCAAGGCGGTAGCCTAAGATTTGTCGCACCAGATGATTTACTTAAATCCAAGCCAGATTGCGATTTGTTATTAGTTGATGAAGCGGCTGCAATTCCCATTCCAATGCTCAAATCCATGGTCGATATCTATCACCGTATGGTTTTTTCAACCACGGTACACGGCTACGAAGGCAGCGGACGAGGGTTCGGTATTAAGTTTGAGTCTTGGCTTTCTGAGCATCGTCCGGGGTGGAAAGGAATTAAGCTCGAACAACCGATTCGTTGGAATAACAACGATCCGCTAGAGGCTTGGTTGTTTGATTGCTTTTTACTTGGTAATGACGCATCACTCAGTGAATTGGCGGTTCGTGAACTCGATGGCTGTTCCGGTGAAGTAATCAACCAATTAAACTTGGTCGAGTTATCAAAAGTAGAATGCTTGGCTAATCCTGCGCAGCTACAACAATGTTTCTCTCTTCTTGTGGACGCGCACTATCAGACATCGCCAAATGACTTAATGCAGTTTCTCAACAATCCAGCAATCCGTTTGTATGGAGCTTGGCATAAAGACGAATGCTTAGGTTGTATGTTGGTAACGGAAGAGGGTGGTTTGGATAGCGAGTTGATTGCTCAAATTCAACTTGGGAAACGTAGGCCTCAAGGTCATCTTGCTCCTGTATTACTGGCTAACCAATTTGGCTGTACTCAGGCGGCGACCAGTCGTTGCCTTCGAGTTATGCGCATTGCTGTTTCAACGCGTCATCAAGGTTTGGGTATTGGCCGTTGGATGTTGGGGCAGTTATCAAAGCAAACTGGCCAAGCAGATTATTTAGCGACAAGCTTTGGCGCGACCAGCGAATTGATTTCTTTTTGGCGTGGTAGCGAATTCGAGGCTGTGCACATAGGCCACCAGCGCGACCAGGCAAGTGGCTGTCACTCGGTTCTGATGGTTAAGGCGCTTAATTCAAACTCTCAAAGCTGGATAAACCAAGTTCAAAATCACTTCGAGCGCAGCTACTGTTTTCTTGTTTCAGGTTCTTTGGTTTCACTTGAAACCGATATGGTGCGAGCACTGCTGCCAAAGAGTGTTCAAACGGTTAGCGAGTTTGAAGCTCAGTTAGTTAGAAATTACGTGAGCGGTGGAAACAGTTATGATGCGATTAGCTTCACTGTATTGAACTTGATTCTATTCAGTAATGATCGAGACATAGGTATTTCTGACTTACTCATCGCAAAGGTCGTGCAGCAGAAAGAATGGGGGACTTGTATCGAACAGTTTAATCTTGTTGGTCGAAAACAAGCAGAGATTCAGTTTCGTAAAGATATCGATGCTTTGCTAACAAATTTACAGTGTAAATAGACAGGCCATCATTAAAATAGACCGACCGCTACAAATTAGATTTACAGTGTAAATTAGAATCTTGGATTTACACTGTAAACTGAAGCTCCATATCGATATCTGTTTTCTCCCTGATTATCAGCTTTATCACTTCTATTATCTCTCTCCACGACAGTCTTTGATCTTTTAAAGTACTAATTTGTCCTAACATCGAATCAACATTCAATCGCACGAAATATATTGAAAAAATCATCTATGTATTTGTAAAGGCGAAGCAGATGATAAAATGTGTGAGTCTTATTTATGAGTCATGTTTGCAGAATCGAAAGTAAGTGATGTGACGCTGATTATTCTAATAATGTGATACTCAGCGCAGAATGAATTATATAGACTGAATAACAACTGAGTCATTAGGGATACTCAATTCGAATGTGGGATAACATCGTTACATTGTCGGAAGACAAGCAACAAGTAATGGCATGTCTGCCAACCGGGACTGTGGTTGATGCAAGCTTTGATAACAAGACGCTGCCACCAACCTTGGAAGCTTTGAATGCATCAAACTATTTTCTTTTCGAAGAAGAGGTTTTGCGTTTCGTTACTCTTGCTAAAGAAGGTAAGGGTGAAGCTTATGAAGGAATCTTGATTGCCGAAGTTCGAAATGCCAGTGTTGCGGTCGAACTGTCTGATGATGAGATGTTGGCGAGTCTCGTGGTCACTGGTCCACATAATGGACACCCACTGCGTGGCAGCGACATCATCCAGTGTTTATCTCAAGCTCAAATAACAAAAGGAATAAATAAGTTAGCGCTCAGAAAGGTTCTGATGATGAGTAGTAAACTTAAGCCTGGCGAAAAGTTTACTCAGCCCGTCGCTAAAGGGACACAACCAATAAAAGGTAAAGATGCTAAGTTTGCCGCTTTGGTTGAAGATATTACACGCCAAGTCTTGAAGCCTCGCAGCAAAGACGAAGGCAAGATTGATATGCGAGACTTGGGACAAACCATCACTGTTGGTCAAAATGATCACTTAATGAAACGTACTCCAGCAACCAAAGGCATCGCTGGCTTTACCGTCCAAGGCCGAATTATCCCACCGCTTCCAGGACAAGATAGTTTAATTAAGCCTGGAAAGGGCACCTACATCTCTCCTGAAGATCCAAATTTATTACTCGCCTCATACCCGGGATTGCCCATCATTAAAGACCGAACCATTGAAGTAGATGACGCCTTATGTGTAAGCAACGTTGATGTCTCAACTGGGCACGTTAAATTCAAAGGTAATGTTTTTGTCTCTGGCAACATCGAGCCGGGGATGATTGTGAAAGCGACTGGCAGTATTACGGTGGGTGGTTTTATTGAATCGGCCGAAGTGCAGGCTCAAGGTGACATTAAAGTCGCGAAAGGTATTATCGGCCACACCACCAAAGAGGGTGAGGCGAAAAGCTGTAAGGTATTCAGTAAAGGTTCAATTACTGCGAGCTACGCTCAGAATGCAGAACTGCAAACCGCCGGTGACATTCGACTTGGCGTGCATAGCATGAGTAACGACATTCGCTGTGGAAACAATCTTGTCGTAATGGATAGTTTGAAAAAGCATGGCACGCTCAGCGGTGGTGAAGCCAAAGTCGGCGGAAAAGTAGAATGCGTCTTCTTAGGTGTTGAGGGAGACACTGCAACCAAGGTACATGGTTTTGCACGCTACAATGGCTACCGACAAAAGATAGCGGAGTTGAAGGAAACTTATAAACACACTCAAGAGCAAACCATGGGTGTGATTCGCCAAGAGTTAGAATTTAAGAAGCGCCCGAAAGCAGAGAGAAGCGAAGAGCAAGCGTTGGAGATAGAACAACAACGAGAAAAGAACAACTTCGCTATTGAAAACACCAAATCACAATTAGATACGCTAGAGGCGGAGTTTGAAACCAACCTCGCCGAGTGCATTGTTGAGGCGCACGAAAAAGTGTATACCCGAGTGACGATTCAATTTGGTGATGAAACGGTGACAACCAAACGAACCCACGGCGGAAGCGTTTTCTCGTTCAACCAATATGAGATTCAGTGTTCGTTTAAGATGGAACAAGAAGACATTGCTTTGTAGTTTGTCTTGATAAGATAAAGCGATGCATGGCCTAAATGCCAAGACTGACAAATGACCCGTCCTGATATGGGTTGACACTTGATTGACTAAAACGCTCGATGTATTTCATCGGGCGTTTTGTATTTTAGAGCTGTGTGAGGCCTATATTCATTATAGATTTTTACTGATTCGGCGACCATTTTCTTTGCTTCATCTAAATCATTCGGTTTATTCAACAGATACTCCATCTTCAATATTCCGTTGATCCTCTCTGCCAACGCATTCTGATAACAGTCATAGCCATCAGTCATTGAGCAAGATACACCATACTGTCGATGCAACTCTTGGTATTCCACAGAGCAATATTGAACACCTCGATCTGAGTGATGGACAAGCTCACCTGTATTCTTCCGCTCTTTCAACGCGTTAAAAAAGGCCAGCTTGACCGTGCGAGCTTTCATATCATTACCTATGTGATAGCCCACGATTTTTCTTGAGTAAGCGTCCGTCACTAAACTGAGATAAGTACTACCACACCGCGTTGCTAGATAAGTAATATCGGCAACCCATAATTGCTCTGGTCTTTCCGGTATTAAGCCTTCTTTGATTCGATTTGGATGGCAGTAAAAGCGATGATTACTGTTGGTGGTTCGATGATAAGCCCTTCGATTCTGCACTAATAATCGATTCATTCTCAGCAGAGAGAATAAGCGGTCTCGCCCGATTTCAATATCGTTCTGAGCAAGTAAGTACTTGAGCTTACGAGTTCCTATACGAGGGTGCATCATCCTTTGCTCCTTCACAAAACCGAGTACGGATTCATCTTTCTTTGCCTGATGAATTTCTGCAACACAGCGTTTGTAGAAAGCTTGTCGTGTAATACCTATGAAGTGACAAGCTTTAGTGACGGTCAACTTTCTAACCGTTTTTTCCTTAATAACTCGGCCTTGCGCTTCTTTGAGATTCGGACTCCGAAATCTCGATCCATGACTTTTACAACCGCTTCAAAGAACTCAGCTTTGAGCTGAGTCTCTTCTAATTGCTGCTCGAGTTCTTTGATTCGTTGCTCTGGGGTTTGAGTTGAGGAAGAGTTTGACATAGTCGCTCCTAACGCTCTCGATTGTTCTATTCCTTTAGACCAATCTAGTTGACCATGTTTGCGAAGCCAAACTAAAACGGTAGAGCGACCTTGGATCCCATAACGTTCTTGAGCTTGCTTATAAGTCATTTCGCCTTTTTCAACTTGGCTTACGACTGACAATTTAAAGGCAAGAGAATAATCTCGCTGAGTACGTCTACTTGTTGTTTTCATGACACTCTCCAATTTCATGTTGGAAATGTGTCAACCATATTTAGGACGGTACAAAATAAAAAAAAAGGGGAGCTGATGCTCCCCCTTTTTGGTTTCTATGATTTTTGCTGTTTTGAGCCAGTGTTTTAAGTTAGCTCACCGCTCTTACTTTACCTTGTTTGAGGTCTGAAAGAACCTGTGCTTTAGGACCGTCGGCAATGATGCAGCCTTTCTCCATCACAATCACTCGATCGACAATGTCCAACATCGACGTTTTGTGTGTGATCAGAATTAACGTCTCGCTTGGAAGCAATTGGTTAAGCTGGTGCTTGATGTGCATCTCTGAACGGTTATCCATAGCACTGGTCGGTTCATCCATCAATAGCACTGGCGGACGGCCTAGGAAGGCTCTGGCAATGGCAATTGACTGGCGTTGACCACCAGACAGCAAAGCACCACCTTCACCCACTTGGCGTTCTAAACCTGCCGGATCTTGCTGAGTAAACGCGGTAACGCCAGCACGGTTAGCTGCATCCATCACATCACGGTCGTCCACCAAAGGGCGACCTAAAGTAATGTTGTCTCTTACCGAACCGTAGAACAGGTTACTGTCTTGCGGCACACAGCCTATATTGCGTCGTACGTCGACATGATGCAGTTGTTCCATATCGGTGTCATCAATGCGTACGTGGCCTTCTGTGGGCTTGTACAGGCCCATAATCAGGCGCTCTAGAGTCGTTTTACCTGAACCAATTCGGCCGATGATCGCCACCTTTTCACCAGGTTTAATATGCAGCGTTAAGTCTCTGATAGAAGCGACTGGTGAATCAGGGTAGTGGAACGTCACTTTATCTAGCGCGATATGACCTTGAATAATCGGACGGTGGATGTAGCGCTTACCTTCTTCCTGTTCATCCGGCATCGACATGACTTGCTCAATCAACGTCATCGATGATTTTGCTTGGTTGTAACGAGTCGAAAGTAGCGACAGCTGAACAAGAGGACCAATAGCTCGGCCACTCAACATGGTCGCAGCGATCAAGCCACCCATCGTCAGTTCACCTTCCGCAATTAAGTACACACCAAAAATGATCATACCTACGTTAGTACTTTGCTGAACAAAGCCGGCGGTGTTTTGGATGCTGTCTGTGATGCGTCGGCTTTTGATATTCCAATTCGCCATGTGAGCAACGGCTTCTTCCCAACGGAATTGGAATTGGCTTTGCGCGCTGAACAGTTTAACGGTTTCTAACCCAGCCAAACTCTCGATCAAGTTTGCGTATTTTTGAGATGCAAGGCGAGAGCCTTCTTCAATAGCACGGCGCAGTGGACCTTGGATTAATAATGCATAGATGATCAGAACGACCACGCCAGCAATGGGAACGAACACAAGGTTTCCGGCCATTAACCAAATTAGCGCTAAGAACATCAGTGCGAAGGGTAAGTCGATCAGCGAGCCAATGGTTGCAGAGGTAAAGAATTCTCGAATGGATTCGAACTCTTGCAAGTTTTTAGCGAAAGCACCGACCGAAGCTGGTTTTGCTTCCATACGAATACCTAGCACTTTACTGAACAGCTTAGAGGAAATGAGAATATCGGATTTCTTACCGGCAACGTCAATGAAGTAGCTTCGCATCAGCTTTAACAACAGATCGAAGAGGAAGACGACAAAGATACCACTCGCCAATACCCATAAGGTTTCAAATGCAAGGTTAGGGACGACTTTGTCGTAAACCAAGCGAGTGAACATGGGCGCGGCAATTGCGAATATGTTGATCAGAATGGAGGCAATCAACACATCTCGGTAAATGTTTTTAGATTCCCAAATGGTGCTCCAAAACCAATGACCTTTGCGTGTTTTTAGAACCTCTGGTGAACGTTCATCATAGCGGAACTGTTTCTTTACCAAGAAGTAGCGGCCAATAAACTGTTCTTTCAGTTCATCGACGGGAATGACAATTGGTACCATTCCGCTTTCCGCAGTGATGATCTCGGCTTCTTGTTTTTCTAAATCGATACTATTAAGAACACATGCCTCGCCTTGTTTAAGCAGTAAAACCGCAGGCAGAATAAGGTGAGGGATGCTTTCTAGGTCGGAACGGTTTTCTTTCGCCACTAACCCCGCTCGTTCAGCGGAACGAGGGAATAGGAAAGGGGTTAGCTTTCCATCGGATAGTGGTAGCCCATTGATCAACGCTTCGGGCGAGTTAGCTAACCCGTAATACCGGCTAACGTAGATCAGTGAGTTCAATAGTGGATCTTGCATGTGATATAACCCTTACAACTATTTATCAACAATGAAGCCTTGGAACACTTCTACGTAGTTATCAGACAGGATATCTAGCTGAGTCTGTGTTTCTATTCGAGACGCAATGGTGGTTACGCCTAGGTTGTGAGCGGTTCTAGAGATCGACGTTAAGGTGAATTTCTGTTTTTCGTCATCAAGGTTATGTGTGAATAGGTAATCTAGCTTCACATAACTTGGACGGTATTCGTTAATGTAATCCAACGATTGGAAGTTACGCCCATAGTTATCGACACCAAACACCGCTTCAGCGTTGCGAATAGTGTTACACAAGAGTGCTGTGTAGTGTGGAACGTTGATGAAGCAGTTTTCTGGAATCTCAAAGTGCAACTGATGAGCGATTGAAGCATTTTGTTCAAGCGTCTTACCGATCCAACGGATGAAGCTTGGTTGAGAAATACTGCTTGGTGAAATATTGATAGCGACAGGGCTGGTTACTTCTTTTGCATTAAGCTTTTCTATCATTTTCTCGATAACGTATTGGTCGAGAATGTGGCTCATTTCAAGCTGCTCTAGCGCGTATAGGTATTGGTTAGCACCGTAACGCACACCGTCTTTCTCAATCGCAGAGAACACCTCTTGGTGGTATGTTTTACCGAAGGCGTTGTTTGCAGCTTGCAAACGGAAGGTGACTAGGTCGTTGATGATCGCTTCTTCAACCAACATACGCCATTGCTGCTTACCCATTACCGCACCGTGGTCGTCAGCGGTTACGTAGCCGTAAGCAAGCTCGCGGTTCGCTTTAGCACTTGAAAGTGCGTTATCCACCAACGACATGATTTCGGTACTGGTTTTACGCGTGTTGCTGTAGGTCACACCCAGTGCAATGTGTGGGTTCGCCATACCTGTTGGGTCTGAACCTAGGCTCTGGATACAGTTCACGATGCTGCTTGCGACAAGTTTCAGTTCGCTCTCATCAATGTTTGGCATGATGAAACCGAACTCGTCACTAGAAATACGAGCGATGGTGATATCTGGTGATGAGATTGAAGCTTGCAGCTGTTCTGCCAGTTGATGAACCAAGGCATCACCTTCTTGGTAGCCTTTTTCATCGTACTCTTCACTAATAAACTCGGCTTTAAGTACCGCTAAACCACCCAAGCTCGACTCTTCTAACCATTGAGTTAACTGAGACATGTAGTAAGCACGGTTACCTAGCTGAGATACAGGGTCGATATATGCTCTTTCCCGTAACTTCTGAGCTTCTTTCGCTTGGTTCTTAAATGCCAGCTCAACTTGAGTCGACATGTGGTTGATACCATCGACAACTAAGGTCAGATCTTTTGTCTTTGGACGAGCCAGTGGTTCGCCAAACTGATTCTTGGCGATCTGATCCATCTTTGTAATGATCAACGTGAGAGGGCGTAAAGCGCGCTTAAGGATCCAAGAGATAGACACCAAACCGAGTAAGAAGATCGTGCCAAAGATACTCAGTAAGCGGATGAATGCTTGCCAAAGTTGATCGTAGGCAGGACCTGGGTGACTTACGATCTCTACTTCAGCCAGTTGCATCCAGCCACTGGTGATTACACGGCGGTCATGAACAGGCTCGAACAGGTTTAGGTTGGTAAACCACTCTGGTACTCCAGTTGGCTTTACAGGGTATGAGCGGAGAATGTCTTCACCGTTGTCGAGAAATATTAATCGCACGACGGAGTAAGAACTGCCATCAAACAGGGCGTTGATAACAGACTCCACTGCCACCTTGTCCTTTTCTTCTAGGTAAGGGGCGAGAGCCAGTCCAACAGTATTAATGGTATTACTTACCTCAGAGCGTTGCTGCTCCTCTAAGTATCCACGGGTGGTATTGAATTCGATCATAAAAACTGACGTCATCAGCAGTATGAACACTGCAACCATCCCGACCACAAGCTGTTTATATAAAGTCATTGTACCTACTCATCGTAATTGATAATGGGTTTGTTTAATTTTAGAGAGCGCTCACGTGAACGTAAGTCGTTCCATAAGCTCAATCTTGAAGATTTTCCTGCTAACTTGCCGCTGCCTGCTGCTGACTTGATCAACCAAAGGTTTTTACCGTTGAAACTGTAAATTGGTCGTAGATCTGGGCGTTTGGAACCGCGTTTAATTTCAGGTTTTAAGTTGTCCAAAATTAATGGATCTGCACTCGGTGTTGAGTAGTACGCCAACACCATGTGGAACTGGTTTAACTCAAGTGCTTTTACGTACACTAATCGTAATTTCTTATCTGGGACGCCCAGTTCAAGCAAAGAGAAGTATTTTGCGATAGTGAAGTCTTCACAATCACCGGCGTTGCTGCCTAAAAATTCCAGTGGTGTTGCCCAGTAGTCATTCTTTCCCCACAGTATGTTGTCATCGACAAAGTACATCTGGTTGAAGAACTGGTTCACCGACCTGAGCTTCTCTTTTTCACTTAATCCGTCGTATGACGTCATATTTGAGCGCCACGTTGCCACGCGCTTTCCGGCTCTATCGCCGTAGGTTTTGGTTACCGCATCTATCCACCGTTGGTCGCTCTTGTTGAGCGCCCCAGAGGTAAAAGAGGCGAGGACCAGCAGCAATAGCGAAATCCGAGACTTCATAGCCTCTGCTCTTGTCTATTTGCTGTGTATTGAAAGGCGTTATCAAACATCAAACGTCCTTACTCTTTTAGTGCGTTGTTTTGAGCGCTTAATAGTGGCTTCAACATGTACTCAAGCACGGTTCTTTTGCCCGTGATGATATCGACAGAGGCCGTCATACCTGGAATGATCGGCAGCTCTTCGTTCTGTCCAAAATTGTGCTTTTCGGTACGCACACGCACGATGTAGAAGCTGTTGCCTTCTTCATCTTGAGTGGTATCGGCACTGATGTGCTCAAGCACGCCTTCGAGACCACCGTATTTAGTGAAGTCATAGGCACTGAATTTAACGATGGCAGTCAATTCTGGGCGTAGGAAAGCGATATCTTGCGGGGCGATTTTCGCTTCGACCAATAGAGAGTCTTCAGTCGGTACAATCTCAACGATGTCCATACCCGGTTGGATAACGCCACCAACAGTATTAATGCCGAGTGTTTTAACGGTGCCGGTTACGGGAGAAACCACCACGGTACGGTTTACTCGGTCTTCAAGGCCAACGGCCGATTCGGTCATTGCAGAGAGCTTGTCTTGTGCTTGATTGAGTTTTTCTTGTTGTTCGGAACGGAAGTTCAGTGCGGCATCAATACGACTGAGCATAGATTCTTTGATGGCAGAACGTAGAAGGGGGACTTTGAGCTCGCTTGAGGTCATTTCTCGGCGAGTGTCGTTCACTTGTCTTTGCAGTTTAAGTAATTCAATTCGTGGTACCACCCCTTCATCGGCGAGGGGTTTGGTGATATCCAGTTCTTGGCGAGCAAACTGGTAGCTCTGTTTTAGGTTACGAACACGCGCTTTAATCTCAACTAGATCTTGTTGTTTCTGTTCAACTTGTTGATCAAAAACGGAAAGTTGGTTTCTTAGATTGTTGAGATCTTGACGATATTCTGCTTTTTGACGATTAACCAGTCGAGGTTGAAGTTCATAGAACTTAGGTGGAAAGGCAAGCTTGCCATAATCGAGAGTGACACTTTTCTTCCACTCCTTTTCAGAGAATTCTTCGTCGATGATGACACTGGTCAGGGAAGCGGAAAGCATTAACACGTTGGCGGTTAAGTTCGCGACTTGTTGTTCACGTTCGCGGAAGTCAGAACGGAATCGAGTGTCATCGATTAACAGTAGTTGTTGGCCTTTTTGAACGCGTTGGCCTTCTTTCACCAAGATCTCTTTCACCAAGCCACCTTCAAGGTTTTGCACCACTTGGATCTGAGAAGAAGGGATCACTTTGCCTTGGCCAACGGTAACTTTGTCGATCTCTGCCCAAGCAGACCATGCAATAGCAGCAATAAAAAACAGAACGATCACCCACAACATAATACGCGCACTGGTGGGCGTGTTGAGGAGCAGTGCCGCTGTTTTATCATCGACATACTCAAGCTCGGTCTCGTTCAATTTGCTGAAATTTTTCTGACTCATAACAGTCCTTGTTCGCTAAATAAAAGTGCAAGCCTATTGAGTGTATTCTTACTTCTGATAAATGTTAAGATTTTGTTCCTTTAAATCTTTGAATTTATATATTTTTTAAGACTCATCGATTCTTGAAATCCGTTTTATCGAGTTGGTGCTTTCTGAGTTTGTCATACAACGTTTTTCGCGACACCTGAAGCTCATGTTGTACTTCTTTTAAACGACCTTGGTGTCGATGTAGCGCCTCAATCAAGATAATTTGTTCAAAGCTATCGGTACGTTGGTTTAACGACTGTTGCTGCTCTTCAATGCTCATATCGAGTTCATTGTCGTCATTTTTCTCGTTAGTATCGCTGTCGAGCGACGGTTGCTTAATTTGAGTCAGCACTCTGAGTTCGGCATGTTGGCGAAGCTGGCGAATGTTCTCAGTCCAATGCGTTGCAATGAGTCGTTGAATCTCTTTTTCTGTAATAACGGGCGGCGGTAGCTGATAGCGACTTGCTGCGCCGCGAGCAAAGTGTTTGAACAAGGAGCCAATATCTTCTGTTCTTTGCGCCAAGGGTAATAAATTAAATCGGCGCAGTTCACCTATAATTGTAGTAGGAACTACTGTAGTTGCGACAATGATACAAGTTGTATTGGTCTTGCATGAGTTTTCACGAAGTAGAGTGGGTTTTAGAGCGGCTAACCATAGCCATTGTTGCGAAGTTAACGCTTCTGTTTCATGGATATAGATCGTTCCACCCTGATGCTTCAAGAACAGTTGCAAAACAAACTGATGGAATGTCGCTTCGTCACTGCGTGGCAAATTAAACGCTGCGACAGGGCAAAGCTCCGCGGTTTGATGACTGTGTAAATCATGGGTGTATTGTGCTGTGACCCTTTTCCCCGTCCCTAAATCACCAACAAATAATAGAAGTGGGTTGGTTTTGGTATCTAGGGTGATCAATTCTCGGCGTAATGCCTGCATCGATGGTGATTGCCCAATCAGTTTTGGGCCAACCTGATTCTGCATTGCCAACTCTTTACGCAGTAGGTTGTTCTCTTCAACCAGTGCGAGTTTATCTGCGGCTTTTTTTACGGCAGTGAGTAGGGCATCGACCACAAATGGTTTTTCCAGAAAATCGTAGGCGCCGGCTTTCATCGCAGATACCGCTGTTTGCACATCACCATGCCCAGTCAGCACGATGATTTGAAAGTTGGGATTCTGGCCCAACAACTTTTGCGTTAATTGAATGCCGTCCATTACAGGCATGTGGATATCGGTAATCACGATACCTGCTTGTGCGACGTCTATTTTTTTAAGCGCTTCAACGGCATTTGGGAAGCAGATAATATCGATGCCTTCAATGAGCATGGCTTGTTCTACGGAGTCTCGGATGGCGGGTTCATCGTCGACAAAATAGAGTTTAGGCATAGAGTGCAAAAGTCGAGTCCTTAGCAGTATGTGAGATTCGTTTTCTAATCAACGATAACAACGGCGTGTTAGCCCTTATGGTTATATAACGGGATGTTTAGCGAGAATACCATGCCTGAAGGCTCTAATTGGTTCGCTCTGATCGTGCCGTGATACGCTTCAATAATCCGTTTCGATATTGAAAGCCCTAGCCCTAAGCCTTCCGGTTTGGTGGTAAAAAATGGGTCGAATAGCTGTTCTAGTTTGTCATCGGGTATGCCAATTCCGTTATCCCAAATGACCAACTGACAAGAGTCATGATGCAGTTGCCATTCGATGCCTATCTGTGGGCTGACCTGTTGGTCTACGTTTTCCAGATTTTGTTGCTCCTGCAAGATTTTCTGTTCAAGCGCTTGCTGCTGAAGTGCCTGAGTCGCGTTGTGAATCAGGTTCACCAATACTTGCTCGAGTTCGGTTGGATGAATCGCAATGTTAATGTCGTCTGGCACTGTGCTTAGCCTTAGCGTGATGCCTCTCTTGATCATCACTGCGCTCAGAATACTGGTCGCGTTGTTAATCGATTGATGCAGGTTTGCCACGTGATGTTCTTGCTTGGTGACCTTGCGAGTGAAAACTTTAAGACGCGCGATGATGTCGGTAATGGTGTTATTGAGGCCAATCATTTTCTCCAGATTGCTTTTCACCAAATCGGTTCGTTCCATTTCAAGTAGCTTTAAGCTGTTTTCACTGTAGGTTCGAAGAGCAGCAAGCGGTTGGTTGATTTCGTGGTTAATGCTGGCTGACAGCTCTCCTAGTACCGCTAGTTTCGCAGTTTGGGTGAGCTCTTGTTCTGTCTGTTTCAACTTCAACTGGGACTCTTGGTATTGAAAGATGGTTTGCTGCAGTTGTTGATTGGATTGCTTCAAGTAGTGGGTACGTTTATCAACGGTTTGCTCCAGGTTTTGGTTGAGTCGGGTCAACGCCACTTTCGCGAGATAAGTCTGGCGCCACGACCAAGCGATGAGCATCACCAAGCTGTAAATCACAACGAAGATGGCATCGATCTGCAAGACTTTAATAAGCTCAGCTTTGGTCTCTTTTAGTGCGACCACTTGGTAATGATTGTTACTGACGGTTGCTGGGTAGAGATTGAAAGCCCCGAGTTTAAATAATTGGTTAGCTGTGAGCTCCTTTTGCACTCTATTTGGTTGAATATCGTTAGGATGCTCGGCGCTATTAACCTCTTGTTTAGAGTTGAAAGAGCGAAAGGCTTCAATGATCGAAATTTCGCTCTGACCGTATTGGCGTTGAAGTGCGATATCGGTCTGCTGTTGCTGAGTTAATGGCAACAAGGAATGATAAAGCCAAGGTGCTTGGCTTGAAAGAAACACCACTTGGTTCGAGTCGAGTACTACGATCTCAAAGTCGTCGCTAGTTATGATGTTTTCGAGGTTTTCTAAACTCACTTTAACGGTAATGACGCCAACAATGTCATTCTCAACATACAGCGGTGAAGATAAAAAATAACCTCGGACATTCGAGCGGGCGCCTAGGGCAACATATTGTGTGTTTTTGCCTTGAATGGCAGATGCAAAGTAGGGACGAAACCAGAAGTTCTCGCCTACAAAGGTGCGAGGATTTTGGTAATTACTGGAAGCGACCACAGTACCGCTCGGGTCATGAATATAGATAGTGTCGGCTTGGCTTTGATTCGACCATTCAAATAGTAATTGATTGAGCTGCTCAGCGGAGATCTTGTCTGTTTGTGGTGATGAGTCAAAATAAGAAAGCAGACGTGGGTCATGACTGAGTAAATCTGGGATCTGTTTGAATTTGTCCAATTCAGAGTCGATTTGTAGATTGGCTTTATTAGCCACTTCATCGAGTTGCTGAGTGACGATTTTTTCTTGGAATTGCACTGCCATAAAGTGGGTTGCGGTCAGCCCTGCAGCTCCCAATAACAATGAGAATAAAACAAAGGGCGTCATTAGGTTAGGCCGTATTTTAGTCACTCGGATCTCAGCTTGTAATCGGTTTGTATAAAGATTATCAATATGATGGATAGAGTACCGAGATCTTGTTAACACAGAGAACCTTCTGTGAGACAAAACCATGGCTTAGACTTGTGTTTCAAAGGATTACAGCGCAAAATCACAAAAAAATTGAAAGGAGCAACCAAATGGAACTGACAGATATTCGTCGCGAATACGCTAAGGGTGGATTGAGACGTAAAGACTTGGCCGCAGACCCGATTGAGCAATTCAATCTATGGCTAGAGCAAGCCATTGAAGCTAAGTTGACGGACCCTACTGCCATGACAGTTGCTACGGTTGATGAAAACGGTCAACCATTCCAACGCATTGTTCTGCTGAAGAATGTTGATAAAGACGGGTTAGTTTTTTACACCAACTTAGGTAGCCGTAAAGCGCACCAACTTGAGCACAACAGCAAAATCAGTTTGCACTTCCCTTGGCACCCACTTGAGCGACAAGTTCATATTACGGGCACGGCTGAAAAGCTGACCGCTATGGAAAATATGAAGTACTTCTCGTCACGTCCAAAAGAGAGCCAATTAGCCGCGATTGCAAGTAAGCAGAGTAGCCGCATCTCAGCTCGTGGGATTTTAGAAGGTAAGTATCTAGAGCTTAAACAGAAGTTTGCTAAAGGAGAGATTCCTGTGCCTTCTTTCTGGGGTGGTTTCCGTGTGCGTGTGGATAGCATTGAGTTTTGGCAGGGTGGTGAACACCGCTTGCACGACCGTTTCTTGTTCTCTCGCCAAGACAACAGCTGGGATATTGATCGCCTAGCGCCTTAGGCTGCTTGATCGCTTAGCTGCTTAATAGATCCAAAAATGCCGTTGATTAGACTTATGAAATCAACGGCATTTTTTTGTCTGCATTTTCAGTTGAACAGTCAATCAGTCACTGTGCAGAACAACAGAAATCTGTTTTTTGAGCAGAGTTTCGGGGATCACTGAGCCTAATCCTGAATCTAATGCATACTCTATTAACTGGCTCTTACTGCGTGCATCGAACTTCTGCTTCAACCTTGCGACATGTCCTTCGACGGTCTTGATTGAAATATTCAACGTCAACGCAATGTACTGAGGTTTCTTACCGAAAAGCAGTAAGAACAGCACCTCTGATTCTCTCGAAGTCAGCCGCTTTTTCAGTTTAGACACACGCGGCTCTGACCCCGCAAGCGATGCCTGATTGCCTTTTGTTCCGGTGGCCTGACAAACCCAATGACCAACCTCTAAGATCGCGGTGTCGGTAAGCTCTTGGCCATAAAAAATCGTGCCTTGCACCTTGTCGTCATCATCAAGCCAAGGGGTTTTGGTAAAGATATGGGCGTGCCAGCGTCCGTCTGGATAAGGGTGAATATCGAGGATCTTAAGGGTACTGCGTGTATCCATCACATGTTTGTCTTGAGCCCTGAAGTCTTTCGCACATTCGGTTGTTTGGCTCGGCATATCGAAATCGGTTAAGCCAGTGCAACTTTCACCCGGCATCAACCCAATTAATTGGTTGTAAGCGAGATTTGCGTATACAAAAACCGAGTCAGTATCTTTACAACCCCAGCAGCCTGGAAGTTGTTTGAACAAAGAATGATGTATGGAGTTGAGTTGATCTGGCAAAGTTTTATCTCGTAATTATAAGTATAACGATGATATCAGTTTATTATAGCGCTGCAATGGTAATTAGAGACCGAAATCGACACCAAAAATTGGGGTTGAATATTAGTTAAACGGATTACTGACGAACTGCTTCAATCACGCGGGATAGATAAACGAAAAGGGTGATAAACAGACAAAAAAAAGCCAGCCTGAAGAGGGGCTGGCCAAAGACAAGATATGCCTTGTCGACATGTAGAAGATTTTCAGTTTAATTCACGAGGGTCATGCAAATTAAACCGAGGCATCAGTTAGATACCCAGAGTGACTTACTACTCTGTCGATGAATCTACTCCTAGGAGTGCTTATGCATAAGGGGGGAATTCCCCTATAAACGCCGCTCAATGTGAGAATTGAGAACCTAGAGTAAATATTTTAAAACTTCAGCAAGTAATCGAACGCTTATAGCTCTCGCAATACTCGGAATCTTAGATAGTTCGCTGCGGTTGAAGGTGCTCCCATGACGCAGTTAAATTTCCGGATGACTGCTTATGAATCCCCCTAAACTCACCGGAACGATTGGTTTTACAATGGCCGTAGTTTGTGCACTCTTGATCATCTTTCCGGAGGCATGATCAAGAGGATCGTAATGATGATCATGCCTCTAGGGTAGGAAATAGCTCGGATGATCATTTACAAATTCATCTTATGAAGATTTCAGAGTATTATTCTTAGTATGTCGACCTGAATATTTTGCTGTCATGCCAAAACCTTTACCTTTTCCAAATCTAGACTTGTCCCCGCTAGGCCTTACTGGCCCTCGCCCTGCAGAGATCATTACACTGCCATCGCATATGGATTGTCATGAACACCACTATTCTCAGGTGGTGATAGGTTTAAAAGGTCAGGCGGAATTTGAAGTCAGTGGTAAAGGCAATCTGGTTGGGCCTGGACAGGGTTGTGTGGTTACCGCTAGCTCTGATCATGCTTTCGGTGGAGTCGTGGGTCAGTCGGATATCTTGGTGCTCAATATGCCAATGCCGAGTGATGATGACCCTTTGATGTTAGAGAAGATAAACCAACTGGCATCATCCAACATCTATTTCCAATTAGATGCGCAAATTCAAAAGCTTATTCACATGTTAGTGCAGGAGATGCAGGCGAGCCCTGATGATTTGTTATTGAGCCGCGCGTGCAATGACACGGTGGTTGCGCTGTTACAGAGACACATCTCGGCATTTGAAACCTCGATTAAAGATTCGCGTTTCGATCTAGAAGCGTTGGATCGCTATATCGAGCAACATTTAGCAAACAAAATCTCTGTGGCGCAATTGGCGGGCAGTGTGTTCTTGGGTGAAAGCCAGTTCCACATGCTCTTCAAAGATCAAATGGGCATTACCCCACACCAATATGTTTTAGGTAAGCGTATCGACCGCTCTCGACGCCTTATTGAACAAGGGAATCTTAGCCTTGGTCAGGTCGCTGAGTTGGCTGGTTTCTCCGGTCAATCTTCCTTTACTCACACCTTTTCTCGCCTTCAAGGCATGTCACCATCTCAATACAAAAAGCAAATTTCTGTTAAATAAAAAAACAAAACGGCATATTATTTTAAAGTTTCATATGTGACCTTGTGTTTGTTTTGTTAATAAAGCGAGTTTTTAGCAAAAAACTCGGAGTTTTTGACAAGTAATCCTTATATACTCTAAATACACTGCAGCCATTGTAGAGATCCCGGGCTAATTCCGGGTGTGAGATTAAGGAAAACGCATGTTTACAGCTACTGATGTGTTAAAGCCAGAATTCAACGAGCAGTCGCTTGCTGATCTTTGGACGCTTATCTCACCATTATATATGGTGGATGAAACCCAATGGCTAGAGCAACTTCTGCCGCTAGCTACCCCTTCTGAGTCAGAAAAGCAGCAAATTTCAGAGAAAACGACCTCGTTGATCGAAGCTATCCGTGCGGATAAGACTTCTATCCAGATGATCGATGCACTGTTGCTTGAATATAGCTTAGATACTCAAGAGGGCATCTTGCTGATGTGTCTGGCGGAAGCCTTGATGCGTATTCCTGATTCAGCAACGGCTGATGCACTGATTCGCGACAAACTCAGCGTTGCGGATTGGAAATCTCACCTAAAGAATTCTGACTCAGTGTTTGTTAACGCATCCACTTGGGGATTAATGCTAACAGGTAAGGTGGTTGGGCTTTCATCTAACGAGCAGAGTGCAGGTCAAGCGGTAAACCGTTTAGTGAACAAGCTTTCTGAGCCGGTGATTCGCAAAGCGATGCACCAAGCAATGAAGGTGATGGGTCACCAATTCGTTCTTGGCCGCAGCATTGCTGAAGCGCAAAAGAACGGTAAGTCTATGCGTGACAAAGGTTTTACCTACTCATACGACATGCTAGGTGAAGCCGCACTGACCACGGCAGACGCAAACAAATACTTCAAAGATTACCTAATGGCGATTGAAGCCGTAGGTCGAGACACATACGTATCTTCAAAATCGAGCCCTGCACCGTCTGTTTCTATCAAGCTTTCTGCGCTTCATCCACGTTACGAAGTAGCGAATGAAGAACGTGTATTGACGGAACTTTGCGACACGCTAGAGCAGCTATTGCGCCGAGCAGTAGAGCTCGATGTTGCGATTACGATTGATGCTGAAGAAGCGGATCGCCTTGAGCTATCTCTTAAACTATTCGAAAAACTGTACCGCACTGACCTTGTAAAAGGTTGGGGTAAATTTGGTCTGGTTATTCAAGCTTACTCAAAACGTGCGCTTCCGGTTCTAGTATGGCTAAACCGTCTAGCAAAAGAGCAGGGTGATTTAATCCCGCTTCGCTTGGTGAAAGGCGCGTACTGGGACAGCGAGATCAAATGGTCACAACAAGCTGGCTTTACTGATTACCCAGTTTACACACGCAAAGAAGCGACAGACGTAGCTTACCTTGCTTGTGCGCGTTACCTATTGAGTCCAAGTGTTCGTGGCAATATCTTCCCGCAGTTTGCGAGCCATAATGCTCACACCGTTTCTGCAATTGCAGTAATGACTGACCATAAAGACTTTGAATTCCAACGCTTACACGGCATGGGTGATTCTCTTTACAACCATGCAATGGAAGCTTACCAACAGTCGGTACGTATCTACGCACCTGTTGGAAGCCATAAAGACCTACTGCCATACCTAGTACGTCGCTTGCTAGAAAACGGTGCAAACAGCTCGTTTGTACACCGTCTGGTTGACGCGCGTTGCCCTGTGGCAGAGCTGACTCAACACCCTGTCGATATGCTTCTGGCATTCGATACATTGCACAACACTAAGATTCCTTTGCCACCGGCCGTATTCCCTGAGCGTAAAAACTCTTACGGTGTGAATATTGATATCGAGAGTGAAGCGCATCAGTTTGAAGCACAGGTAAAAACATTCCTTAATAATCAATGGACTGCTGGCCCTGTGATCAACGGTGAATCTTTTGCCGAAAGCATGATCAAGGCTGATCAGAACGTTGAGCAAGTAACCGCACCTTACGATCGTCGTATTCATGTGGGCAAGGTGGCTTTCGCTAACCTTGATCATGTTTCCGCAGCGATCACTGGCGCAGACGCAGCATTCGCTGATTGGAACGCAACTTCGGTTGAAACCAAAGCGGCTGCACTTAATAAGCTGGCTGACCTGATGGAAGACAACCTGGCTGAGCTGGTGGCGATTTGTCATCAAGAAGCGGGTAAGACAATTCACGATAGTGTTGATGAAGTACGTGAAGCGGTCGACTTCTGTCGTTACTACGCAAAACAAGCTGACAACCTACAAGGTTTCGAACTAAAAGGTTTTGACGGCCAAACACGAATCGCTTCTCGACAAGGTCGTGGCGTGTTCGTTTGTATCAGCCCTTGGAACTTCCCTCTGGCTATCTTCCTTGGCCAAATTACAGCAGCTTTGGTTGCAGGTAACACGGTTGTGGCGAAGCCTGCCGAGCAAACAAGCTTAATTGCTGCTCGTGCGGTTGAACTGATGAATGAAGCAGGCTTCCCTGCTGGCACGATTCAGTTACTACCAGGTCGTGGTGCTGAGATCGGCAGTGCGTTAACTAGCCATGATGCGATTGCAGGTGTTGCCTTTACGGGTTCAACACCAACGGCGCAACGTATCAACGTGTCACTGGCAAGTCGCAATGCTAAACCTGTTCCGTTTATCGCGGAAACGGGTGGTCAGAACGCAATGATCGTCGACAGTACCGCACTGCCTGAACAAGTGGTTCGTGATGTGATTCGTTCTGCGTTTGCTTCTGCAGGCCAACGTTGTTCTGCACTGCGTGTGCTTTACATCCAAGAAGACATTGCAGACCGCGTGGTTGGATTGATTCACGGTGCAATGGACGAACTGAGTGTTGGTATCCCACATCTTCATAAAACGGATGTTGGTCCGGTTATCGATCAAAATGCGAAACAGAAGTTGTTGGCTCACTTAGAAAACATGACTAATACCCAGAAGAAGGTGGCGCAACTTTCTTTAGGTTCTGATTGTAAACATGGTGACTTTGTTCCACCAAGTGCTTTTGAAATTGATGACATCAGCTGTTTGACAGAAGAACAGTTTGGCCCTGTGCTACACATCGTTCGCTTCAAGGCAAGTGAGTTAGCGCAAGTCGTAGACCAAATTAACCAAACCGGTTTTGGCTTAACCATGGGCATCCACAGCCGTAACGAAACAACTTACCGTTGGATAGAAAAACACGTTCGAGTGGGTAACTGCTACATCAACCGTGACCAAGTAGGCGCTGTTGTTGGTGTGCAACCATTTGGTGGTCAAGGTTTGTCAGGTACAGGTCCTAAAGCGGGTGGTCCTCACTACCTATATCGCTTTACTGATGTTCAGTTTTCTCAATCACAAGACAAGGCATAAGGAGCAGTATCATGGTTCATCAAGTGACAGGTTTTTCTGATGCTTTGCTAGCGTGGGAACAATGGAATCTTACCGACTTTGATCATAAGAGTGCTCAGGTACTTTCATTTAAATCAGAGATCGAAAGTCAATCTGCGCCTTTGGCAGCAGTCGCGACTTACCATCTAGAGCAAGCGTCTGCACTGCTTTCTGAACATCACCTTATGGCGGGTCTTACGGGCGAAACCAACGAGCTATATGCTGCAGGTCGTGGCGTGGCTTTGGTGATTGTTGATGATTGCGAAGAGAAAGTGCCAGCGCTGCAAACAGCAACGGCAATGATTACTGCTGCACTGTTGGCTGGTAACAGCGTTCAATTGTGCAGTGATGACGTGCAGTTCAACACCTTAATTGCTGACGCCGCGAAACAAGCGAATCTACCAACCAACCTAGTACAGGTTGCCTCGTATGACGCTGCTCAACAGCTGCTGTCTTGCGATGTACGAAGTGCGGGTTACGTGGGTAACTCACAAACAGCTCAAGCTATCAATTTACAACTTGCTAAGCGTGACGGTGCAATCGTCGGTTTAGTAGCTGAAACGGATCTAACGGCAATGAATGTTGCTAACGATCCACACCTATCGCTGCGCTTCATTACCGAGCGTACGCGAACTATAAATATAACAGCCGTGGGCGGTAACGCGACCTTGCTCGAACTTGGAAGCGAAGCTCACTAACCTTCAGTAATACTGGCTCTAAACACTTTTGGTTTTTTCCATCTTTGGATTTAACTCATAGTGCTTTGGAGCCTGAATACCTAACTCAATGCACTTGCTTGCCTTTACGGTGAGTGCTTTGCATTGAATTAGGCATGGAAGGCTTTCTACAAAATGAGGACTATCAAATGATAGAAAACAGTTTTGCAATAACGACGACGTTCATTGCGTATCTAATTATGATGCTGGCAATCGGTGTTATTGCTTACAAACGTACATCTAACTCAACTGACTACTTCCTAGGTGGTCGTTCGTTAGGTCCATGGCCTGCTGCACTTTCTGCTGGTGCATCAGACATGAGTGGTTGGTTGCTACTTGGCCTACCAGGTTACGCTTACGCTGCTGGCTTTGAAGCATTCTGGCTTGCTGGTGGCCTACTTGTGGGTACTTGGGCTAACTGGTTAATCAGTGCTAAGCGTCTGCGTACTTACAGTATTACAACTGAATCACTGACGTTGCCTGAGTTCCTATCTCGTCGCTTCAATGATAACTCTAAGCTGATCCAAACAATTTCTGCTTTCTTTATCCTTTTATTCTTCCTTTTCTACACAAGTTCAGGCTTGGTAGCAGGTGGTAAATTGTTTGAAACTGTATTTGGCCTAGATTACACAACAGCGGTAATTATCGGCACAGTATGTGTTGTTTCGTACACCCTGTTTGGTGGTTTCCTTGCGGTATCTTGGACTGACTTGGTTCAAGGTCTGTTGATGTCTGCTGCGCTATTGATTGTACCAATCGCAGCAATGAACGGTGGCCTTGGCCAACTGTCTACTGACCTACACAACATCAACCCAGAGCTACTAACGCTATGGAATGATGCGAAAGGTGAGCCGCTTTCTGCTATCGCGATCATCTCGCTAGCGGCATGGGGTCTAGGTTACTTCGGTCAGCCACACATCCTTGCTCGTTTTAAAGCAACACGTACCAATAAAGACCTAACAACAGCGCGTCGCATCGCGGTGGTATGGACTGCACTGTCTATGGTTGGTGCAATGCTGGTTGGTCTGGTTGGTCTTATCTACGTAACTAACTCTGGTGCGCCTAAGTTAGACGATGGTGAGAAGATCTTCATGCTTCTCGTGAACGCGATGTTCCACCCGGTAATTGCAGGTATCTTACTGGCTGCAATCCTAGCGGCAATCATGAGTACTGCGGATTCACAACTTCTTGTTTCTTCATCTGCAATGGCAGAAGATCTGTACAAGCAAGTTCTGAAGAAAGACGCAACGTCAGAAGAGATTGTTCGTGTAGGCCGCTTCGCGGTTATCCTAATCTCTCTTGTTGCACTTGTACTAGCGATGACGCCGGACAGTTCTGTTCTTGGCCTTGTATCTTACGCATGGGCTGGTTTTGGTGCTGCGTTTGGCCCAGCTATCGTATTGAGCCTGTACTGGTCTCGTATGAACCGTAACGGCGCTCTAGCGGGTATCGTGGTTGGTGGTGTGACTATCGTACTTTGGAAGCAGTTCACGGGTGGTTGGTTCGATGTTTACGAAATCGTACCTGGAATCATCTTATCGACTCTTTCTATCGTTATCGTGAGCCTAATCACTGGCGAGCCAGAAGACGAAGTTAAGAAGCAACACGCTGAGTTCGAGAAGAACCTTGTTGAGCTAGACTAATTTACATTGTAAAACAGATGTGAATTAGCAAAAAACATCAGTGAAAATAATTGCAAAAAGTAATAGAGTCACTTCGGTGGCTCTATTTTTTTGACCACTCCCGAATGCTCTTGACCTCTTCTTGGTCGATATTCAAAGACTCCAAAAACTCTTGGTGAGCGGTTGGCTCCATCTTCTCAAACTGCTTGTGCCAGTTCTTCATGTCTTCTTTATTGAACCCAGCGTTCTCCATCACACGTACCCAGCGGTCTTTTGTTAGCAGTTTCTGTTCTAACAGTTCTGGTTGTTCCAACAGCATCACAATCGCTTTTTGTTGTTGGCGAAGGTTCTGAATTTCTTTCTCTAGTGCATTGAATTGATTGACTAAGGTTTGTTCTTGTTTCACATCGTCTTTGCGATCAAGCAGCGCTGTGATCTCTTGGATAGATAAACCAAAAGAGCGGTAGGAAATGATGCTCTCCAAACGAGCCTGTTCCTTTTCACCATACCAACGGTAACCATTGTCTGAACGGCTGTGAGGCAGAAGCAACCCTGCACGTTCATAATAGAGGATGGTGGTGCGAGAGATATTGTAGGCCTTGGCAATTTGAGTGACAGTGAGCATGTTCAACCTCATTGGTCGTCTTAGATGAATAGAAACATCAAGGAGTCGCGTATTCTAATCGCGCCTAGTTAAGGTGTATAGCACGTAATTTGGTTGAGGTTGATACCATCCTCTAACTCCTGAACGCTCTCGATTCACGTTTCTGGCACTGAGAGCATATCAGTTTCTGTTGAGATACATTACAGTGATAAATGGCGATGTAGGAAGCGAAAAGGAATATCGAAGTGCCACAAGCGATCCCCAATGTTGGATTTAATCATGAAAAAACGGCACAGGCTGAGTTAGAGCTGATTCCACTGTCTCGGCTCTATTCTGATGGCAATATCAATCACGATCCTCAATTGCCACATCGTGTTAGCTTCTTCTTGATTCTGTTTATTGAGCGAGGCTCTGGTACGCACATGGTCGACTTCCAAGACTATCCTTTCAGCCAAGGGAGTGTGTTGTTCATTCAAAGAGAGCAAGTACACGCCTTTGATTTTAGTAATAAGCCGCAAGGAACGGCGGTTATTTTTACTCAAGCATTTCTCGACAGCGTTCACGCTAATATGAAGCTGCCGAACTACACACCAACCCACTTGAACAAGGCACACTCGGCATTACTGCCATTAGACGAACTTCATCAAGATCGCACGCAGAGCCTGTTGCAACAAATTACACTGGAACTGAATCAACCAGAACCCGATCCCTTGATTGTGATGTATCTGTTCTCGGCATTGGCGCTGATTCTTCATCGCCTACGACCAGAAGTGAAGCAAGATGCCTTGAGTTTGCAGCAGAACATTAAGTTTGCCCGCTACTTCGAATTGCTTCAAAACAACTACCTGCGCGTTCGTGATGCAAACTGGTACGCCAATCAAATTAGTACCACCTACAAGACACTGAATCAGGTGTGCAAGGTTGCAACAGGGCTAACAGCAAAGCAGATCATTGATTCTTTTACTGTGTTAGAGATGAAGCGCCAGTTGGTGGTGAGCAACATTACCTCACAAAAGATGGCATTGGATTTTGGGTTTGAAGACGCGAGTAATTTCGTTAAATACTTTAAAAATCATACCCAAATGACACCGAGTGAGTTTCAAAAGAAATACTCAAAGCCGTCTCTTACTGAATAGCTGCGATTGAACATGGATACGTTAAGGTTCGATATCTACCATTTTTCTGCCTAAATACACTCTGCCGTGAACTTCTCTCGTTGACTAATATAGTCTCCAAGCCAACGAGAGGACTTAATAATGAAAACAATAACCAACACATTCAAATCAACACTACTAACTGCTGGCGTACTCGCTGCTTCTGTGGTTACCGGTTCTGTGGCTGCTCAGGAGCTGTCTATTCAAGAGAAAGGTGTCGCGGTCATTTCAAGTATTGAAACGGGCGATGCAAAAGCGGTGAGCTACATCAACCCAGAGAAATACATCCAACATAATCTTGCGGTCGGCGATGGCTTAGCTGGTTTTGGTGAAGTATTGCAAATGCTGCCTGAAGGCTCTGCAAAGGCACAAGTTAAGCGCTCATTTCAAGACGGTGATTTCGTAGTAACACACACTGAATACAACTTCTTCGGCCCTAAAGTCGGCTTCGATGTATTCCGTTTTGAAGATGGACTGATTGTTGAGCACTGGGATAACTTGCAAGAGATCGCTAAGCCAAACGCAAGTGGTCGCACTCAATTCGACGGTACGACTAAAGTCGTAGATCTCGAGAAAACGGATCAAAATAAACAGCTTGTCGGTGGCTTTGTCAAAGACATCTTGATTGGCGGTGACATGTCGAAGATTAATCAGTACATCGATAACGAAGACAGCGCTTACCTTCAGCACAACCCAGGTGTGGCCGATGGTCTAAGCGGTTTGGGCGAGGCTTTAGGTGCGTTAGCAGAAGCAGGAATGCCAATGGTTTATACCGCTAACCACAAGATCTTAGGCCAAGGTAACTTTGTGCTGTCGATCAGCGAAGGCCAGTTTATGAATAACCACGTAGCATTTTATGATCTATTCCGTGTTGATAATGGCAAGATTGTGGAGCACTGGGACACTATTGAAACCATTCCTGCGCGTTCAGAGTGGAAAAATGACAACGGTAAATTTGGCTTCTAAGTTTGAGTTAAATTGAACCAGAAATGACGTTATAAAGCGGTGCTTTCATTGTGGAGGTGCCGCTTTTTTTGCGTGGAAGTTTACTGGTGGATCGAGCTGAAGAGGTGTCTTTATGGGGTTTTACAATGTAAATCGACAGCGAAGGATCTTGATCGAGAAATGAAAGATCTGCCTTGTTGATGGCGTTTGATGTCAAAAAATAAAATAGAAAAGTGGCTATTTTTTGAACTTGGCGCTCACTTTTGTCATTAGCTCGGTGAATTGTGGAACCGAATTGGACATGATGTGTCAATTGTCAGTAACCACTAAAGACCTATAGGACAAAGGTATGCCTGATCTCTATTGCAAAGGATGTAAAAAAACAACACTACATAAGTCTATAATGAAACGTTGTGAATCAGAGCCCGAGACAGCGTCTGGCCGTATGATGCAATGGACGTCAAAGCTATTTAGTGGAAACCTGTACTACGATATGGAAACTCAGCACTTCTGCCGCACGTGCAATTGCCGTTGCGAAACCGGAAGTACTGTTCCCCAAGTTGGCTTAGCCTAACTCATAGTAAGTGCTTACTAACTTGATTCAAAAAACCTCCGTGTTAGGAGGTTTTTGCGTTTCTATGCGGCTTTGAGTGCTAGCTCAGCGTCAATGGCGTCGCCATCAATCTTCACTTCCCATCCATAGTTTGAGTATTCACTTGCTAGTGCCTGAGCAACATCTTTTGATACCGTTACGTGTGTCCATGAACCAATACCGTAAGGTTTATATGCGAGTTCTTGCGTTTTCATAATAGAGTCATCCTTTCTCTTTGATAATTATATTATTCACTTTGGCCTATATGCTTTCTTTCGTTTCCGGCTCAACTTATTTGTTAATCGGGTCATTTCTATAATAATTTGTTAATAACCAGAGTTTGATTTATAAGGGTTCTTATCTATTTGTATGTATTTATATTTGGTGTGAATGTCATCCGTGTATTTAGTTTTTAAATGTGTGAGCGAGGTTTTCTTCGATTGCACTTGGTATGGAATATACTGAGCGGAATTTAGAATGTTTAAGGAATGTTATGTCTCAGCATCAACTCGATCGTATCGATAAAGAGATACTAAGAATTCTGCACATGAAAGGGCGTTTACCCGTGGTTGAGTTGGCCAAGCAGGTTAACCTAACGACATCCCCTTGCTCTGATAGACTCAAGCGATTGGAAAAAGAGGGCTACATAACGGGCTACCATGCTGAGCTGTGTTCAGAAAAGTTGGGACTCGATGTTCAAGTCTTTATCCACATTCGTCTCGATCAGACCAGCTTTTCGATTTTTGATAAGTTTGCCCAAGCCGTTGAGATGATGCCCGAGGTGGAAGAGTGTTATTCGCTGTCGGGAGACTTCGACACCATGATCAAGGTTCGAGTGAAAGACATGAAGGCATACCAAGCGTTTATGGCTACCAAGCTGGGTACTCTACCTGGTGTGATTCAGACGCGCAGTGAAGTGGTCATTGAGGAACACAAGAAGGGCTTTGGTGTTAACCCTGAGTTGTTGGCAACCTTAAAATAGGGCACGGGTTCTACTTCAAGCGTATTTGTTTAGATATAAAAAATGGAAGCTAATGAGCTTCCATTTTTTGTTGAGTGCCGAGAAAGGCAATCGGATAAAGTGGTGTTGGTAAACCGATTACAGCGTAATTGCCGCTGAGATTAAGCCAATCACACCACCGAATACACCGCCCCAAACCACAAGCCAGCCAAGGTGCTTCTTGATCATGGTTTGAACCATCTCTTTCACAAGCTTTGGTGTCAGTTCATTCAAACGTTGATCGATGATCGCTTCAATGTTCTCTTTGATTTCGTCCATCATCGCCGGAGATTCTAGCTCTTCTTTGATGGCATTCTTCACTGAGTCGCTCTTGCTGATTTCAATCACAGATTCTTGCATCTTTTCAACAAATGGCGCTTTCATTGGCTCTAGCGCTTCTGTGCCGCCAAACATTGCCAACATGCCACCAAATTGAGAGTTCTCGATAACGTGAACCAGTGAATCGAATGCAGGGTTAAAATCGATCTTCTTAATCACAGGCTCTAGGTTCAGTGATTGGCCGCCAGACATCTCGCTGCTTAGGAAGCGGTCGATGTTACTTTCAGTAAAGAATTGTTCCATCATCAATTGCTTGATGGCTGCTTTGAACTCTTCAAAGCGTGCTGGAATAACGCCTGAACCGTATAGGCCGGGTACTTTCTCGAACAACATGTGAATCGCAAGCCAGTTGGTGATGGCACCAGAAAAGGCGAATAGGCCTGCATAAAGCAAGTATTGGTTTGCTGTCGCATAGCCGCCAGCAAGCAGCGCTAACGCGATAACGTTAGTTAAGACACTTTTGTTCATGGTTGATCTCTAGAAAGAATACTGCGCGCATTTTAAGAAAAAAACGCCAAGAAAAAAACAAAAGGATCGATGAAGTTTACGTAACAGGTGGGAAATATTGCTGATCTAGGGGCATAAGAAAGGCTAGCCTCCCCCCGAAGTCTAGCCTTATTCCAGAACGCGCAAGCGAGGCGTCTTTGGTGTTAATGTCATTATATAATTACGACATAACATTCTGCTACGTGTAATTTACCGTTAATTAACAAATTGGTGTGAATTACGCCGCACTTTTAAAATAGCATAAAAATTAAGCGTTCGTTGCTTGCTCAAGATCATCCGCAATGAAGCCACCAGTCTGGTGATTCCAAAGCTGTGCGTAGATACCATTCTGGTTAATTAGCTCTTGGTGCGTACCTTCTTCGACGATATTGCCCTCATCAAGCACGATCAGGCGGTCCATCGCAGCAATGGTCGACAGACGGTGCGCAATCGCGATAACCGTTTTGCCTTCCATTAGCTCAATCAAGCTCTCTTGGATTGCCGCTTCTACCTCAGAATCGAGTGCAGACGTCGCTTCATCCAGAACCAATAGTGGCGCATTTTTCAAAAGAACACGCGAGATAGCGACACGTTGACGCTGACCACCAGAAAGCTTAACGCCACGTTCACCCACTTGAGCATCGTAACCAATGTTGCCAAATGGGTCGGTTAGGGTTTCGATAAACTCATGTGCGTGTGCCTGTTTGGTTGCGGCATACACTTCTTCATCTGATGCATCAGGACGACCGTAAAGAATGTTGTCTTTGATTGAACGGTGCAGCAGTGAGGTATCTTGGGTCACCATACCGATGTTGCTGCGCAGCGAGTCTTGCGTCACTGTTGAGATCTCTTGATCGTCAATCAGGATGCGACCGCTTTCTACATCATGGAAGCGCAGCAGCAGGTTAACCAAGGTTGACTTTCCCGCACCTGAACGGCCGACTAAGCCCACTTTTTCACCCGGCTTAATGTTGAGATTAAGGTTGTTGATCACGCCCTTGTTCTCGCCGTAGTTAAAGCTTACGTTGTCGAAGTTGATGCCGCCTTGTGGAACCTTAAGTGGCTCGGCGTCTTTCTTGTCTTCGATAGCGATTGGCTTAGACAGCGTTTTAATGCCATCAATTACAGTGCCTAGGTTTTCAAACAGACCACCGATTTCCCACATGATCCATTTCGACATGCCGTTAATACGCAGAGCCAAGCTCACTGCAATCGCAATTGCCCCCACGGTGATTGCGCTATCTAACCATAGGTAGATAGAGATACCAGCAATGCTGAACACCAATAGATAGTTAGCGAACTCTACACAGATGTTGAAGCCAGTTACCAAGCGCATTTGGCGGTGCACAGTATCAAGGAAGCCTTCCATGCCTTCTTCGGCGTATTCGGTTTCTCTTTTACTGTGTGAGAACAGTTTCACCGTCGCGATGTTGGTGTAGCTATCGACAATACGACCTGTCATTAACGAGCGCGCATCGGCTTGTTCGGAAGAAACATCTTTTAATTTAGGGACAAAGTGCAGTTGGATACCGACGTAAATGAATAGCCAAATTAACATTGGAGCCATTAAGCGCCAATCCGATTCGGCTAGCATGAATAGCATCGCCGTAAAGTAAACCGTCACGTAGACGAATACATCGACCATTTTAGTTACGGTTTCACGCACTGCGAGCGATGTTTGCATTACTTTAGTGGCAACACGTCCGGCAAAATCATCTTGATAGAACGACAAGCTCTGCTTCAAAAGATAACGGTGCGCCAACCAACGAATAGACATTGGGTAGTTGCCCAGTAAGGTTTGGTGAAGCAAGAGCGAGTAAACACTGATCAAGATCGGCATCACGACCAGTAACAGAACACCAAGCCCCATCAATGTGGATTGGTTATCTGCTAAGAAGGTTTCTGGGTTGCTGGTTGATAGCCAATCAACCAGTTGGCCCATATAACCGAACAGCGCGACTTCGATGATCGCGATGGTCATGCTCATTAGGCCGAGCAAGATTAAAGGTTTTTCAAAACCTCGAGTGTAATGGCGGCAGAATGCCAGTATTCCAGTAGGAGGTTGTATCGGCTCTCCCTTTGGAAAGGCTTCAGTAAAGCCTTCAAATTTTTTGTACATAGATTTCCCTTTACAACTAATGCATCTATTAGCAACTGCATCGTCGTGTAGCTTGTTTTTATAAATTTGGTTTGAAATTTTATAAGTGCTAATGAGTTCTTATCAGTATGACCTCATCAGATAGATTTTCGTTGTTAGTTCTTTTTAAGTGACGAAGGAAAGGTCCAAAGCGTGTCTTTCATGACGTGTATTTTAGATTGAATCGGACAGGAAAAGTTAAGCTTATTTCAAACGTAATTGATTGTTATGCAACGGTGATAATCCTAACGCTAAATGGATTAAATTGTAACCTAAACCCGCAGCAAGCTAGAGAATGAAGCTCGGATATTTATTCAGCAAATTATGTATCTCATATGCAAACTGTTGGTTCTTTCTGATGTGCTGTTATCTTGCAGTAAAAATTACCGAATAAACTGAGTTTTGCAGGAATTGTTTGGGATAAATATTCAAATCATTATTCTTTTCAGTGAATCTTGTCGTAACAAGTTGTTTACAATTCTGAGGTAAATAAAAGATAGGGACGGTTGAGATGTTAAACCTACACAAAAAATCACTTCACATTACTAATGTTCAAAACGCCAATTGCGTTGTTATGGTGCCGCCAAAAGAATTTAAATTTAATGAAGAAACGGCACAAGATAATGAGTTTCAGAACAGAGTTAATCTGACCGAAGCTGAAGTAAAATTAGAAACCATGGCCGAATTTAAGGCGATGGTCGCTTCGTTGCGTAAAGAAGGTGTGCAAGTTGTAGAGTTTGATTACCCAGAACTTGGTGTGGAAACCCCAGATGCGGTATTCCCTAATAACTGGTTTAGCACCTGTGGTGACGGCAGCTTATTTACCTTCCCTATGGCGTGTGAAAACCGTCAAAATGAAGTGAAGCCAAATGCCCTTATTGAAGCACTTGAAGCGTCTGGTCGCATTGTTAACCACAGTGAATCTCTAGAGTCTTACATCGCGCAGGGTTCTTATCTAGAGAGCACGGGCGTGATGGTTATCGACCATATCAACAAGACCATCTATGCCGCGCTTTCTCAACGTTGTGACCGTGAAGTGTTAGAAGATTACGCAAAGCGCATTGGCTATTCTCGCGTGGTCTCTTTCCAAACGGCATTACCGTCTGGCCAACCGATTTACCATACCAATGTGATGATGGCGATTGGCGATAACTTCTGCGTGATCTGTGATGAAGTGATTCCTGAATTTGAACGCCGTTTTGTGGTCAAGTCGCTTGCTAAAGATAAGCAGGTTATCTCTATCTCAATTGATCAGATGAACCGATTCTGCGGCAACATTCTGCAACTGCAGACGGTGAATGGCGATAAGGTGATTGCGATGTCTCAATCGGCTTACGATGCGTTTTCTCCAGCTCAACTCGCGCAACTTGCGACACACGGTAAGCTGCTATCATTTAACGTGAAAACGATTGAAGATATTGGTGGTGGTTCGGTGCGATGCATGTTGGGTGAGGTGTTCTTACCAACACGAGTAAATCGCTTATAACAAGCCGTGCATTTACAGTCATGAATCTTTGAATACCACTCTTATCGCAGAGTGGTATTTTTGTATTGGCCTATGTTTGAGTTGACCTATTTGAAGTAAGAAGACAGCAGTAAGAAAGCCATAGCTAGATACAAGAGTTAACGTACAAAAGCTAACGGAAAACAGCTTACGCAAAATCTATGAAGCGTTCTTGAAAGCTCTGTGCTCGATAAATTGCGCAGATAACGCAACCACTTCCTTAGAGTACACAAGCGCTGTGTGATTGAGCTTGAGGGCGCAGGTGTCTGTTGCGCCTCGCAGGCTCGCATCTTCAAGTGTAACCGTGCCATCTCCTGGGTTTCTACCCAATACAATGCGACCTACACCTGCGTCGTAGGTGCCGGTAATCACGCCAATCGGCACATCAATATCATAATCACCCAAGCCATCACTTAAGATCATCTTGCTCGAACCAAAGATAAATCCGAGGCCATGATTCGACAGCGTTTTAGCGATAGTCGCGCCATTGTGTGGAGTCCCCGCCGTAATGATGCAGGTGTCGGCAAAGTCGGGTTGGTAAAACTTAAAGTAGTGACGAATCAGCAAGCCACCGAGTGAGTGACCAAAGAAGTAGACTTCATCGTGCTCATCAAAGCGTGCATTCACGAAGCGATTGAGGCGTTTAGCAGCAGAAGGGAAGCGCAGCGAGTTGTAAGCGAACTTGTGGGTTTGAAAGCCGCGCTTTTTGAAGTTTCTATCCAGATATTGCATGATCAACGCAGGCATATATAGACCATGAATTAAAACTATATGTTTGTTTTTATTATTCATTTTTGTCCTCCGTCTGATGGTGTTTCCAGTATATGGAGTCGCAATTCCAAACTCAATAAAACTTGCGGCTAATGGGACACAACAGACAGAGTATTCACTGTAGAAATAATGTGCGTTATAGATAAAAAATGAGTTATTCCGATCTCACTCCACCATACACATCTATGGTTAAGCCACCTTCTTTGGCATAGGTGTTGGGCGTTAGGCCAATGGTTTTCTTAAGGTAGCGAATCAGGTGTGGCTGGTCGCTAAATCCAAACTGATAGGCGACATCTATCCAATCAATATCATCAAAATTTCGCTTATAAAGGTATTCGAGCATAGCTTCGAGTTTGTTCATCGACTGACACTGTTTCAACGTTAGTCCGGTCACCTTGTTGAAGCTTCTTTCTAAGGTGCGCTGCGAGCAAAACAGTTTGTCGCCAAGCTCTGCAATGGGTGTTGTACCTAGTAGTTCTAACACCTTCCGGGTGAGTTCGCTGTGCCTGTCCTTTTTACCTGTCGATAACCAAGACAGCAGCAATTCATCCAATTGCTGACAACAGGCCTCAAAGTCGGTTTGAGCGAGGTTTATTAGCGACATGGCATCGGCATTTGGGTTGCTTAATAAACTAACGAGATCGATAGGGTTAACGCGATCTAGGCTCGGGTGTGGGCAGTCTGGAATATTCAACGCGTACAAGGCTCCGACATGGAACTTGATGCCCAAATGAACAAACGGCTTTGAGTGGTCCAGTTCAATCGCTTTATGGTGTGGCAGCAGTAAATGACAGCCAACACCTTGATCGACCTGTTGCTCTATCGTGTAGTGATAAAGCTGGTCGTTTGGAGACAGAATCAAATGCGCCGAAGGGTCAGGGTTAAGCTTAGGAAATTGATGGGTTTGGGCGTCGGGCGTCTTCTCGATCAGCCAGTAGCAATCGATGTATTGGGCAACAACTGAGGATTTCGGAGACTGTAACCAATTGATCATTCGACATTCTATTTGAGGTTAGCGTTGTAATAACTATATGTGTCTATCGCTGAGGAAGATAGTCTTGTCTTTGCAATCGATAGCCACCAAAAACTGAGCCCATAACCGCTGGATGTATAGAGTCACGGATATGGGCTTAATTTAATTGGCTTCGCTTGGGCTGTGAGTAATTTGTTAAAGTAGAACCCTAATCAAAATCGAACTGTAGGATTCGATTTTTCGATGATAACCCAGCACGAGTAATCGCTTTCTGCGCGCCAATATTGCTACCTTCTGTTGAACACATCGCTTCCAAACCTTGGCGGTTGGCGTGCTGTGTGAGAAAGTTCAGCACACGTGTTGCTAAGCCTTTGCCACGTTCTGCTTGTTCGACAATCATGCCCAAGTCTGCAAACTGCGTTTGGTGCTCATCGAACTTGCGGCACTCTCCAGTTGCAAGAACGCTTTCATTTTCCCAGTAACCCCACAGCTCTTGGCGAGCAATTAAATTGCTGTAGTAGCCAGTTAGCCACTCTTTCGGTGCGCCAATCGCTGATGAAGCAAATTCCACAAGCTTATCGAGTTGCTCTTCCGTCGCGAGCGTCATTTTAATGTCTTCAATACGACCTGAATGACGGCTAGCGTCGCTTTCTTGGTTCTGGCGGTACATCATCGCATTCACTTTGAATGACTCAGTATTGTCCATACACAGCGACAGGTATTGTGGCTCTGCGGTGCTAACGAATGCGCCTTTCACTTCACCAATCACAGAGCTGTTGTTTTCGATGATTAAGGTGAACAAGTCGGCAATGTTCGCGTTTGCGGTTGGTGCTAGGTAAAACTGAAGTAAGTAGCCTTCACCATTTAACACGCAGTAACCCACAAGTATGTCGTTTTCGTAAAAGCCGTAATGGTCTGACATTGGCACAAAGCCAAAGTGCCACATGCCATCGAGTGGGGCGGTTGATTCTGCAAAGTAAGCCATTTTAAGTTCACTTAAGTCGCTCAGTGTTTTAATTTTTTTGATGTCTAACATCGCTTGTATTCCTGCTGTTTCGATTCGGTAAAGTGCGTGGTAGACATCGTACTTTTACTTGATGTGCCACGTTTCAATGCCAGCAAGTGTAGGTGAACACTGTAGGTAGGTATTGAACAAAAACGACAGTTTTAGGTAGGTCAAAAAAGGGGACTCATAAACGAGTCCCCTTAAAATCAAGCATGTGCGCCTAATGCGTTGCAGTTAACGACACGGTGCGAAGATGTCTTGGTTTTCTCGGTATTCTTGGGTTTGAACGTCCATTAAACCAAGCAAAGAGTCGAACAGGTTATCGTGTGAGAAGCTCTGCTCTTTTCCTGCTTTACGTAAGCACGTGTCATTGATGCCTTTCTCGGCAGCGAAGCCATCCGACATCCAAAAGATCAGTGGGACGTGGGTTTGTTCCTTTGGTGCTAAAGAGTAAGGCATACCGTGTAAGTAGACGCCATTTTCTCCCAGAGACTCGCCGTGATCGGATACGTACATCAACGCTACATTGTATTTGTCAGTGAGTTTCTCAAGCTTTTGCATCGCCTGTGATAGGAAGAAATCCGTGTACAAGATGGTGTTGTCGTAGGTGTTAACCACTTCCTCTTTGGTACAGTTTTCAATATCGGCGCGAGCGCAATCTGGCGTGAATTTCTTATGTTCTTCTGGATAGCGCTCAAAGTAAGTAGGGCCATGAGATCCGGCGATATGATAGAAGATGATGCTATTTTGCGTAAGATCTTGAGTATCTTGATCGAAGTTCTCTAGCATCGCCGTGTCGTAGCACACATCGTTATTACACAAAGGGTCACTGTCTTTGGCCACGAGTGTCATCTCTTTGATTCGGTGTGCAACGGCCTTGTCTCCACCATCATGCTCTCGCCAGATAGAGTGAATGCCCGCGCGGTTCATGATGTCGACCACGTTATCTTGGTTGTAAGCTTTGTCGCGGTCGTAGTTACTGCGGTTCATGTTAGAGAACATACACGGCACAGAAACCGCAGTGGCGGTGCCGCACGACTGAACATCAGAGAAAAATATCGGGTTGTAAGGTTTGGTATGAGCATTGGTTTCACGCTCATAGCCATGATATTGGTAGTTGTACACACGCGCGGTTTCACCAAGTACAAACACCAGTAAGGTCGGTTTGGTTGTCGCTTTGTCTTGTGCTGCTTGCTTCGCATCTAACCCTAACTCTTGGTAAGGGATAGGCTCTTTAATGTAGGTGTTATTGACGTATTTAACCGTTGATGCCACATATTCGGTTGGAATGATCATCTTTTTGATGTGCGAGTTATTGCGACCAATCGAAACGTAATCTTTGTAAAATAGCCCTGCAATAATGGCGATGACGATCAAAGAAGAGATCAGCCCAATTGACTTCCAGACAAAGAAATCTTTCCATGACTCTCGCTTAAGCTTGGTAAACAGTAGGATCAGTGACGGGATAATCCCCATCGCGAATAACCACAAGATAGAGTGGGCACTTACATAGCTTGCTGCTTCGCCACTATTGGTTTCGAATACATTTTCTATCATCCCGTAGTCTACATAGATGCCGTAATTGAACATGCTGTAGCTGACGAGTGTTGAGGTTATCAGCAACAAAATAAAAAACGGCTTGGAAAATATCGGCCAATTAAAGACTTGGAAGATAAAATTGAAGGCAGCAAGGAAGAAGATCGGGATGGATATAAGAAACGCGACACTTTCAGACTTTGATGCCTGAACAATACTAAGAAGTTCTAGGGAGAGAGGGATATTGATGACAAGCAGATAATACACAGCCAACACAAAGGGCAGTTTGTTTATCGACATGTTTAAGCTTGGAAGGTTCATAGGTTTTGTTTTCCTGCGTCTCTGATTCCTTTATTTTAGTCTCGCTACCAAGAAAGCTCTAATATCAACGCATAAAGCTCAATAAGTGATGGTGAGTGATAAACTGGCTAAAGTGAAATGACGCGATAGGGCGTGTAGATACAAAAAATTCACTTTACTGAGTGACCTTCATGACAAGGTGGAACAGCAAAGTGAATTAGTATGTTCAGCTTATTCTTTGTGGTTCAATCACATTAGAAGTTGTATGAACCACCGAAGCTAATGCTGTTGAAGGCAAGTGTTTTGTCTTCAGTTTTCAATGAACTGTTGTTGCCAATGTAGTAGTTCTCAACACTAACAGCGTCTGCTTGTGAGATTAGGCGCAGTGTTAGATGTTCGATTGGTGAGTATTCAACGCCCACACCAAAATGGAAACCCGTACCGCTATCATCATTGTAACCAGCACTCTTGTTTGCATTTAGATCAACAGAGCTTAAACCAGCCAATACGAATGGGCGGATTGTGTTGTCGAATGTGTAACCAAGATTTGCTGACAAAGAAATAGACGCTGGAGACATTTTTGCAGCGCCTTTTTTGTAGTCTGCGTAATCGTTGTAGCCAAGTTCCACACCTACGATACGGTTGAATTGGTAGCCGCCGTATAAGTTGTAGCCCATGCCGTCTGAATCTAGATTACCTTGACCATCTGTATCAGAATCTTGGTACACGCTAAGGCCGCCACCAATGTATGCACCGCCGTCAGTGCCTGCTGCTAAAGCTGGAAGAGAAACTGCGCTGATTAAACCCAATGCTAATGCTGATTTCGTTATCTTGTTCATTTTTCTTACTCACTCTTTAATGTCATGTCAGTATCAATTATTTTTGTTTTGCGACCTTTCGACCGTTGATGACCATTATTCCGTAGTCTTTTATGTATTACTGTATGGCTTTGTAAGCTGAATCATTACATAGTAGAAAACATACACATCAGATTGCGTAATTAATCAGGCTGCCCAAAACAAGGAGTAAACATGCTAACGAAACAAAACACAGGCTTGGTGGTTGTGGATGTTCAGGGCAAGCTCGCACGCCTTGTTGATGAGAGCGAGACACTGATTGCTAACTGTGGAAAGCTGATTGAGGGAGCGCAGGTTTTAGGCCTTCCTATTGTGAGTTTGGAGCAGAACCCAGAGAAGTTGGGGGCAACCGTTAGTGAGCTGAATGACCTATTGAGTGATGTTAAGCCGATACCGAAATTCACGTTCAACGCGTGTAACGAGCCCAAGTTTGTTGAGGCAGTGCAAGTTAAAGATGTGGATACGTGGTTGGTGTGTGGTATTGAGGCTCACATATGTGTCTATCAAACCGCATTGGGGTTGTTGGATCTTGGGTACAAGGTTCAGGTCGTTGGTGATTGCATTAGTTCACGAACAGCACTGAATAAGAAATTGGCCATCAGCCGATTGCGGGACGCTGGTGTCCAGATTACGGGATTAGAAATGAGCTTATACGAGCTTGTGAAAGATTGCCGCGCACCAGAATTTAAGTCCATTCTGTCCTTGATTCGTTAACTTGGGTTTCATGAACTAGGTTTTCGTTAAGGTCCGATTCGTTATTTTCCCCTTTGAAGAGGTTCATTTGAATAACCTAATTGTATTTACAGGTGGGCCGGGCTCAGGCAAAACCTCGGTCATCGACGCTTTGAAAAGCCAGGGCTATCGCTGCGCACCAGAGGTTGGGCGTAAAGTGATTCAGCACCAAGTCGAACAGCAAGGTCACGCCTTACCATGGTTAGATAAAGTGGCTTTTCGTGACGAAATGGTGCGAGAAGAGTTAGCCAATTACCAAGCATTTGAGACAAGTGAGCAACTCGTTTTCTTTGATAGAAGCATCGTAGATTCATACGGTTACAGTTTGTTAGAGACGTTGCCTATTCCAGAATCCTTGCTGAATAGCTGTAATGAGCTCGCATACAACGCCAAGGTATTTATCTTCCCGCCATGGGATTCGATTTTCATCAATGACCAAGAGCGTAAACAAGACTTTGAAGAAGCGGTCGCCACCTATGAAAAGATGGTGGCAGCCTATACCCAGTTTGGTTATCAGCTGGTGGAAGTGCCTAAGTTATCTGTTGAGGGACGAGTCGAGTTCATTTTAACTGCGATTAACTTAGACGAGTGACTTCCGACAAAACAACAATTTAAAAAGCCCCGCAGTATCGACTCGAACGAGTGAATACTGCGGGGCTTTTTAATTCAGATTCTATTTTGATTTAGCTGCAAGAAGCTTGGTTTCGGTAACGATTAATCACCGAGAGGTTGTCGGTCGCCGCCACCTCGGTAGGAGTCTAAAGCAACTTTTAAGCGGCGCAGTTTATCGCGCGAGCGGTTCTTATGATTGACCGCCATACCCATTGAAAGCACATCCACCAATGCCAGCATTGCGTAGCGAGACGCTGATGGTTTGTAGATGAAGTCGGTTTCCATGTGTTTGATTGGCAAAACAATATTCGCAATCTTTGCCAGTGGCGTGTCTTGCGGGGTAATCGCGATGATCTTAAGCCCATATTGCTTCGCTAGTTCGGCGGTTTCGGTGATCACTGGCGTAAAGCCTGTCGCGGAAATCATCACCATCACATCATTGGCATCTGCCGTGGCTGCAACCATGCGTGACATCAAACCATCGTTGTATGACACCACTGGGTAACCCAAACGAAACAGTCTGTGTTGCAGCTCTTGAGAGGCGATGGTTGAGCCGCCACCCATGCCGATCGCAATGATCTGTCTGGCGTTGTGCAGCCAACTCACTGCAGTTTCAACGTCTTGCTCTTTGAACAAGGTGCGGTTGATGTCTAGGCTCTGCTTGATCGATTCGTAGATACCTTGATAGCCCGTTTGGTTAACCGGTTCAAGAATAAAGCGCTGGCCCACCGTTAAGGTTTGAGCAAGCTTGATCTTCATATCACGCACGTTGTTACAGCCGATCGCCTTCGCAAAACGCGTAATAGTGGCTTCACTGACTTGAGCGCCTTCGGCCAGCTCTGTGATGCTGGCATTGGCTGCAAAATCAATGTCGTCCATGATCAGCTTAGCGACTTTTTTCTCTGCATCACGAAGAGCGGGAAAACGCTCGGTTATCTGTGAAATGATATCTACTTCTAAACTCAAGAATCCTGATCCTTTGTTGATGGGGCTATTTGCTAATACCTAGTCATTGGTCGCTAAAGCTTAGCCCCGTTAGTATATCTTATTGTTTCGTTGATTCTAGCTTATTGAAAAATCGACCTAGAAACAGGTTTCCACCCAGTTTGTTACCTGATGGTCGTCATCGCTGATGGCAATGTAGCGCCATTTGTCGAAGGTTAAGCACGGATGTGAGGTCGAGAAAGCAATCATGTCGCCCACTTCAATTTCAGAAGAACCATCGGTTTCAACAAAGGTATGTTGATCCATCACCGCAGTAGAGGTTAAGCCTTTCACTGAGATTGCTTCGCCGTTGCGATAGCCACGCTCGGCAATCGGTAAACCTGCATCAAAGGCCACATCACGCTTGCCTAGTCCAACCACTAACTTTGTTGGCTCCGGACGAGAGATTACATACGCCCATACCTCAAGTGCCGATTCCAGATCTCCACCCAATTCGCACGCGTAACCTTGGTTTGCTTGGGCACGTTGTAGCACTTTGCTTTGAGCGTCTAGGTAGATACCTGTGTCGTGAATCGCGTAACAGCCCGGGCGGATGATCGCCAAGTAATCGGTTAGGTTCGCTAAACATTCTGCCACCACGTCATACCAAGCAGAGCCTGCGCCAGTGATAATAGGTTGCCCTGCAATTAGGCCATCTGATGTCAGGCTTTCGACCGAAGTGAGCGCCTGATTTAAGAAGGTGCGAATGTCTTGCTCGGCATTGTCGCCATGAATCACACCCTCGTATACCTCAATACCCGCTAGCGAAAGCGCAGGCGTATCTTGGATAGTTTGCGCCAGCTCTAGAACTTCTTGAGGTGAACGACAACCACAGCGACCGCCCGGTACACCAAATTCGATCAGTACTTTTAGCGTCTGCTGTGTATTAGCGAAATATTGGCTAAGTTGCTGCACGTTTACCGATGAATCCACACAACAGTAGAAATCGACATCAAACTCGCGAATCAGTTGTTCGATGATCGCCATGTTGGTTTTGCCCACCAATTGGTTAGCCATGATGATGCGTTTTGCACCTGCCATTGCTGCAATTTCTGCTTGTGCAGGTGTCGCAACGGTAATTCCCCAAGCGCCATTTTCTAGCTGTTGACGGAAGAAATCAGGTGTCATCGATGTTTTGCCGTGTGGCGACAATTTAACCTGGTGATGATCGGCGAATGATTGCATCCAATTCAGGTTATTGGTTAAGGCTGATTGCTTGATAACCGCAACCGGGAGCGAAACATCTTCATCAATCAGTCGATAAACACCGTTCTCAGATTGTGATACCGCTCTCCCTTTTTGGCCTTTTTCAGTCAAGATAAAACCTTCTTTTTGATACTTTCTAACATTTTCGAGTGCAGGGTTATTTTTCATTGCTGATTCCTAACATGATGTAAGTTGTTGTTTTATTATATCTAAATCTATCATTGTTATTGTTTGTGATAGAAACTATCACGCAATTTAAAATATTATGTGTGTTTTGTCACTGAAAACAATCGGCCAAATTTTTAAGATAGCTTCATCAACACAGTGGATTGAGAGAGTGAAAAATGTTGTTCGATACGATAATTAAAAATGTAGAGGTGTTTGATGGCACCGGCGAACAATCGTTTTGTGCCGATGTAGCAATCCGAGATGGAAAAATCGCCGAAATTGGCAAAATCGATCATGAAGATTGTAGTCAGTTGGTTGAGGGAGCTGGCTTAGCATTGGCTCCTGGATTCATCGATGTACACACACACGACGATACCAATGTAATTCGTTACCCAGACTGCCTGCCTAAGATCAGCCAAGGTGTCACAACCGTGATTGTTGGTAACTGTGGTATCAGCGCATCGCCAACGGTTTTGGCTGGCGATCCACCTGACCCAATGAATCTGTTAGGCGCACAAGCTGACTTTAAATACCCAACTTTCGCCGCGTATGCACAAGCAGTAGAGCAAGCTCAACCGGCAGTAAACGTCGCAGCGTTAGTTGGCCATACGACATTGCGTAACCAAGTGATGGACGACCTACAACGCACCGCAAGCGAAGATGAAATCGCAGCGATGCAAACCAACCTTGATTTGGCGATGGCGCAAGGCGCATTAGGTTTGAGCTCGGGTTTGGCTTACGCAAGCGCTAAACAAGCGAATGCCAACGAAGTGATGCAGTTAGCAAAGGTGCTTTCTAGTCACGGCGGCATCTATACCACGCATATGCGTACCGAATTTGAAGAGATCTTAAGCGCGATGGAAGAGGCGTTTGAGACAGGACAATACGCGAAAGTGCCTGTTGTTATTTCACACCTTAAATGTGCAGGTGCGGGTAACTGGGGTAGAACCGTTGAAGTTCTTGATTTGATGGACAAGGTTTCTGAGCATCAAGATGTGTCTTGCGATTGCTACCCATACTCAGCGAGCTCTTCGACATTAGATTTGAAACAAGTGACTGACGATTTCGACATCTTCATCACTTGGTCTGAAGCAAAACCAGAACACGCAGGCAAAACGCTGAAGCAGATTGCTGATGAAATGAACCTACCCCTGATGGGCGCAGCAAAAGCGCTTCAACCAGCAGGTGCGGTTTATCACTGTATGGATGAGAACGACGTAAAGCGCGTTTTGAAATACAAGTTAACCATGGTCGGTTCAGACGGTTTACCTAATGACCCGCATCCACACCCAAGGTTGTGGGGCACCTTCCCGAAAGTATTGGGTCACTACTGCCGAGATGAAAAACTGTTCTCGTTACCAGAAGCTATTCACAAAATGACCGGAATGTCGGCTCAGCGTTACAACTTAGCGGGCCGAGGCGAAGTTCGCTGCGGTGCATTTGCCGATTTAGTTTTATTTGATCCAAAGAATATTAAAGATACAGCAACATTTGAAAATCCTATTTCAGTTGCTGAAGGAATAGAAAGTGTATTTGTAAATGGTGAGCTAACTTACCAGCAAGGAAAAGTAAGAAATAATCGTTCAGGCGTTTTTATTTACCGAAACTAGAATTTAAATTATTTATCAAATTCAGGTGATTATAAAAACGGCGAATTAATTTAAATATATTGGAATAGAAACTGTTTTATCTATAAAGCCAATATTATCTATAAATAAGTGGAGTTAAAAAATGACTATTAAACGTTACGGTGTTGAAGGCGGTACAGGTACAGGCGGACAACATTTACCATTTGCACGCGCAACTGAAGCGGGTGGTTTCCTGTACGTTTCTGGCCAGACACCGATGACAGATGGTGAAGTGGTTGAGGGTGGCATTGTTGACCAGTCTCGCCTAGCGATCCAAAACTGTGTCGATATCATGACTGAAGCGGGCTACGGCCTAGAAGACGTAATGCACGTAAAGGTTGTGCTAACGGATTCTCGTTACTTCCAATCTTTTAATAAGGTATTCAAAGAGTTCTTCGGTGCTAACCCACCGGCTCGTATCTGTATGGTTTGCGACTTAGTTGTAGACGTGAAGGTTGAAGTAGATGTGACTTGCTACCGCGCCGATCGCGGATAGTAATAACCTAATCACAATTACCTACTTAGAGAGTATTAGGGGTTAGTCATCCCTGTTATTATCCTTTAATACTCTCACCCTACATTTATAAAAATTACTTTAATTAAAAAAGATAAAATCAATAAAGTAATTATATGAAATATAAAATGAATGAATCATAAATAAAGTTCAGGAATGAACTCAATATTTCACTGAGAGGTGTCAAATGAACAGCACACTTTTTCTTACAGGCTTCGGCGTGTACGTATGTTTTTTAATTTGGTTAGGCTGGTTTGTCTCGCGTAATCAAAAATCTGGCGAAGATTTCTTATTAGGTGGCCGTGGCCTACCTATGTTCTTAGTACTTGGTACAACAGTAGCGACGATGGTTGGTACGGGTTCAAGTATGGGGGCGGTTGGCTTCGGCTACGCAAATGGCTGGGCAGGAGCTCTGTACGGTATTGGTGGTGCGATAGGCATCCTATTACTTGCACTTTGGTTTGCTCCGGTTCGTAAACTGAACTTCATGACCATGAGTGAAGAACTGGCTTACTATGTTGGCGCTAACCGCATCGTGAAAAACGTTGTAGGTGTACTGATCTTTGTTGCCTCAATTGGTTGGTTAGGCGCTCACATTCTAGGTGGCGGCATGTACTTAGCGTGGATTGCAGACATCGACCTCAACCTAGCGAAAATCATTATTGCTGCAGCATTCACTATTTACGTGGTGATCGGTGGTTACACGGCGGTTGTGTGGACCGATACCATTCAAGCTATCATCCTTTTTGCTGGCTTCATCTTGATGGCGGTAATGTCAGTCGATTACATCGGCGGCATGGATAACCTTTACGCTGCGATGGACCCTTCTGCTACAAGCTTTTTAGCAATCGATAAACTGGGTCTTCTGCCTGCTGTTTCTCTGGCTGTGGTTATTGGTGTGGGTGTTCTTGCGACGCCTTCATTCCGTCAACGTATCTACTCGGGTAAAGACGTATCAACCGTTCGTCGCTCATTTGTTGCATCGGGTGTGTTGTACCTTTTCTTCTCAATCATCCCTGCAATCATTGGTATGGCAGCACATGCGATTGACCCATCATTGGATAACGCGAACTACTCGTTCCCTTATGTTGCTGCAACGGTTCTTCCGGTTGGCGTTGGCATGATTGTTCTTATCGCGGGTCTTTCTGCAACCATGTCGAGCGCAAGTTCAGATGCGATAGCAGGTGTTTCTATCCTACTTCGTGATGTTTACGTGATGTTCACTGGCCGCGTACCAAACAAAGAGTCAATGGTGAACTACTCTCGCTTGGCACTGATTGTGGTGATTGGTTTTGCACTGTTGTTCGCACTAACGTCAAACGACATCATTGGCTACATCACGAAAATGATTTCAACCGTAATGTCGGGCATGTTTGTGTGCGGTATGTTGGGTCGATTCTGGAAACGTTACAACTGGCAGGGTGCTCTTGCTACGCTAGCGGGTGCATCTGTGGCTTCATTTGTTGTAATGCTAAACGCAGACTACACGGCTTTCTGGGGGAACCCTGTGATTCCTTCTTGTCTAGTGGCTCTAACGGCTGGTGTGCTGGTAAGCCTATGTACTCCGGCTAATCAAGTGACACCAGAAATGGCAAAAGCAATTCTTGATGACGAGCGCGCTCTGATGGAAATGGAATTGTCAGACTCAGGTGTGCTTGAAGAAGAAGCGGCACCTCAACGTCCTGCAAATCAAACAAGCTAAACCTAGTCTTCACAACTGGTTTGCTTAATTCAGGCCCTGCTTAACGGTAGGGCCTTTTCTAAGGTCAATTATCTCTATTTTTAGGATCGGCTATGCCTGCATCTTCTAACTTCAATATTGCTTTCTTTGGTGAGTGCATGGTCGAAATCAGCGGCTCTCCATTAACCAAAAAATTCGGCGGTGACACGCTCAATACCGCGCTTTACCTTTCTCGCTTAACCCAACATCAAAACCTCTAAGTGCACTACGCGACAGGTCTTGGCAGTGATGAACTGTCTCAAAATATGATTGATAGCTGGCAGTTCGAAGGTATTCAAACCAATTTCGTTGAACGCATCGCGAACAAGCTTCCTGGACTCTACATGGTCGAAACCGACGAGACTGGCGAGCGACACTTTCACTACTGGCGCAACGACGCAGCAGTAAAATCTTACTTTCAAATTGATAACTTAAACAAGCAAACCGACAACCTGAATAAGCTTGAAATCGCCCTGACCGAGAAACAAGTCGACGCGGTTTACATCAGCGGTATCAGTATCGCGATTTTGGATGACGCCTCTCGTGCGTGTTTATTCAAAGCCATTGGCGTGTTCTCAAACCAAGGCGGCAAGGTGATTTTTGATAACAACTATCGCCCGCAGCTTTGGAGCACCGAGCAAGCTCAGCGCTGGTACGCCAAGTTACTGCCATTGGTCGACATCGCACTGATTACCGAAGACGACGACTTGCTGGTTTGGGGTAATTCCGAGAGCGTTCAACAACGCTGCCTTCGCTTGGGTTGCCAAGAGATCGTCATCAAACGTGGCTGTGAGCCATGCAAGATTGTTCAAGTTGAACAAGGCGATGTTGTTGAGAGCTATGTATCCGCGAATCGTGTTTCTAACGTGGTTGATACTTGTGCTGCGGGCGACTCATTCGCTGCGGGTTATTTAGCCGCGCGCCTTACAGGTGAGAGCGCCACCGACGCAGCCGAACTTGGCCACCAACTGGCCTCCATCGTTATTCAATACTCAGGCGCAATCATCCCCGTGAGCGCTATGAGTCAACTGATTAAAAAATAAAATATAAAGCGGAATTATTATGTCTCAAGAAATGCTCAACAAACTTAAGCAATTCAAAGTTATCCCTGTTATCCAAATCAACAAGGTGGAGCATGCGATTCCACTAGCAAAAGTGTTAGTAGAAAACGGCCTGCCCGTGGCAGAAGTGACGTTCCGTACCGAAGCAGCAGCAGATTCGATTCGTGCGATGCGCGATGCCTATCCAGAGATGTGTATCGGTGCAGGTACAGTATTAACACCAGAGCAGATCGACCTTGCGAAAGAGGCGGGAAGTGAGTTCATCGTGGCGCCGGGCCTAAACCCAAACACGGTTAAGCGTTGCCAAGAGATCGGTATGCCAATCGTTCCTGGCGTAAATAACCCAAGCCAAGTAGAGCAAGCGTTGGAGCTTGGCCTTAACTTCTTGAAGTTCTTCCCTGCTGAAGCGTCTGGTGGCATCAATATGGTGAAATCTTTGCTCGCGCCTTACGTTGATGTGTCGCTAATGCCAACGGGCGGTATCGGCAAACACAACGTCAATGATTACCTAGCGATCGATCGCGTAGTCTGTTGCGGTGGCACGTGGATGGTTTCTCCAAAGATGATCGAGAACGAACAGTGGGATGAGATCGCGGTGTTGGTTCGTGAAGCCGTTGAATTGGTTAGCTAGTCATAAGTTTGTGAGCTCATTCGTTTTAACAGGCGATAGGCTTTGAGCTCTCGATAAACAACAGCAGTGGCTGAAGGTTTTGTTTTGTGAATTGCCTCCGATAAACAAAACAGAACCCCGTTATATAGGAAAACTAATAATGAAAAAAACTATATTGTCTCTATTGATTTCAGGTTCAGTAGTGTCCCCAATGGCGTTAGCAATGGCTCCGAATACCGATCTAAATTTAATGCCGTATCCACAAACAGTCGAGCTGCAAGCTGGGCAAGTTAAGGTTGACGGTAACTTCAAGGTTTACATCAAAGGCTTTAACTCTGATCGCGTTGAGTACACCGCAAAACGCTTTATCGACCGCCTAGAGCGTCAAACAGGTGTGCCGATTTTAAACTGGCAGGTTGATAGCGCGGACGAAGCGAACCTGATCATAGATATCGACGCAGCACCAAAGTCTGAAGTACAGAACATCGACTCTGTAGAGTCCTACAAGATTACCACTCAGGGTGAGCAAATCACGCTGAGCGCACCGAGCCCATATGGGGCGATTCACGGCATCGAAACCCTTTTACAGCTCGTTGAAACCACAGCGACTGGCTACCATATTCCTGCTGTAACCATTGTTGATGAGCCTCGTTTCCGTTGGCGTGGTGTCTCTTACGATACCTCGCGTCACTTTATTGAATTTGATGTGTTGATTCGTCAGTTAGATGCGATGGCTTCTGCCAAAATGAACGTATTCCATTGGCACTTCTGGGACGACCAAGGTATCCGTATTCAAACGGAATCTTGGCCGCGCCTGTGGTCTGAAACCGCTGATGGTAATTACTACACCAAAGACCAAGTCCGTTACTTAGTGGAATACGCGCGTAATCTTGGTATTCGTGTGATTCCAGAGGTATCTCTTCCGGGTCACTCTTCTGCGGTTGCTCACGCTTACCCACGCTTGATGTCTGGCGGTGAAGGGCAAAACTACGAGCAAGAAAGAGGGTGGGGTGTGTTTGAACCGCTCATGGATCCACTGAACCCAGAAGTCTATGAGATGCTGGGCGACGTGTTTGATGAAGTGACCGAGCTGTTCCCAGATGAGTACTTCCATATTGGTGGCGATGAGCCGAACTATGCACAGTGGAAAAACAGCGAAAAGCATCAAAAGTTCATTGAAGAGAACGATATCGATGGCGAACGCGGCTTGCAGTCTTACCTCAATGTAAAAGTTGAGAAGATGCTCGAAGAGCGCGGTAAGAAGATGACCGGTTGGGATGAGATTTGGCATAAAGATCTGCCGACTTCCATCGTGATTCAAAGCTGGCAAGGGCATGACAGCATTGGTCGTGCGGCGAAAGAGGGTTACCCAGGTATCCTTTCTACGGGTTACTACCTAGACCAGCCTCAGCCGACTAGCTACCACTATCGCAATGACCCAATGCCAACTGGCATCACGGTTGACGATAAGCTGCACAGCGGCGAAAAGTTCGTGACGTATCAATGGCAGAAGCCACGTTCAAAAGGCGGCCCACGTAAGGGAACACTGACCATCATTGAAGCGAAAGATGGTACTTTCCGTGCCTTCAGTGATTACAACGGTAAGTCTCGCGAAGAGATCTTTATCCTTGATTATGTGCCGGGCAAAACCTTTGTTGGCCACTTCGATAACTTCATGTCGTACACCGAGTTCAACTTAAACCTAAATCTAAAGGGTTTTGCAGAAGGCAGTTACCAACTGGTGGGTAACGTGCGTTGGCCAACCACAGGTGAAGTGATTGCGAGCAGTGATGTTGAAGGCAGCGTGATTCCTGAGCCAAATGGTGGCTACCCTGCGGAGCTGACCGACAAAGAAAAAGAGCTGATTTTAGGCGGTGAGATCACCATGTGGCTAGAGAACAAAGACAGCCTTACGGTTGAAAACTACCTATGGCCGCGCAGCTACGCGATTGCAGAGCGCTTCTGGTCTAATGCGGAATTGACTGACGAACGCAGTATGTACAAGCGTATGAAGGCGATGGATACATGGTCTGAAGTGTCGGTTGGGCTACGTCATCATGCGGATGCTGACATGTTGTTAAAACGTATTGCGAAAGGGCAGGATATCCACGACCTGCGCGTGCTTGCGAAATACACAGAACCAGCGCAGTACTATGCGCGCAACTGGGAGAAGTGGAACTCAACTGAACCTAAGGGGACTTTATACAGCCAGTACGAGCGTCTAAATCGCTTTGTTGATGCACTGCCAGTGGAAAGTTACGCTGTGTACGAGATGCAAGATTTGGTCAATGAAGTCGCGACGGGTAATCAACAAGCGCTTGAGCAACTTGCAGAGCATTATCAACAAGCAAAAGCGGCGGCACTCGCTGCTGAGACTGTCTTCGCTGGTAATGTGTCTTCGTTAGAGACTGTGGTTGTCGCAGAGAAAACTGCGGAAGTAGCAGACTTGGCGTTAACCTTGATTGCCAAAGCACAAGCGGGTGAAAAAGTTCGAGCATCAGATGCGAACGCCTACCAAGCGATATTGTCTGATTCAGCGAAGATCTATGATGAATCGATCATCGCGATTGTTCGCCCTACAGAGCTACTGTTGAAGCAGCTAGCTGAGTAAGTCTCTAACTGATTAGCTGATAAGTCACACGCCAATAAGTGAATCAAAACCGCCCTCATGTGGGCGGTTTTTTAGTTTTAGTCTCTCAATAGAGTGTGATTTCTAAACTCTATGTAAGCGATTACTCACTATCACTATTCTGTAGCGTTAACGTGAATGTCATGCCTTGATCTGGGTTGTTCTTCGCTATCAAGGTGCCTTGCATATCCCGCACATTGTTTGCTGTGATGGCCAAGCCGAGACCCAAACCTTCGCCCATTTTTTTGTTGGTATGGAAGGGTTCAAAAATGGTTTCGAGTTGGTCTTCTGATACGCCACAGCCATTATCTTGCACTTTGATGATCACGCGTTGTTGATCGGTATGTGCGCTGATAACAATGGTCGCGGGTGTTTGATTTTGAGTGGCGTCTATTGCGTTTCGAATCAGGTTTCCAAGAACTTGGCTTAGCCTGGCTTCTTCACCCATCACCATCGAAATATTAGAAGCAACACGCACGCGAATATCGATTTTGTCTAATTCGGCTTGGTGAATTCGTAGGGTTTCTTGCAGTGCGTCAGTCAGTGAAACTGGATAGGGCTTCTCAAGTCTTTTAAATGCGAACGACTTCAATTGACTGGTCATGTTGGCCATTCTGTCGATGAGGCTCATCACTAAGTCCATGTTCGCTTTCAACATCTTGGTCTCGCCTCTTTCCATCAGTAGTTGATTACTTGAAAGCAGGGTTTTTAGACCAGTAAGCGGTTGATTGAGCTCATGAGTGATCGCACTCGACATCCGCCCTAGTGCGGCAAGTTTGCTTGATTCAACCAGTTCTTGTTGTGCGTCTTTGAGGTCTTGTGTTCGCTCTTCTACACGTAGTTGAAGCGTTTTATTAGCGTTTTGCACTGCAATTTCTGCTTTTTTGCGCTTACTAATATCGATCACGGTACACAGATAATAAGTGGTCGCATGCCAAGGAAAGGCACTTATAGAAAACAGTACCGGAAAGTAGCTACCATCGCTGCGCCTTGCCATGGTTTCGACGCTGGTTATTTCGGCCAGTTCTTGGTGTTGCTCTAGGTTCTGAAGTAACTGCAAGGTGGTTGAATTTGGATTGCCTGCCTCAAATAACTGCCAAGCTTTGATGTTACTGATCATTGAATCGGATAGTGAGAAGTAGTTCTTGGCCATGAGGTTAATATCATGGATATGACCATGTTTGTCGATCAGCACTAGCCCAACGTGCGTTTTATTGATCATCCCAGACAGACGCTTTTCCGACTCTTCGATGAGTTTTTGTATTCGTAAATTGCTGAGCTTTTTCTGACGTCTTTGATAAAGAATAACCAGCAATAACAGAATGAACAGACAACCTACTGCGACGCTCCAACTTATCCAACTTGTGGTTTGGTTTAGACTGGTTAACGGCGTTAGGTAGGTTAAGCGCCAATTCAGGTCGTCTAACTTTATGGATTGAATAAGGTAATCTTTATCTTTCAGTCGCCATACTCGAATGTGGGTTTGGTCATATAGCTCACGCTTTGTAGCGAGCGGTTGTGAAGTGAAATTTTCATTGAACCAATCTGCATTTAATCGGTGATCACTCGATAGAAAAAACTGATCGCGAGGGTTTTGAAACAAGATGGCTTCACCATCGGCAAACCATTGGTCGATCAGTAATGATAAATCAATTTGTACTGCAACAATGCCTACCACATCGGATGCTCGATAAACGGGTGCAGCAATAAAATAATCGGGTGTGACGCCTTTATTTTTGGTTACTAGGGAGATCGCACCGCCTTGCTGGTGGATCTTGGACACAATAGTGCTGGCGCTTTTTTTACTGAGTTTGTTCCTTTCTACGCTAGAAACAAGCAAATCACCGTTTGCGGAAAGTAGATACCATCCTTTGGTGTTAGCCGCTTTGTCTAACTGAATCAGCTGTTTTTTAATGTGTTTTTGGAGGCGAATGTCACCATCAATAAAACGCACGCTGGTTTCATCGTTCGTCACGAGATAAGGCAAATAGTAAAAACGTTTGAGCGTGCGTCTTGCTTCGGCAATGTATCCAAGGAAGCGCTGTTCTGCGTAACGCTGAGCTTGTTCTAGCTTCCATTGGCTTATGCCACTTTTGGTGGTTACCTGAACTAAACCAATCAATAAACAGGCAAACAGGAACAACCAATATCGATTTTTGTTAACCATTCTTGATTAAATCCTTTTTAAATTATTGAGTTGAAAAGCTGCGTTTTATTACCACATGGAAGGTTGAATCTGGAACAAATTGAAGCTAGCAAACATTATAAAACTGTTAAAGGAGTGTTATTCAAAGTGGGAGCTAGCTCCTTTTAGTCTGCGGCTTTTTTACATACCGTGGTCGATATTATTTAGGTGTAAGCGATGGGAAGAGATCATGCAACGTATTGCTTTGATTGAAGATGACGCAATTGTGCGTCAAGCAACCAGCCAATGGTTGCAGTTGGCAGGCTTCGATGTCACCGCATTTGAGGTTGGACAAGACGCGTTAGATGCGGTCGTGGAAGGTGATTTTCAGACCATCATTAGCGATGTGCGCTTACCTGATATTGATGGTGTTGAACTGTTAAGTCGCTTTAAAGATTTGGTGCCAGAAGTACCTGTTATCTTGATCACCGGACATGGTGATGTCGATATGGCCGTTAAGGCATTACAGCAAGGCGCGTATGATTTTATTGAAAAGCCATTCGATCCAGAGCGTTTGTCTCAAACGGTATCGGAAGCGGTAGATAAACATCAAAGTGGTCAAGATAGGATAAATCGTCAAAGCTATTTGGATAACCTGAAGGGCATTGAACAAGTTCTGATTGGCCGCAGCAGAGTGATGTGTGCATTACGAGAACAAATACAAAAGGTCGCTTCAATTGATACCAACGTGATCATTTATGGTGAAACTGGCTGTGGGAAAGAGCTCGTTGCCTCTTGTTTACATAAATTTAGTCAGCGTAAACCTCATCCTTTTGTGCCGCTAAACTGTGGCGCGATTCCAGAAAACCTCTTTGAAAGCGAGCTGTTTGGACACGAAGCCGGGGCATTTACTGGTGCGGCCAAGCGACGTATTGGTAAGCTTGAATTTGCAGACAAAGGCACGGTGTTTCTCGATGAAATAGAGAGCATGCCACTGTCGATGCAGGTCAAAGTGCTGCGTACCTTGCAAGATAATGTTGTCGAACGCGTGGGTGGGAATCAGCAACAACATGTTGATCTACGAGTGGTCTCTGCCTCGAAAAGCGATTTACTGAATCATCCCGATTTTCGCCAAGATCTTTTCTATCGTTTGAACGTTGCTCAACTGCATTTACCTCCCCTTAGTGAACGAGAAGACGATGCTCTTATCCTTTTTGAACACTTCACTCAAGAAGCGAACAGCGAAACCCGAGCGGCCAGTGAAGCCGATCGCTATGCCTTGTTGTCGTATGCATGGCCGGGCAATGTGCGTGAACTGCGTAATGTTGCGATTCGTTTTGCGCTGGATGAAAGCCTGACCGTTGGTGATATTTTGGCGTGTCGTCCTAATTCTGTCACAGAGTCCACAACGGCAGGCATCCCGTTGGCGGTTCAAGTGCAGAGCTTTGAACGGAAAGTGATTCATGATGCGCTAGTGCGTTATCAGGGACGCATCAATGATGTTATGCAAGACTTGGATTTACCTCGTCGAACATTGAACCAAAAGATGGTGCGTTATGGGTTGAATCGAAGTGACTACGTCGATTCTCAATGATCGGTTTGACAGTCGCGTTTATTGGATATTGATGAGCAATAAATGGCTCATCGTATATTTATCACTTTACAAACATTGATCACATAAATATAACATGATGTGACCTGACCACCTTTAAGGGGATGTTAACTGCGGCTTTGGATAAGCAAAAAATAGCTTACTCATTAGTAGTGAAATAAGCAGAAAATGGCTTACTTTAGGTGGCCTTTAAAATAAATCATAATAAAAACAGTAGTTTAAAAATTGGCATTGTGCTTGCTATCTAGTGATTGTTGTTAACAAAAATATAACGTGAATAACCCTACATGGAGAGTAACAATGAAATACAACAAGCTAGTTAAAACTTTAGCGATAGCAATGGCTTCTCTTGGCCTTATCAGTAATGCGTCAGCTGAAGAAGATCGCAGCTATATTTTAGCGACGGCCTCAACGGGTGGTACTTACTATCCGGTAGGTGTGGCCTTAGCGACATTGAGTAAAGTTAAGCTTGCGCCTAAGCAGCACTTTTCTTTAGCGGCTATCAGCTCTGCGGGCTCGGGTGAGAACGTAAAGTTGTTGAATGAGAACGAAGCTCAGTTCGCCATTCTACAAGGTTTGTATGGTGCTTGGGCTTGGCAGGGTTTGGGGCCATATGAGAAATCTGGCAGACAAACTCAACTGCGTTCAGTTTCCATGTTATGGCAAAACGTAGAACACTTTATTGTGCGTTCAGATCTAGCAAAAACAGGTACGGTAAGCGATCTAGAGAACCTAAACGGTAAGAAATTCTCTATCGGTAAGAAGAACTCTGGGACTGAAAACTCAGGTCGTCAAATCATGCAAGGCCTATCCGTGGACCCAGAACAATTTAAACTCGCCTTTATGGGTTACGGTGGCAGTGCGAGCGCATTACAAAATGGCACAATTGATGGTATGAACACGCCTGCTGGTGTTCCTGTTGGTGCGGTGACGCAAGCCTTTGCAGCACTGGGTGAAGATATTCAAATCTTGTCGTTTACCGATGCACAAATCAAACAAGCGAATGGTGATTATAATATCTGGACCAAGTATGAGATCCCAGCAAACACTTATCCAGGTGTCGATAAACCAATTACTACGATTGCCCAACCTAACTTCCTAGCGGTTCGTGAAGACATTTCTGAAGAAGATGTGTATCAACTGACCAAAGCTATCTATGAAAACCTACCTTTCCTACAAGGTATCCACAAAGCAACCAAAGCAATGGCACTTGAGAAAGGGATCGCAGGCCTTCCTGTTCCGCTTCACCCTGGTGCTGCTCGTTACTATAAAGAAGTGGGTATAGAAATCCCTTCTGAGTTGATCGTCGACTAACTCTTTGTCTTCGATTAGCCATTTATCTTTAACTCGCTATTTGGCGTGAACTGAATATTCGCGTTAATTAATTGCTTGGTGCGTTTTCATCTGTTTCGGCTACTTTGTCTGATTTGACCGTCTCCGACTCGTTCGATTATTTGAAGTGAAAACGCACCACCTTACTTTATGGATTTTCTCTGCGCGTTTGGCTGTGGAGAGCAGGAGTTTTCTATGAGCGATTCGCTGCAGCAGGAACTGAAAAAATTCGAATTGCCTACCCGAACAGATTTCCCTTGGGTAGGCAAAGCAATAACGACAATGGGAGTGATACTCTCCCTCCTACATATTTGGTTTAATACCTTATCTACCTTGCCAGAGCTTTGGATTTCGGCGACGCATTTCGCTGGTTTCGCAATCATTTGCGCACTTTGGTATCCCGCCCATGTATCGCTTAAAAAAAGCAAAATAGCATTAACTATCGATATTGGGATTGCCTTGGCTGCTTTAGCTTGCCTTATCTACATTCCCTTTGCCGAAGATGCGTTGTATGACCGAGGCGTAAAATTTATCGCCAGTGATTGGTTTTTCTCTATCTTGGCGATTGCCATCGTCATTGAGCTGATTAGACGCACTATGGGCTGGTTCATTCCTGTGCTTATCTTAGTGTGCTTAAGTTATGTAGTGCTTTGGGGACAATGGACCAGCGGTATTTTTCATTTTCCGGGTTTAAGCCTAGAGACGTTACTTTATCGAAGCTTTTATTCATCAGAAGGGATGTTTGGTTCGATCTCAAGAATCAGTTGGACCTTCGTGTTCATGTTCATCCTATTTGGCGCATTTTTAGTTCGATCTGGTGTCGGCGACTACATTATTGATGTATCCCGTGCCGCGGCGGGCAAAGTGATTGGTGGCCCTGGTTTCATTGCCGTTATTGGCTCCGGCTTGATGGGCTCTGTCTCTGGGTCGAGCGTAGCAAATACCGTATCGACGGGCGTGATCAGTATTCCCTTGATGCAAAAGGCAGGTTTCCCTTCGCGTTTCGCGGCAGGTGTTGAAGCGGCTGCATCTACTGGCGGGCAGCTGATGCCACCTGTGATGGGGGCGGGCGCATTCATCATGGCCTCTTACACGCAGATCCCTTATGTCGATATTATTGCGGTTTCCTTTGTTCCTGCGCTTATCTACTTTTTGTCTGTGGCCTTTTTCGTGCGTATTGAAGCGAAGCGTAGTGGTGTACAAAAGGTGACCTCTGGCTGTGAACCTTTGTTAAAGGTATTGCTGTCGGGTTGGCACAACCTGATCCCATTGGCCGTGTTAGTGACTTTGCTCGTTCAAGGCTTTACGCCGACTTACGCTGCGGGTATTTCGATTCTTTCTGTGGTGGTGGCATCATGGTTCTCTAAAAATCACAAAATGGGACCGAAAGCGATCATTGAAGCTTTGTCTCAAGGCGCAAAAAACATGGCGACAACGGCTGTGTTATTAGTTGGTATTGGTCTAGTTGTTAATGTCATTAGCACTACGGGAATTGGTAACACCTTCTCTTTGATGATCAACAGCTGGGCGAATGGCGAGTTACTGGTGATGATTGCGTTGATCGCACTGGCGTCTTTGATTCTGGGTATGGGGTTACCAGTAACGGCGGCTTATATTGTGTTGGGAACATTGTCTGCTCCTGCCTTGTATAAATTGATTGCTGAAAGTCAGCTGCTCGACTTGTTGGTGTCAGGGCAGCTTCCTGAGCAAGCTAAAGCCATCTTTATGTTGGCTGCGCCAGATAAGCTTGATCTATTGAACGCACCGATGGCGTTGGAAACGGCGAAAGAGATGATTGCGTTGGTTCCTGCTGATTTTGTGGAAACTCTGCTTGAACAGAGCCTTGGCTTAGAAGCAATCAGCCTCGCACTGCTTTCGGCTCACTTAATTATTTTCTGGTTATCGCAAGACAGCAACGTGACTCCGCCTGTTTGTTTAACTGCATTTGCGGCTGCAACCATTGCTAAAACACCCCCGATGAGAACGGGCTTAATGGCATGGAAGATCGCCAAAGGCTTGTATTTAGTACCATTGTTGATTGCCTACACTAACTTGGTAAGTTGGGATGTGGCCTCCGTGTTAGTCACGGGTGGCTTTGCTGTTATTGGTACTTACGCGTTTATCGCGGCGATTGAAGGTTATTTAGAGAGCGAAGTTAATATTATTACTCGAGTAGTGTTGGTTGCGATAGGTGTAGCTCTAGTATGGCCTGATGTTTCAGTCGTGATCCGTTTGGTATGTGTTGCCATTTTTGTTGGTATCTTCATCTACAGCGGTCGTAAATACGATGCAAATCAAGTGAAAAAGGAATCAGAAAGTGAGGAAAAAAAGTTACCTCAAACCGGATCTAACACTGTCGCGTCTTCCCTATAATTAAAGGATTGAATGTAGGAATATTATGAACTCAACATACGACTATATTATCGTTGGTGGTGGCATTGTTGGTGTGTCGACGGCATGGCAATTACAGCAAGTTCACCCTGATAAAAGTATCCTTTTAGTCGAAAAGGAGCGTGGCTTCGCGCAGCACCAAACTGGCCATAACAGTGGTGTGATTCACGCTGGCGTTTACTACGCTCCAGGCAGTTTAAAGGCCGATTTTTGTAAGCGTGGCGTAGAGCGCACCATCGCCTTTTGCAGCCATCACGATATCCCTGTCGAAAACTGCGGTAAGCTGTTGGTCGCGACCAATGAGCAGGAAGTCGAGCGCATGAATGCGCTCTATCAACGTTGTCATGATAACGACATTGATGTCGATTTGTTGGACCAAGCGCAACTGAAACTTGCCGAGCCTAACATCACGGGCTTGGGCGCGATTTATGTCAAAACCACCAGCATCGTCGACTACAAAAAAGTCACCGAAGTAATGGCTCAAGAGTTTGTTGAGGCGGGCGGCAAGCTCAGTCTCGGCACAGAAGTGATCATGGCGGATGAGCAAGAAGATGAAGTGCAGTTAACGTGCAAAGTCGATGGTCAAACTCTACAACTGAACAGCCGATTCTTGATCACTTGTTCTGGTTTGATGGCCGACAGAATGACCAGCATGCTTGGCATTGAAACCGACTTCCAAATCGTCCCTTATCGCGGTGAGTATTATCAGTTGGACGCGAAACACAACCAGGTGGTGAATCACCTTATCTATCCGATCCCTGACCCAGAACTGCCTTTCTTGGGTGTGCACTTAACACGTATGATCGATGGCTCGGTAACGGTAGGGCCAAATGCAGTTCAAGGTTGGAAGAGAGAAGGCTATGGCAAGCTGAACTTTAGTTTTAAGGACACTTGGCAGATGCTGAGCTTTTCGGGCTTTTGGAAAGTGACTGCGAATAATCTGAAAACCGGTTTGATCGAGCTTAAGAACTCGTGGTGGAAGCCGGGCTATCTAAAATTGGTCAACAAATATTGCCCGAGCATTACGGTGTCAGATTTCAAACCTTACCCAGCAGGCATACGCGCTCAAGCGGTGCTCAAAGATGGCACTTTGGTTCATGATTTTCTGTTTGCCGAAAGCCCAAGAAGCTTGCATGTATGTAACGCGCCATCGCCGGCAGCGACTTCGGCAATGCCGATTGGTGAGTATATTTGTGGCAAGGTGATGAAAAAAACGTCTTAACTGTGAATTGAATTGAACTAATGGCTTGTTTGTTCGAACAGGGCTGTTCATAGCAAGTGAAGAACGTAGACAATAAAAAATCCGCAAGCTCCAATCTATTTATGATCGTGGGCTTGCGGATTTTTAGTTTTAGCCATGTTTACTCGGTTTAACTGTTAGTCAATTAACTAATCTTACAGCCAATCAGGCACGAAGTTAGCGACAATGGTGACATCGTTAAAGTTACGGTAGCCGCGCACCATGATGTTGAATTCACCCGCTGGTTTGTTCAATACACACTGTTCGTTGCTGCTGTTCTGGTATGGACGACAATCGTAGCTTGCTTTCGATACGGTACCATTATGTTTCACGTAAAGGTCGGCATCGCCACTACGAGGGCCTGCTAATGTCACCGTTAACTGACCTGCACTTTCAGTTATAAATGTGAAGAACTGCTCTTCACCATACCCTGCAGTAAGTCCTTCAACAGGCACGTTATTTTGCAGCTCTTTAGGGCCTGCAACTGGCGAATCAAGGCTGGTTTCGACAAGGTAAGCAATGGCCAGTTTGGCGAACTTGGTCGCGTGTGTCGCTGTTGGATCGGAGTTCTCAAGCGTGTCGTGCTGAGTATGAATATTTGGGTTGTAATCATTGAACATGCTCTCGAATGGCATGGCGGCTGGGTAGCCAACATTGTGCCAAGAGGCGTGGTCAGAACAGGCATAGCCACAATCATCGAAACCGTAACTGATGTCACTAGCATAAGTGTCGATCAGCTCGCTCAGGTAGGCGGTGAGGTTACTGTCGGTATAGTCTGTGATGAAGGTGATATCGTGCGCCGAACCGTTGTAGTTGGTCATGTCTAATTGCAATACTGATACAACGTTTGCTTGCTCGTCTCTTAAAGCGTTAGCGACATCTTGTGAACCGCGCAGCCCTACTTCTTCTGCTGCATAGCCATAGAACTTAATGGTTTTGTCTGGTTGAATGCCACTGGCGATCATCAGGCGAAGCGACTCTGTTACCGTTGCAATACCAGACGCATCATCATCGGCTCCCGGTGAGATGGTGCCTTCGCTTGTCCAAGATCCAACGGTCGAATCAAGGTGTCCACCAACAACGACGATTTCTTCAGGATATTTAGCGCCAAGCAGTGTCACTTCAACGGATTTCTGTGGGTATTCGGCATGCGTGATCTGGCGTGCAGACGCATACGGCACATCTTTAATCTCGGTTTCCCAACGTTCTAAAAGCCAATCTGAAGCAGCGACACCAGTAGAAGTAGTATAAAAACGGTTGGTGAAGTTGGTTAGATTTTCAATGGTCGTGACCATGTTGTTCGGCTCGACCTGAGCGAGTAGATCGTTCACTGTGTCTTGATGGCTGACCACCGGCTTTTCGAAGGTGTTCATTGTCAATGGCATCGCTGCGGCTTTGAGTGCACTTGCTTTGTCTTCATGCACCATGTAGCCACCACAACGGTGAGTTTCTTCATGCATGTGGCTGGATAGTTTCTCCAGTTCTTTCTGGTTGATTTTAGCGACGATGGAATGCTTGTTTCCCGTCACGCTTGGGTAAACCGTTGCGCCATGTTGAGTCATTATATGCTGTGCGTCAGCATCGGTGGTGATCCAAACTTCTTCGTTCGCTGGTGGTGTGATGCCTAGGGATGCGTAAGCCGAAGTACTGTTGATTAAGGCTAAAGAACCTCCGAGTACAGCCAAAGCTAGCATGCTTTTTTGAATAGCCATTTGTCGTCCTTTTTATGGTGAGTATTGTTATGTTGATGGGGGTGATTTTTGTGTAATACGTGGATGTTTTTGTGTAGATGTTTCATTTTCTGAACAGTTAACCGCGAAAAGGGCCCCTTTCGGAGCCCTGAATTTGCTATTGATTACTGTGCTTTAATGAAACGGTAGTGCTTGGTTTCTGAACAGATATCGCTTGAGGTACACACTTGGTACTCGACATCTACTGTGCCGTTGTGACGGAACTTGTCGACGTATGAGTTGAAGTCTGTCGCACCAACATTCTTGCCGTTACGCTTAATCACGAAGTAGTCGTTGGTGTCGTAATCCCATGCCAGCTTAACGCGAGCCTTGCCGTTCGGGTTTTTGTTACCAAACTTCAGTTTTAGTGGGAAGCCTTCCGCTGAATCACCTTCAATCATGATCGACTTGCTTGTTGATGTTGCAACACCTGTATCGTCAGTCACGGTTAGGGTAACCACGTAGTCGCCAGCTTCAGCATAGGTATAACGAGTGACTTCACCGGTTTGCGTGTTGCCATCGCCTAGGTTCCATTGGTAAGAAACGATCTGGCCATCGCTATCCGAACTTGTGCTGCGCAGCTCTACTTCTTTGCCTACAACCGTGTGTTCGAAAGAAGAAACTGGCGGTACGTTAGCGTTGCCTGATTCGTACGATGCTTTTAGATTTGCACCTGCGTAATCTGAGTAGCCTAGAATGTTCACTGTGTAGCGACCTGAGGTTGGGTTCTCAATCACACACACTTCGTCAGTCACGCTTTCACTCTTGCAGATGTTGTCTTGCGGGCTTGGTGCGTAATCTAGGCCGACATACATATCTGGGTCACCCGTAGAAACAGCAAGATCAATCGTTAGTTTGTCTTGGCCTTCTGGTACTTCGATATCGAAGTAAGTTTTTGAACCTGTTTCACCAGCAACTGCAGCTTCAACACCATTTTCAAGACGTTGATATTCCGGTTCTGGCGGAAGTGGTGGCTCGCCACAAGGTGATACACCGACTAAGTTGAACGCAGAAACAACGTCATCGGTACTGTAGCCAAGATCGGTTGCTGAGTTCTTCACGCCACAAGCGCCCTGCCAGAAATCACTGTTTTCAGACCAGTAGATTTGGTTGGCTAACACGAACAGTTCGAACGCTTTCTTGGTGTCCCAACCTTGTGTGGTTGCTAGGTGGTAGAACGCTTTGTTGAATACGCCCGAGCTGTAGTGCACGTTCAAGCCATCGTAGTATTCGGATGCGTTGTTGATTGAAGAGCCATCGCGTGATGGATCGTCCATGTAACGCAGAGCGCCTTCGCCTTTGAAGATATTGCGTCCGACCATCCAGTCGTTGGTGCCCTTCATGTAGTATTCAGCCGCTTCACCAGCCATGTCAGAGAAAGCCTCGTTCATGCCGCCCGATTGGTTTGCGTAGATCAAACCTGAGTTTTGCTCAGTGAAACCGTGGCTCACTTCATGGGCGGATACATCCAGGCTAACAAGCGGGTAAAAGAAGCTTTCACCATCGCCAAAGGTCATTGCCTTGCCGTCCCAAAATGCATTCTCGTAGTTTTCACCGTAGTGAACACGCATCATGAGTTTGAAAGAGAGTGGTGCGGTGTCGAACCAGTTTTTATACATGTCGAACACAATGTTACCGAAGTAGTGTGCGTCGTTCAGTGGCGAGAATGCGCCGTTCACAGACTTGTATTCGTTACGAGGACATTCATAGCTGTAAACGGTGTCGCCGTCTGTCGCGCCATTTAGGTTAACCGTGACAACATTTTCCGACTCCATAACACACTCTGTGCCATTTTCTTGGACATCAAGGTAGTGGTAGTCGGTACCGTACTCGTACATGCCTGTTTTTTCGTTACCACCTGGGCCTGTGCCGATCTGAGCGTGTGCAATACCTTCCCAGCGGTCGATCACTTCGCCCGTATGCGCATCGAGCATGGTGAATGGTCGAGTCGGGTGCTCACTGCCTTCGACAAGGTAAGAGACAACGTACACAAGGCGTGTTTTGTCCGCGCCTTGTGTGCCTATGCTTTGTGTCGATTTGCCCTGATAAATAAACAAGTCATGCTGGACATTGTCTAGAGATTGGCTGGTTAAGCCTTGAGTCTTAAGATCTTTACTCGCCAGTTCAATCGCTTGAGCGCTGTTGATGGAGGGTTTAACAAAAGAACGCTCTAGGGTTGTTGTCTTAAGGTAGCGGCCTTGAACGGACTTCAGCGCACCACCTTGAACACTTTGGGTTGCATTTAGATAGTGCCCCCATACTGGCGTTCCCCAGATGTTTTGCTGGATCTTCACTTTGTAGATGCCACGCTTTTTCAGGTTCACTTCTTTAACCATCTTGAAGCTAGAAGCATTGCTAACACCTAGCTGGGTGTTTAACCCAGAAAAGTTAGTAAAGTTGATCGGTTGATCAATCTGAACCGATTCATTTGCATGCACTGACAAAGACATAGCACTGGCTATAGCAACGGCAACTAAACGCTTTCTTATTTTCATTGTTATTTTCTCTTTCCATGTAAAATCAAAGAAAACGTAACAAAATTCTCACAGTGAATTTACATTATTCGATCTGATTAATTAGTAGCATGGCAATGATCTATTTTATTCATGAAACTTATATTTATCGTATTTACAGATAGTTATCGTTTCTGTTTATTTTTGAACGCACTCATAGGTTTTATTTATAAAATCATGACGCTTTTATTAAGTGTTAATTTTTTTTGGAAATTAAGATTTTTGTGCAAATTGATCTGTGCCTCAATTAACGAGTTTCGGGTTGATAGAAGGAACAACGATTTGGGAGTGTCAGTTTGAGCGAGAGGCTATTAAGCGAATTTAAGAGACATTTTGATGATAAATCGAAGATTTTCTGGCTTATTTTTCGAATTGTTAGTTATAACAGGGCAGGGTAATTAAGAAGTTCTTTGGCACAGAGCACAAAACCGGTTGGATGAAAAAAGCCAGCGACGAGGTCACTGGCTTAGATGAACTTAGTTTGTACAGGCTAGCGTTTAAAGGCACGCAAGCTGCTGTTTTTTGAAGAATTACTGCTTCTTACCGCCAACTTGAACGTAGTCGATACCGATAATACGGTTGATGATACCCAGAACAGAGCTTGTGTCAGAGTTTGTAGAGCGAATAGTCTCAACCGTCGCGCCTTCAGGTACCAATTCCATTGCACGATCTTGTGTGTTACCAGGAACTTGGAAACCTACGATGTTGAAGCTCTCAGCGTGCGCTGTGTAAACTTCTTCGTTGTGGCTGATACCTGAACAACCTGCTAGAGAAACAATGCCTAAAACAACTAATAACTTTTTCATAAAAATACCCTAAGAATGATTGGAACCTAGATGGCAAGGCACAAAGGCAGTGGCATGATTATCTAGATTTAATAAGTTCATGGGAGACAGTATCTCCCGACCGATGTTGAACATTATTCCAGAGGTGTTTTGTAGTTACTGTATGGGTTTGTCAGCTGAATCATTACATAGCTGAATGGTTATGGTGAATACTGCACCCTTTAAGGTTTGGCTCTGACCCACTTCCACGGTTGCGTTGTGTTGAGCACAGATCTTCTCGACGATAGACAACCCTAAACCATGGCCGCTCTTGACTTTGTTACGTGCTTTATCGCCAACGTAAAATGGTTCAAACAAGCGAGCCTGATGCTCTTGAGTCACACCATCACCATCATCATGTACAGCTATCTGCAGTTGCTCTTGATGCGCGCTGGCTTCAATTAACACTTGAGAGCGTGCGAATTTCATGGCGTTGCGTACGAGGTTATCTAAGGCGCGGTTCAGCAGTATTTCATCCGCAAGAATCTCGTATGGTTGCTCTGGCAGTGATAGGTTGATGTCGAGTTCTGTATCTTTAATCCAGCGCGTCATCGCGTGATCGAGAAAGTCATTTATCTCCAAAGGCTGCTGCAAATTTTCGAGGTCGCAGCTATCCAACTTGGCGTAATACAATAGCTCGTCGACCATCTTCTCCATCTCTTCGGTATCTTCCACAATGCTATCTACAGTCTCTTGCTGAGATTCGTTGAGCGGCGTGTCTTTGAGCATTTCAGCTTGCCATTGGATACGGAATATTGGCGTGCGCAGCTCATGAGCGACCGCATTGGTGAGCGAGCGATTACTCTCAATCAGTCGGTGAATGCGATCTGCCATTAGGTTGAAAGACTTGTTGAGTGAGCCGATTGCAACGCCGCTTGAGGTCTCGGCTCGCGAGGAAAGATCTCCTTCAGCAAAGGCTAGCGTCGCCGATTCAAGCTTTTTAACTCGGCGGAAGATAATAAATAGATGACATAAGCCATATAATATAAAGCTTGCTAAGAAGAACAACCAAATGAGGTCATCTTCCAATTCTATCTTTTGTCTAACGAACGCTTCACTGTTAGGGAGGTAGTGATAGGTATTGTCACTGCTTGCCAAGCGAAACCATAGGTCTCGCTCATCATCGTGAAAAACAAAGGTATTCGGGTTAGTGCTGAAGAACTCTGAAACGGGGCTTGGTATTTTATCGTCTGGGCTGAATGTAACCAATTTATTTCGTGTGGTTTCTACAAACTGGTTCATGGCTTGTTGAGCCGCGTCAAGTCCCTGATTTTTCGAAATGTTTTCTATGAGTTGCTGGTGGGCAGCCGCTTCGTAATCTTCCAGTACATATTCGTAGTCGGTATTGAGCTGGTAGACGCTAATCTCGTAGGCGATCAGGCCGGCCATAAAGCAAACTAACAGCCCTATTAAGGATTCCAAAAAGATACGTCGCATAATCGCTCTCTTTCATTACGCTCGTACTGAGCGAAGTTAATGCCAGGCGGTTGAAACAAACAAGTAGCCTTTACCGCGAATGGTCTGAATTTTCTCTGCTGGTGTGTGGTCGTCGCCCAGTATCTTTCTTAGACGCACGACTTTGTTATCTATTGTTCGATCGATCCCATCGTACTCAATGCCGCGCAGTGTTTGCGTCAAATAGTCTCGTGATAATGGTGTATCTGGGTTGCTTGCCAATAACCAAAGTAGGTCAAATTCACTGTCAGTGAGCGATAAAACGGCACCTGAAAGTTCGCACTTCTTATAGGTGTTTTTCAGAACGAGTTGATCAAACTGAAGGTTGTCTGAATCATCGATTGAAGCCGTATTGGCGTCTTGGCGGCGTAATAGCGAACGAACTCTGGCCAGCAGAACTCTTGGTTTGATTGGCTTGGTGACATAGTCATCAGCCCCTGTCTCTAAACCAGCGACGTGATCAAAGTCGTCATCGCTAGCGGTGAGCATTAAGATTTTACCTTTATAGTGCGTACGCGTCTGTCGGCAGATTGTAAGCCCATCAGTTACAGGAAGCATCAAATCCAGTAGTACGATTTCAGGTTGCTCCGCGAGGATGGTGTGTGCGGCATCGCTGCCATCGTCCAACACCGTGACATCAAAATCTTGCGCGACAAAGTAGTCCTGCAACATTTTCTGAAGTTTCAAATCGTCTTCCACGATGATCATTTTAGGTTTTGTCATTCCATTATCAGCCTTGTCGTGCGTTTCACTTATTGAGATTAGGTGAGCGAGTATTCTTCGTGATGAGCCATGACCAAAGTGCTTTGTTGCATATTAGGTTCACATGCTTCACCAAATACCTAAAGTGAATGATTAAACACTTTATAAGTTAGTTCAATGATGAATTGGCACTTATAGGAAAATAAAAAACATTGTTCAAATAGGTTCTACATTCTCATACATTCCCGCGACAGATAAATTCAGCGCCAAATAATAGAATTTTCCCATCAAACATTTTGGGAATGACACATGAATAACTATAGAAAAACGCTACTGGCACTGCCTTTGATTATTTTAGCTGGCTGTAACTCAAGTTCTAACTCAGGTTCAAGTTCTGGTAACGCAGCGACTAAAGCACAAGTGAAACCTAAGGCGGATTACGTATTTTCGTCAGTGAAATTAGGCAAGTTGTACCAAGAACGAGAAGAGCTTCAAGAGTCTATGAAACTGACCTATGACGGTGTGCAGTATGACCAAATTCAATTTGCTGAAGACATCAGTGATAAGCAAAAAGTAGTTAGGCTTGCGAGCCGTTTAGGTCAAAGTGTTGACCTGTATTTTCCTGATGCAGGGCTTGATAGTTGCGGTATCTACACAGAGAGCAAGGGTTTGGACGTGTTTGAGTGCAGCGCCGCGCTACGCTCTGTTTCTAATGAGACCACGTTAATTCAAACAAAAGCGAACAGTGCAAAAGCAGTTGAACTTGAGTACCAAAATGAGTTGTCGCAATACGTGACGAGCTTGGGTTCGACGATTCTGAGTAAGACCAAAAATGGTAACAAAGTCACCATCACCACTTCGTTTGCTTTTAATGCTTTTTACCGTGATGTGCTCAACGAGACTGGCGCTGTTGAGCGAGTTCAATCGACTTTAGGTGCATCCACCTATTCTCAGCTATTTGATATCGTGAAATTGTATCAAGGCAGCGAAATGACATTGAAGTTTAACAACCATATTGGTGGCAGCGCTGACGACGATATTAATATGTACACCGGGCGCATGATCCACAGTAACAACATGACGACGATCGTAACACCTGCGGGTTCGGTGTTCTCTGGCGGCACGGATTTGTTCGCTGCGGGTAACCCACGGGTTTTGCAACGAGCAGATACCACCAAAGCCATTGAGCTTAATAAACAGGTTGGTGTGCACAGTTGGGCTGAGGATGATAAAACAGCCAAAGATTTCCCATACACTGACGAAAGCCATCGCAAGCAAGCGACCTACTTTAAAAAGGTCATGGGAGACAAAGGGATCGACTTCTATATATTCACTTTAGATTCTGCCCCCGCTTCCGGTGAGCACTGGGTGACTAAGGCCGATTCTGACAAGTATGGGTTCATTACTCGTATTGAGTAGTCAAAGAAAGTAGCTATAACGAATCCGCAAAGGTTGGCCATGGCTCTGTCATTACCAGCCTTTTTTGTGCCTGATTTGCTGAAGTTTGCCGCGGTGATTTCGGATGTCTCCGCTTCACATCAACTTCATTCTCAAAATGAGAAAATTTAAACCTACAATCATAACTACCTGTTAAATATAATTTTATTTTTCGGCATTATACTTGCTCCATTCCTCTTTACACGTTTATGGCTAGCAGAAAGAGGGAACATAATGAGAAATTGGAATTCAGTCATACTGCCCAGTTGTTTAATGCCGTGTTTTGCGATGGCGCTGACCACTGCGGATCTTACCTATGAATCTGGGGCGGATGCGTCAAACTATTCGGCAAAAGGTAAACCTAATAATACGTATTCGATAGCGGATTCACTCCCACAAGATGTTTTAACTAACGTTTATTCGATGCTGCCTGAAGGTAGTACGGTCAATAGTGCATTCATTGCTCCTGAGCGATATTCAAGTATTGATATTGACGATGAACTAAATGGCGCGGAATACGCCACTGTATCTTTGACGTTCCTCAACGAAGGGGCGGGCTATCGAAATACACTCGGTTATTTTGTTTTTGATACCGACAACCCACCTGCAACTAAAGATGACATCAACGCACACGTTGTTGTGTTTCCTAATACATCCGTTGCTGATGTTGGGGAAATGCAAGAAGGAGATACCATCGATCTCAATGTCCAACTCACCGCGGGTCAAACATTGGCCTTCTTTATCATTTCGAATGGTTGGGGCTGGGAAGGATTTTATAACAACATTCCTTGGCTTGGTGGTTGGGGAACGCCTTTTTACAGCTATCCTGCTTTGAACCCAGAGGCGACCGCTGAAAATAGAAGACACAATGTTGCTTTCCTTGATACCGAGAATGAGTTCTTGGTGCTTGGTTTTGAAGATATCTACCGACCTAGCGGAGACAATGATTTCAACGACTTGATCTTCACGGTTGATGTTACCCCATTTGCCGCGGTTGATGGCGTTAATGAAGATGGTACGACCGATTCTAAATACGAAGTACTTGTCCAAGAGAACAATGAAGACCTGACAGTTACATCGGTTTACCCAAGCTCGAACAGCTACGCAACGATTGCCTTTGAGGATAACTGGCCCTTGAAAGGGGATTATGATTTTAATGATGTGGTGTGGCGTTACCGAGTGACAGAGCAGCTCAACGGACAACGAGAACTTAAAAATCTAACCATAGATTATACGCTTCAGGCGATGGGCGCAGGCTACTCAAATGGTTATGCGTTGAAGTTGCCGAACGTTCTGCCTGCTAACGTGGCATCTACAACGTTGACTCGAAATGGTGTTGCCGTTGGCCATACCATTCTCAAAGAGGGAAGCAGCGAAACGATTCTGATGGTGTCTGAAGATCTGAGAGTGGAGCTAGAAAACCTAGGCGAACTCACCGAAGGTTGCGTCTTCTACCGAACACAAAGCGCATGTTCTGAACAGCAAAATGCAGATGCTCTCAACTATCAATTGTACGTTGAGTTTACCTCGCCAGTATCGCGTGATGATGTCGGCTATCCTCCTTATGACTCATTCATTTTTGCCGCTGAAGATATGTACCACGGTGATTTTGTTGGCACTCCTCCAGGTATGACATGGCAAACTCACCTCAAAGCGTTTTCTGGCACCAGCGATATGAATAATGCCTTGTTCAATACTCACGATGACCGTTCTTCTGGTTCGGAATCGTTTAAGACCAGCAACAATATGCCTTGGGTGATTAACATCCGTGATGAATGGGACCACCCTATCGAGTACATTGACATCAGTGAAGCTTACACGTCGTTCCCTGAATGGGTAACAAGTAGTGGTGAGACCGATGGTGAGTGGTACAAGGCATCCACCACAAATAAAGTTATTTCAGCGACGGACGAGTAGGAGAGCACCATGAATTATACAATTAAACTATTCACCATCAGTTCTTTGCCTTTGTTAGTCGCAGCCTGTGGCGGTGGAGGTGGTGGCGGAAGCTCAAGTGCTGCGCCAGCCCAAACACCATCGACCACGCCAACACCGGTTCAGACGCCCGCTTCCCCTGCTCAGCCAGGCGTTGCAACGATAACCGACACTTCGGAGATTGTTGCACAAGCAGGGTTTTCGTTTGATGTCGGTGAGAAGATCAGTTTGTCGATGGATTACACGGGAGCCACTTCGGGAGCGCTGCACTTGTATTCCGAATCGGCATTTGTCATGAGTAACGGTGATATTGTCGCTGACCCATTGTCTAGAATCACAACGGTATACCCAACTCAAATCGATGTTGTGGAATTGGAAGTGAATGGGAACTGGGAACAAATTTACGCTCGTTGGGTGCCGATGAGCAGCAGTGAACAAGAGCAAAGTTGGGTGATTTCACTGGATCAACCGAGCAATAGTTATCACTTGGCTTTTTAGTTGAACTAACCACGCTTTATTACCTCAATATTTGTGGGAAAAATGAGAGCACCTAACTGGTTTATGGTGCTCTCTTGGTATCTGATTTCCATTCATCCTATTCATCAATCACGCCATCGATTATCCCTTCTTAACCACAAATAACGATACTTATCCGCTGTGTATCATCCTGTCTGGCACAGAAGATAAATGGTTAAGTTTTGTTCTTATTGAGCGAAAACATTTGACCATTAACTATCACACCTCAAATCTTTAATTGAATTCATTAGTGCCCTAAATGATATTTAATTGATTGTTTTTAATTGGTTTGTTGGTTTTTGAATGCTGTGTTGTTGCGAGTTTGTTTTAAATAATCATTTGAACCCTAACTAAATTTCTGTCATTTTATATTTAACTGAACGTTCAATATAAAATAAAAGGACTGAGAAATGCCGAAGGTTGGGATGCCTGATATACGTAAACCACAGCTTGTTCAAGCCACCATGACGGTGATTGATCGAGTGGGTTTGCATGCCGCGAGTATTGCGTTGATCAGCAAAGAAGCGGGAGTCTCCACTGGCATTATTAATCACTATTTTGGTGGAAAGCACGGTCTGCTTGAAGAGACCATGCGTGAAATCCTTCGCCAACTTTCCAATACCATCACCACGTCACTAAAAGCGCTTCCTGTTGATGCTCACCAACAGAGAATAAACGCGATCATCGATGGTAACTTCGAAGGTTACCAAGCCGAAAATAAGGTCGCGAAGGCGTGGTTGGCATTTTGGTCATATTCAATGCATGACGAGCAGTTGAAAAGACTGCAGCGTGTGAATGAAAAACGTTTGATTTCACACTTACGTCTTGAGTTGAAAGGTATTTTGAATCATGAACAAGCGGATCTCGTTGCTCACGGGATTGCTTCTCTGATTGATGGTTTGTGGCTGAGAGGCACACTAAACCCAGGTGGTATCGATGCTCAAAAGGCGCGTGCCATCATCAATGATTATCTTGATAAACAACTGACGTTTTACTCGTGTAACACCGCATAGAACGTGGTCGTCGCATTGCAATCATAGTACTTGAACGATAAATACTCACACATAGACCAGCAGAGTCTAATAACAATAATTAAGTCAGAATCTCAAATGGAAATGAACTCGTTATACATCGATGGCGCAGCGGTTAAAGCTACGTCTGGTGAAACCTTTGATAGTATCAACCCGGCAAACGGCGAACCTATCGCAACGTTAGGCCACGCCTCTTCAGCGGACGTGGATAGCGCTATTGAATCTGCGAAACGTGGATTTGCGGTATGGTCAGCAATGACGGCCATGGAACGCAGTCGTATTCTTTTGAAAGCGGTAGCGATACTTAGAGCTCGAAATGATGACCTTGCAAACCTTGAGGTTGTTGACACGGGTAAGCCACTGCAAGAAGCGATTGAAGTAGATGTAGCGTCTGGTGCCGATGTGATTGAATACTTCGCAGGCCTCGCTCCTACACTTCAAGGCGATCAACAACCCCTTAGTGAATCTCAATTTTTCTACACTCGTCGTGAACCGCTTGGCATCTGTGCCGGTATTGGCGCGTGGAACTACCCAATTCAAATCGCGATGTGGAAATCGGCTCCGGCATTGGCTGCGGGTAATGCGATGATTTTCAAACCTTCCGAAGAAACCCCGCTAACGGCACTTAAGCTTGCTGAGATATTTACCGAAGCAGGCCTTCCAGATGGTGTATTTAACGTGGTTCAGGGTGACTACCGTGTCGGCCAAATGCTAACGGCTCATCCAGACATCTCTAAAGTGTCTTTCACAGGTGAAACCGGCACTGGTAAGGCTGTGATGGCGGATAGCGCTAAGACGCTTAAATCGGTGACCATGGAACTTGGTGGCAAATCTCCAATGATCGTGTTTGATGATGCGAAATTGGATGATGCGGTTTCCGCTTCTATGGTCGCAAACTTTTACACCCAAGGTGAAGTGTGTACCAATGGTACTCGTGTTTATGTACACGAAAACATCTACAACGATTTTATCGACCAACTTAAGACACGCACTGAAAAACTGATCATTGGTGATCCAATGGACATGGAGACTCAAATTGGTGCGTTGATTTCTAAAGAGCACCTTTCAAAAGTTCTTGAAGCGATTGAGCTAGCAAAACAGTCTGGCGCAACATTGCTGACTGGCGGTTATCAAGTGACTGACAACGGGCTAGCGAACGGCAACTTTGTTGTCCCAACCGTGTTTGTGGACTGCGAAGATAACATGCCACACGTCCAACAAGAGATCTTTGGCCCTGTAATGTCGGTGTTGAAGTTCACTGATGAAGACGATGTGATTCGTCGTGCTAACGATACTAAGTACGGCCTGGCTGCTGGCGTGTTCACGCAAAACCTTTCTCGTGCTCACCGTGTTATTCATCAAATGCAGGCAGGTATTTGTTGGGTTAATACGTGGGGTGACTCACCTGCAGAAATGCCTGTTGGTGGCTACAAGCTTTCGGGTGTTGGTCGTGAAAATGGCCCAGAAACTCTACTCCACTATACGCAAACGAAGAGCATTCTTATTGAGCTAGGCGATTACGCCAGCCCTTATGCCTAACGCGTAAAACTTAATTCAACAGGCTAGCTTAAAAGAGCTAGCCTCACTGACTCATCTCAGGGAACTTAAAATATGGAACAACGCTACGATTATATTATCGTCGGCGCGGGTTCGGCCGGCTGTGTGTTAGCGGATAGGCTAACGGAAAGCGGTGAACATAGCGTTTTATTACTGGAAGCGGGTGGTACGGATAAGAGCATTTTTATCCAAATGCCAACAGCGCTTTCCTACCCGATGAATACTGAAAAATATGCATGGCAGTTTGAGACTCAACAAGAGCCAGGCCTTGATGGACGTGAACTGCACTGCCCACGCGGCAAAGTGTTAGGTGGTAGCTCATCAATCAATGGCATGGTTTACGTGCGTGGTCATGCTTGTGACTTCGACCAGTGGGAAGAAGAGGGTGCTGCCGGTTGGAATTACCAAGCGTGTTTGCCTTATTTTCGCCGTGCTGAATCATGGAACAAAGGTGGCGATCAATACCGTGGCGACAATGGCCCAGTAGGCACTTGTAACGGTAACGATATGGATCTGAACCCGCTTTACCAAGCATTCATTGATGCAGGTAAAGACGCTGGTTACCCGGAAACACAAGACTATAACGGCTACCAGCAAGAAGGCTTCGGCACCATGCATATGACGGTAGACAAGGGAGTGAGAGCCTCAACCTCTAACGCTTATCTGCGCCGTGCATTGAAGCGTTCAAACCTGACCTTGAAGAAAGGCATCGTGGCGCGCCGTTTCTTACTTGAAGCACAAGACTCAACTGGCCAATCAGGTCTGAAAGCAGTCGGTGTCGAGTTTGAAAAGTCAGGCAATACTCAAGTCGCGGTCGCGAACAAAGAAGTGATCTCTTCTGCCGGTTCTATCGGTTCTGTTCAACTGCTGCAACTTTCTGGTATCGGCCCGAAAGCCGTGCTTGAAAAGGCTGGTGTAGAGCTGAAACACGAACTCAGTGGCGTCGGTGAAAACCTACAAGACCACCTAGAAGTGTACTTCCAATACCACTGTAACGAACCCATCACGCTTAACAGTAAGCTTGGTTTAGTTAGCAAAGGCATGATTGGCGCGGAATGGATTCTGACTCGTAAAGGTTTGGGTGCTACTAACCACTTTGAATCATGTGCGTTTATTCGTTCTCGCAAAGGGTTGAAGTGGCCAAATATTCAATACCATTTCCTACCAGCAGCAATGCGTTACGACGGCCAAGCGGCCTTTGATGGTCACGGTTTCCAAGTACACGTTGGACCTAATAAGCCAGAAAGTCGCGGTACGGTTGCGATCACTTCGGCTGATCCGCATGCCAAGCCAGAGATCATTTTCAACTACATCTCGACTGAGCAAGACCGCCAAGATTGGCGCGATTGTATTCGTCTGACGCGTGAGATTTTGTCTCAACCTGCGATGGATGTGTACCGAGGTGAAGAGATTCAGCCGGGTCTAAGTGTGACTTCTGATGAAGCAATCGACGAATGGGTTAAGCAGAACGTTGAAAGTGCGTATCACCCTTCATGTGGCTGCAAAATGGGCGCTGATGATGATCCCATGGCAGTGCTTGATGAAGAGTGTCGCGTTCGCGGCATTGACAATTTGCGCGTTGTTGACTCATCTGTTTTCCCTGTTATTCCAAACGGAAACTTGAACGCCCCGACCATTATGGTTGCCGAGCGTGCTTCCGATTTGATTTTGGGTAAGCCAACGCTCAAAGAGCAGGACGTTCCAGTGTGGATTGCACCTGAGTGGCAAGAGAAGCAAAGAATCAATAAACCAGTAAGAGAAGCTTAAGTATCTGTTATTGATATAAAAATAATAAAAAAGTAACAACCAAAATTAGTCAAAAGTCAGAAAACTGCCCCGATTAGTATGAGTTAGGGCAGAAAAAGGAAAGATAAAAAGGAATCATTATGACGACTCAACATAAACAAACCGCTACAAAAAAGGCGCTCGTAACGCTAGCCATCAGTTCATTCGCGTTCAGTGCTTACGCTAACGCTTCTATTGAACCGCAGCAATGTGAAAACGTTCGCTTCGCTGATGTAGGCTGGACTGACATTACCGCAACAACCGCCGTTACTTCTGAACTATTAAAAGGTCTTGGTTACAAAACCAAAACCGACCTACTTTCAGTACCGGTGACTTACTCTTCAATGGCGAACGGCGATATTGATGTATTCCTAGGTAACTGGATGCCAACCATGGAAGGCGATATTGCTAAGTACCGTGAAGCGGGCACGGTTGAAACCGTTCGTGCCAACCTTGAAGGCGCAAAATACACGCTAGCTGTACCAAAATATGTGTACGACTCTGGCGTAAAAAGCTTCGCAGACCTAGCAAAACATGCCGACAAATTTAAAGACCGCATCTACGGTATCGAACCGGGCAATGACGGTAACCGCTTAATCCAATCAATGATTGATTCTGACGCGTTTGGCTTGAAAGATTTCAGCCTAGTTGAATCAAGTGAAGCGGGCATGGTATCGCAAGTATCTCGCGCTGCTCGTCGTAGCCAGTGGATCGTTTACCTTGGTTGGGCACCGCACCCAATGAACAGCAATGTTGAGATGGAATACCTATCAGGTGGTGACGACTTCTTTGGCCCGAACTACGGTGGCGCGAATGTTTACACTAACGTTCGTTCAAACTACCTGTCTGAGTGTGCAAACGTCGGTCAACTTCTACAAAACCTAGAATTCACTCTAGAGATGGAAAACCAGTTGATGGAAGAGATTCTTAACCAAAAAGTGAAGCCAGAAAAAGCGGCGCAACAATGGTTGAACAAGAACCCTCAACAAGTGGAAGCTTGGTTAGACAATGTAAAAACGCATAAAGGTGAATCAGCGACTCAAGCCGTCACTGAATACCTAAAACAAGTTAAAGCTTAGTTCTACCTATCTCAACAGCTACATAAATAATAAAGGTGGGCTGACCAATTTATCGATTGGTTTGAAGTAGCCCACCCATAATAAAAGGCAATATTGTGAATTTTATTACGGAAAACAAAATCCCTGTCGGACAATGGATGGAAGCGGGTGTTGACTGGTTAACTATCAACGCAGCGGGCTTTTTTGATGCTATTTCTATCTTTTTAGAAACCGTTATTCTGTTTTTAGTCGATGTATTTAAGTGGATGCCACCGGCTTTACCAATCGTTATTACTGCGGCGATTGCATGGTACTTACACCGTAAACCCTCGCTTGTGATTTTCGTGGTTGCAGCCTTGCTGACCATTTTAAACCTCGGCTACTGGCAAGAAATGCTGGAAACCTTTGTCCTCGTGTTTGCAGCGACAACGATTTCCGTATTAATTGGCGTTCCAGTTGGCATTATGGCCGCGCATCGCCCTTGGTTATATACGGTGCTTAGACCCATCCTTGATTTAATGCAGACGGTTCCGACGTTTGTGTATCTGATTCCGACTTTAGTTCTATTCGGCTTGGGCATCGTCCCTGGCTTAATCTCGACCATTATTTTCGCGATAGCTGCACCGATTCGCTTGACCTACTTAGGGGTAACGAAAGTCCCTGAAGAGTTGATCGAAGCGGGGAAAGCCTTTGGTGCAAGTCGCATGAAGTTACTGCTCAAAGTTGAATTACCTGCCGCTCTGCCAAGCATCATGGCGGGTGTCACCCAATGTATTATGTTGTCGCTTTCGATGGTGGTTATCGCCGCTCTTGTCGGTGCTGACGGGCTTGGTAAACCGGTAGTTCGTGCACTGAACACAGTGAACATCTCACAAGGTTTTGAAGCCGGACTGGCGATCGTATTAGTCGCTATCATTCTTGATCGTTTGTGCAAAACTCCCAATCAGAAGGAGGCTTAATCATGTCTAGCTCTCAGGAAAAAAAGACAATGGACGCGATTACCATTAAAAACCTTGATGTTGTTTTTGGTGATAAGTCGAAGCAAGCGCTTGAGCTACTCGACGAAGGTAAAACTCGCCAAGAGATCATTGATGAGACTGGCCAAGTCGTGGGTGTAGATAATGTGTCTCTGACGGTTGAAGAAGGTGAGATCTGCGTGCTGATGGGCTTATCGGGTTCTGGTAAATCATCTTTGCTTCGTGCAGTTAACGGCTTGAATGAGATCAGCCGTGGTTCACTGACAATCAAAGACGGTGACCAACAAGTCGATTTAGCACAGTGTGATGAAGCGACTCTGCGTCATCTTCGTACTCACCGTGTATCCATGGTTTTTCAAAAATTTGCTTTGATGCCATGGCTTAACGTATTAGACAACGTGGCGTTTGGTCTTGAAATGCAAGGTGTCGCCAAAGATGTTCGTCGTGCTAAGGCGCGTGAACAGCTTGAAATGGTTGGCCTAGCCGAATGGGAAACGAAATTCCCACATGAGCTTTCTGGTGGTATGCAGCAACGTGTTGGTTTGGCGCGTGCGTTCGCAATGGACACCGATATTCTATTAATGGATGAACCGTTCTCGGCGCTTGATCCACTGATTCGTGCTCAGCTGCAAGATGAATTGATCACGCTGCAAAACAAACTCAACAAAACGATTCTGTTCGTGAGTCACGACCTAGATGAAGCACTAAAGATTGGTAACAACATCGCGATCATGGAGTCTGGCAAACTGATTCAACACGGTAAGCCTGAAGAGATCGTACTGACGCCAAAAACGGAATACGTGAAAGATTTTGTCGCACACACTAACCCGTTGAACGTACTCAAAGGTCGTTCGTTGATGCAGCCTCTGGATTCTTTGAAACAAGAAGAAGAAAGCTGGAAGATCTGTGACTCTAAAGACTTATGGATTGAGCATAGTGAAGGTACTTTGTCTGTAAAAGGTGAATCGACTTTAGCGCTTGTTGAGTGGAACGAATCTGACGACTTAACGGCAATCAGTGCGTCGAGTGTGGTAGTGGCAAGCCCAGAGATCGGTATGCGCGATGCGATTAAACTGAAACAGCTAAGTAATCACCCGATCTTACTTGTCGAAGACAATCAATTGGTTGGGATCTTGGATAACAGTGAGTTTTATAATGCACTTACTGGTAACTTTCAGATGAATACAGCCGCGTAAAATTTCGTTTTTCAGCTTAGCTATTGGGGCTGGTTTTTTATTGGGTGGAGAGGGTTAAGTCTCTCTACCTCTATGATTATTAAAATATATTATTCTTTTAGTTTGTATTCTCTGACTCATTATTTTTGTCTTCATTGAAGCTTTGATTCCCCCTTCATTAGGCAAAAGTGCCGTACCACGCAAGTTTAGTGGTATAGAAAAGATTGAGAATAGTATGAACATCAGTACAATGCGGAAAAATCAATGAAGTAAATTATCAATTTACAGTGTAATTCGAGCGCACCTGACTCAATCTTTCAGGACATTTCATTGCTTAGACACTGTAAAGCCACTCACAATATAATTAGTACAAAGGTCTGCATCTTGGACAAACATGACGAAATCCTGGTCGCTATTCGCCAAATTATTCGCGCTATCGATTTACATTCGAAAAAGCTGAGTAAAGAGTATGGTTTGACTGGCCCTCAATTAATCTTAATGAGAGCAATCCAAGAGATGGGCAATGTGACGATCAAAGAGTTGTCTAACCAAACTAATGTGAGTCAAGCAACCACGACTACAATAATCGACCGTTTAGAATTGAACGGCTATGTACAACGAGTACGTAGTGAATCAGATCGACGTAAAGTACACGCAAACCTGACTGAAAAGGGTCAAGAGTTGCTGAGCAATGCGCCACCGCCGCTACAAGATAATTTCGTGAAAAAGTTCCAAAACCTAGAGCCGTGGGAGCAAAGTTTACTGCTTTCTTCGATGCAACGTGTGTCTGCAATGATGAATGCAGAAGACATCGACGCCGCTCCAGTTCTACAGCTTGAAGGCATTGCCAACGTTGCTAAGAGCTAGTCTGGAAACTGATTTAATTCTTTAAAAACAATATAAGAATATTTGATGGTCGCTTTAAGCGGCCATTTTCGATCTACCCTTTATCTCATTTCTATCTATCAACCGACTAAGCCATTTTTTGATTTGCTTGATTAAGTTTTGATATCTCATCTATTGACATACCTTTGACAGAGATCCCATGGACCGACCGGTTTGTTTTTGGTATTGTTTACTCATCCCATTTAGTCCTTCTTTCACATAAATTAGAGATTTTATTATGAAAATTGAAAACGTATTGCTATCGAGTTTATTCATCATTATTCCGTTTCTATTTTTTATCTAACTTATTCAACAGGGACGTTGAGGTTTTAATTCCTTAGGGGGGGTAAATGATCAATAAACGTTTAAGTATCATTGTGTTAGTTGGTATTCTGAGTGCGATATTTTGGACAAACCAAAGCAACGGCCATCAAAGTAGCTTGGTTCAATCTGTAGAGCATGAAGGTGTTGTACATTTATTAAATGAAGCCTACAACGGGGACTTGGAAGCCCAACTTTCGGTGGCATACTCCTATTTGAGTGGCGACGGCATTGAAGAAAATGTTGAGAAATCAGCAGAGTGGTTTGAAATCGCTGCCAAGAACGGTAGCCCTCAAGCTCAGATGCAGCTTGGACTGATGTATTTTTCTGGGAGTGGAGTTAAGGCGGATCAAGAAGAAGCTTTTGCGTGGGTGGGTAAGGCTGCGGCGCAAGAATAAGACCCTGCGTTCGAGTTATTAGATTGGATGTCTAAGCTTACCTATTGAAACTCTCGAACACTAGGGGGAGTGTTTTCATGGTCGATGTGACTGTATAGTCATGTCGATATCTTATCGTTTTCCTATTTTATCTATCGCCCCATAATTCTCCCTAACGCTTAAAACTATTTTCAGCATAAACGCGTTCTATAAAACGAAAACAATACCCTTTAAGTGCTTGTTTGATGCCTTAAAATGGCTAAATTCGGGTGTTTTAAGTTGCTGTTTTTGTTAGTTTTTAATTTAGTGTTTTCTTAAGATCGCAGTGGTAGTCTTAGCTTAATTTCTGTAGGGGGCTAAATGGACACCAATAACAGCACGTATCATCACCATAGTTTTGCTCAGCAAGATCTGTCTGAAATGACATTTACATCATGCACTTTTATCCGATGTGACTTTAGGCGTTCGAATTTACGCGATGCAACGTTTATCAATTGTAAGTTCATCGAGCAAGGCGATATAGAGGGTTGCCGCTTCGATGTTGCAGATTTGCGTGATGCAAGTTTTCAGAATTGTCAGCTCGCCATGGCGAATTTTAGTAACGCAAATTGCTATGGTATTGAGCTACGTGATTGCGACTTGAAAGGGGCGAACTTCACTCGCACCAATTTCGCTAACCAAGTCAGCAACCGGATGTATTTTTGCTCGGCGTATATCACGGGCTGTAACCTGTCTTATGCCAACTTGGAGCAAGCTTGCTTAGAGAAGTGCGAGCTGTTTGAAAACCGCTGGATAGGCACTTACCTTGCCGGTGCATCACTGAAAGAGTCTGATCTTAGCCGTGGTGTGTTCTCGGAAGATGTATGGGGGCAGTTCAGCATGCAAGGCGCGAACTTGTGCCATGCTGAGTTAGACGGTTTAGATCCTCGTAAGGTCGATACATCTGGAATTAAAATTGTGGCTTGGCAGCAAGAGCAACTACTTGAAAGCATGGGTATTGTTGTAATGCCTGATTGATTCGTATCACTCGGTTGTAATCAACCACAGTTGCTAGAAGAAAAGCCCAAAGCTAATAACTTTGGGCTTTTCTGTATTTGGTGCTTCGTCTTACTTTTTTATTCAAGTCGTTTGTATATCGTGAGGTTGGATGAGTGAGTTAGCAGCTTGCTATGTCGTAAACTTTCAGGTTAATGGTGCTTCGATTTCATACGCGATCTCGGTCACTGATTTTAACGTGTTACATTCCTTGTTTTACGAATGTAAACATAACCATCATCACATTTAACTTATGGTCAACTGGCTAATCTGAACTCACATCTCATTTTGTTGTTTTTAATTAACTTTATTAATTGGGTCTATTGTCAAACTTAAACTGTTGACTTGTTTTTAATTGTAAATTTGTCATTTAATTACGGTTTGAATTTGAGGGGTGGCGCAGAAATATCCGATTGACAGCTATTTATGGGTGATTAAAGTCACATTTCTTTGCCGTTTCTCGATTCGACAACTTCCACTGATAATAATCCCAACAACAACGAACAAGAATAACTGGGATATATTATGCTTTATGACCTTATTGACCACGACTTAATTGATGTCATTAACCACTCTGAATATAAGTGGGAAGATGCAGTTAAAGAAACAACTCGTTATTTGCAAGATAAAGGTTACGTTACCGATAACTACGCAGACGCGATCATTCAGTCAACGCATGATAATGGACCTTACTATGTTCTTTGTCCAGGCATTGCTATGCCTCATGCCCGTCCAGAAGCAGGTGTACTAAAGACTGGGTTGGGTATCCACGTTTTTTCAACCCCAGTTGATTTCGGTTCAGAAATGGGACCAGCGAATGTCTTATTAACATTAGCTGCAAAGGATTCAGATACACACATTGAGGTTATTCAAGCACTTAGTGAAATGTTAGTTGATGAAGAAAATATTGCCAAGCTGGCGGCTTCATCTTCAAAAGCTGACGTACTTGAAATTATTAAAAGTTACTAAGAATAACCTTTGAAAATAAGGAATATACCGTGTCTACAAATATAAGAGCAAAAGTGCAATCTTTTGGTGGTCATCTGACCGCGATGGTATTGCCAAATATTGGAGCTTTCATCGCATGGGGCTTTATTACAGCATTATTTATTCCAACAGGTTGGATGCCTAACGAATATTTTGGTGAATTAGTGGGCCCGATGATCACTTATTTACTTCCTCTGCTTATTGGTTATACCGGTGGACAAATTGTCGGGGATAAGCGTGGTGCAGTTGCTGGTGCGATAGGTACCATGGGTGTTATCGCTGGCGCTGAGATTCCAATGTTTGTTGGCGCAATGATCATGGGTCCATTGAGTGGCTGGGTGATCGTTCAAATTGATAAACGCTTACAAGACAAGATCCCTTCAGGTTTTGAGATGGTGGTAAACAACTTCTCGCTAGGCATCTTCGGCATGTTGATGTGTCTATTTGCTTACGCGATTGTTGGTCCTGCTGTGACTGCTGCGAACCTATTCGTTAAATCGGGTATCGAAGCGCTTGTAGCAACTGGTTTTCTACCGTTACTTGCCATTATTAATGAACCAGCAAAAGTACTGTTCCTAAACAATGCTATCGACCAAGGTATTTACTACCCATTAGGTCTGCAAGCGGCGGCGGAAACGGGCAAATCGATCTTCTTTATGGTGGCGTCAAACCCAGGTCCTGGCCTAGGTATGCTTTTGGCTTACGCGAAATTTGGTCAAGGTCTAAGTAAGAAATCAGCACCAAGTGCAATCATCATTCACTTCTTCGGTGGTATCCATGAGCTGTACTTCCCATACGTGCTAATGAAGCCAATCATGATTGTTGCGATGATTGCTGGTGCGGCGACAGGTATTGCCACGTTCAACCTACTTGATGGTGGTCTGGTTGCTGGCCCTAGTCCTGGCTCGATTTTCTCTTACTTAGCACTAACACCAAAAGGTAGCTTCTTCGCAACCATCGCAGGTGTGGCTTCAGCAACGGTTGTGTCTTTCCTTGTCGCAAGTGCGATCCTGAAAGTGAGCAAGAAAGAACAATCAGAAGACGAGTTTGAACAGTCGATAACCGACATGAAAGATATGAAAGCAGAAGGTGTGGTAGCAAAAGCATCAGCTCAGGCTTCAACAGAACAGCCAAAAGAAGCAAAGAACATCAAATTTATTGCCTTTGCATGTGATGCGGGAATGGGCTCAAGCGCCATGGGAGCATCGACTTTCAAACGTAAACTAGAAAAAGCTGGCTACGATGTTCAAGTTAAAAACTTTGCCATCGAAAAAGTCCCAACTGATGCCGATGTGGTGGTTACTCACGAGAGCCTAGAGAATAGAGCGATTAAAGCAACGGGCTTACCAGTCGTCACTATCAAGAACTTCTTACATGACCCTGCATTAGACAACCTAATGAACACCATTGGTCAACAAGCTTAATTTAAATTTTGGGGCCACTCAGTGGTCCCACTTTCGGAGAGAAAATCATGACTCAAACTACTGCTGCTGTTATCTGTGGTGAGAAAGATGTTCGACTTAGAACGTTCGATCTACCAGCAATTTCTGATGATGAACTTTTGGTAAAGAACATCTCGAACAGCATCTGCCTTTCTACTTACAAAGCGGCGTTACTAGGAAGTAATCATAAGCGTGTACCTGAAGATATAGCAGACGTGCCAGTGATGACAGGTCACGAATATGCCGGTGTAATCATAGAAGTGGGTGCTAACTTACAAGACCGCTTTAAGCCAGGTGAACCATTTGTGCTACAGCCAGCAATGGGGCTACCAACTGGTTATTCTGCGGGCTACAGTTATGAAACTTTTGGTGGTAATGCCACATACTCAGTTATTCCTAAAATCGCTATCGACTTAGATTGTGTTCTTCCATACAACAGTTCTTATTATGCTAACGCGTCTTTGGCTGAGCCAATGTCGTGCATTATTGGGGCATTCCACGCGAGCTACCACACAACGCCTTATATGTATGAGCATCAAATGGGTATCAAAGAGGGCGGTTCGTTGGCTCTTCTTGCTTGTGCTGGCCCGATGGGTATCGGCGCGATTGACTACGCAATTAACGGTCCTGTTAAACCAAGCCGAATTGTCGTTACCGACATCGACGAAGCGCGTTTAGAACGAGCTGAAAGCTTAATTCCTGTATCAAAAGCAGCAGAGAACGGTATTGAACTCTTCTATGTGAATACGGCAAAGTTAGATGATCCCGTCGCTCACCTTAAGCAGTTGAACGGCGGTAATGGTTATGATGATGTGATGGTATATGCAGCTGTCGCTCAAGTACTTGAACAAGCAGATGAATTACTAGGTAATGATGGTTGTTTAAACTTCTTTGCAGGTCCGACAGATAAGCAATTCAAAGTGCTCTTTAACTTTTACAATGTTCACTATGAAGCAACTCACATCGTGGGAACTTCGGGTGGCTCTACGGGTGACATGGTCGAATCTATTGAGCTTTCAGAAGCGAATAAGATTAACCCTTCGTTTATGCTTACCCATGTTGGTGGCCTTGAAGCTGCTCCACATACGATATTAAACCAGCTAGATATTCCTGGTGGTAAGAAGATGATTTATCCACATATCAACTTACCGCTGACAGCGATTGACCAATTCCATACCTTGGCTGATCAATCTCCGTTTTTCTTGGAATTAGATGAAATTGTAAAAGCCAACAATTACGTCTGGAATGAGCAAGCAGAAAAAGCACTATTGGAATTTTATGATGTGAGCCTAACCGTTTAATATGGTTCACCTATTGTGGTGGCTCAATTGCCACCACAACGTCATGAGGTAATTGATATTTTATTGCAAGATGAATTATTAGATGTATTGGAAGAGTGCGAAAACGCAACCAGCCTGATTGAAGTATCTAATAAGCTAATAAACAAAAAAATTAAAAAGCTATTACCGAAAGTGTTCGTTCAAGACGCTTTGGTCATGGAGTACGCCGTCGTGCCTCTTTTAAAAGAAGATGGGCCTCTTGTGACAACCGACGTCGCCTCTAAATTGATGTTTGCGATGGGTAAGATCTCTTTGGAAACCTACGCAGATATTGGCTTATTCGACCAAATGTATGAATACACTAGTAAGCAATCGCAAGTGCTGACATTTGGCGATGACATGGTTTACGACTTCATCAGTAATCAATCAAACCTCTCGAAAGGCAAAGATAGCTTCTACTTAGATTCAATTAACCAATTAAAATTCTCGTCATTCGATTCATTCACTCAAACACGTTATGAATCGCTGATTAAAACAGTGCTGAAACTCTGTTGCGAGAATTTGTTAGAAAGTATTGAGAAAGAGATATTAGGATAAGGTTGAACATGAAAGTTTCCCTAAATGTCAGTGGTTTTGAAACCGAAGCTACATTTCCAGATCAAGATATTGATCAAATTCACAAGCCGCTCGTAGAAAGGTTCACGAGACTTTTCAAACAAAAGGATGAACGTACGATCATCTTTCTGTGTGCACCTCCTGGCAGTGGAAAGTCAACGTTAGCCGCTTTTTGGGAACACCTATCGCAGCAAGAAAGTGGGGTTGAGCCTCTTCAAGTGCTTCCTTTTGATGGCTTTCACTATCCGAATGAAATCTTAGATTCAAATTACATTGAGCGCGGTGATGAAAAAATCGAACTCCGCACGATTAAAGGTTCTCATGAGACTTTCAATTTAACCTCGTTGATCGATAAGTTGAAACAGCTGAAAGTAAAAAATCCTACGTGGCCATACTACGATAGAAACCTTCATGATCCTGTGGATGACGCAATTTCGGTAGACAAGGACATTGTCGTAATTGAAGGCAACTGGTTGTTACTGAATGAGCCGGTTTGGAATGGGTTACATGAGTTGGCTGATTTTACCATATTCATCGACACCGACGCTAAGTTCCTCGAAGAGCGTTTAGTAAACCGCAAGGTGCGAGGTGGTACCAGATTAGAAGAGGCGGTCGAGTTCTATAAAAATTCAGACTCAAAAAACGTCGATAAAGTGTTAGATCATTCTATCCCTGCAGACCTAACACTCTTCATGAATCAAGACGGTTCGTTTCAAATCAATTAAACAATTTAGGAGGTCAGACAATGGAGATTGTTGTCGACAGCCATACTCATACATTGGCAAGTGGCCATGCCTATAGCACCATTATCGAAAATGCTCTGGCATCGAAAAATAAGGGGCTAAAACTCCTTTGTACAACGGATCATGCTCCTGAAATGCCGGGAGCCCCCCACTACTGGTTTTTCAATAACCAAAGGATTTTGCCCCGCTTTCTGCACGATGTAGGTATCTTGCGTGGTGTGGAAGCCAACACACTGAACACTGCTGGAGAGTTGGATCTTCCTCCCTCTTCTTACCAACACTTAGACTGGGTGATTGCGAGCTTGCATGAGCCAGTTATCAAGCCATCGACGGAACAAGAACATACACAGGCGTTAATGAACGTCATTAAGAGTGGCAAAGTTGATGTGCTAGGGCACTTAGGGAACCCAAACTACAAGTTCGATATGGAAGCGGTTCTGCTGTGCGCAAAGGAGCACAATGTTGCGATTGAAGTGAACAATACGTCATTGACAGGCAAGAGCCGAAAAGGAAGCGATGTGCGATGCTCAAAAATTGTCGAGATCGGCAAGCGAGTTGGCGTTTACTTTACTACTGGTTCTGATGCGCATTTCTGTGAAGAGATCGCTCATTTGGGTCTTGTAAAAGCATTACTTGAAAAGCACGGTGTGGAAGAAGACAAAATAATCACTACCTCAACATCCCGATTTTTGAACTTTTTATTATTGCGCGGTAAGAGTCAAATCGAAGAATTTGCACACTTATATTAAGCGTGTTGCTAAGTTAATGATTACTGGTATCAAAAAGCCCAAAGCTAATAACTTTGGGCTTTTCTGTATCCGGTAACCAGCATTTTATAATGAGTTTTAGAAAAAGAGAATGCTTTGTGAATAGAGGGTAGATTAGCTGATTAATGCATACCTGAACGCATTTTGTCGCTGAGTGCAAAGAATGCGAATAGCACAAAGCACACCAAAGCCACGCTCAGGGATACTAAGATTGTTGTCGCATCTTTTGAAATCAATGGTACGACAATAGAAGCTAACGCTATTAACATAACAAGAATATGAACGATTCGTCCGGGAATAGGATTTTTATGACAGAATGAAGCCCATAAGTAACGCATTTTTAACACCAGTATAATATTAGTGGGTTTATTCTATTTTCTTATTGAGTGCTTTGTAAATAGTGGTTTATAAAAGGCTTTAGTAAATATGAACTAAGTCAAACTACTATAAAACTAATTAAATAACATGAGCTTATTGATTTTTTTGAAAGTGCATAAAATTTTAATGGAAATCATAGTATTCGGTATGTTTTAAAATCGTAAGTCAAATATTGTTCGATTCTCAGTTTTTGACTTAAGATCTCATTTATTGAGTGTTTTATTAAGAGCTCGTTTGCGTATAGTTGTTGATGTCGTAAATATCAGTCGAATTAGAATCAGCTTAGAGCGTGTTGTCCGTTTTATGTTATTTATCAAATCGACTCCTCAAATTGAGAGCGAAGTGATCTTGTGAATTTTTCGGTTTGATATACTCAGTATTCACTCGATAAAAATGATGGAGATGATATGTCGAAAACCGCGAAGATCATTAATGAAGATAAGCTGGTAAAAAAAGCAGTTGAAGTCGGTTTTAAGATGGCAAAGCTACAAGGTTTTGATTTGCCAAATTCATCCCAACCGATAAAGGTTAAAGCGGTGTACTTGTTTCTGGTTGAAGTCAATCAGATCACTCCGTTACCTGACGATAAGCTTGATGGCGCGAACATTAAGAAGCGTTTAGCACTATGGCTTCATAAAGCACTGCCGGACAATGACCCGCTGAAGTAAGCTTGTATTACATCACTTTTTATATTTCAAACCTAGCGACCTTTCGCTGGGTTTTTTGCTGTTTAGAGCAGTGACAAATAACCTCCTGATATCTCCTAAGCTTAACTTCATTCACATATTTGCCAACCTTACCTGTCATCAATATCAACGGGGTTCATCGGTTGGTTAGTTGCCTTGATGTGCTGGTGCGCACTTAGTGTGTGACCTTAAACTTGACAGCTCGGTTCTTACTAACAACTATTAAGTTGATGATTTTCAATTCGTAATCCATAGATTTACCGAAGTTGAATGATTAATAGCATCGGTGTGGATATTCATTATGACGTTTAGTCTGACTGAACAGGATAAATAGAAAGGAAATGCCTCTTATGATGTCTTTACTGTTTTTGTTGTTATTTGTGGCAATGCTATGCGCCTTTTTCGATAAGAAGACCGCTGCTTATGGCTTTTTTGCTAGCTCAGTGATTCTTGGTTTGTATTGGTTTAACCATCATGCCACCGACCCGCTATCGATCTTATTGTAAGGAGCTAGCATGAATCGAAATCAATTAACGCTCTTGAATACACTTGGCTTGCTAGGTATGACAGCCGTTTTGTTGATCGGCTTTATTCTTCAGTTTGTTCTTAATGAGTTGCCTTGTCCGTTATGCTTATTACAACGTATTGGCTTTGTAATGGTGGCGTTTGGCTTCATGTTGAATGTGGTTTATGGACCTCAATCTCGCCACTATGGCATCGTTCTAATTGGCGCTTTGTACGGCGTAGCAACGTCGCTCAGACAAGTCTCTTTACACGTAATCCCTGGAACTCCGGGTTACGGAAGTCCTATTTTGGGAATGCACTATTACACATGGGCATTTGTTTTGTTCATCGCCACTATCTTTGCGGTTGCTGTGATCTTGATTCTAACGAATAAGACACAGACTCAAGAAGCTTACAAGATGAGTAACTTGGGGCGTGTGGCGTGCTTGTTAGCAATCGTTGTGGTTGCTCTGAATGCCATTGCTACGTTCGTTGAGTGTGGGCCTTATCAATGCCCTGATAACCCCGTGAGTTATTGGTTGTTTAATCAGGGTACTGGTTAGAGCTGTTAGCCTACACGAGAAGCAGATACCGCAGTAGAAAGGATTTACAAACGCTGTCCAAAAGGGTTCGGCTAAAAGCGTTTTACTCTTTGTTGAGAGGATTTTGCTTAGAATGACTAAGCGGCAAGCCTCTTGCAGCGATTAAAACGCTTTTATCTCGATCAAAATTTAACCGTGAAAGGCCAGCACGCCCTTGCATGAAATTACTTGTTAACCCACTCTGGTAACCAACCTTCATGAGCCTCAATTAAGTCATCAACCAGCGCGTATATCTCTTCTATTCCAAGTACAACGGCAGTATGAGGGTCCAGCATTGCAGCATGATAAATACGGTCGCGGTTTTCAGTGAGAATGGCTTCCGTTAATAGAGTTTGAACATTGATGTTGGTCTGCATTAATGCGGCTAAGTGGTTAGGTAGGCGACCAGCTTTGATCGGTTGCACACCATTCGCATCAACTAAACAAGCGACCTCAACACAGCAGCCTTGCGGTAAGTTGTCGATCAAGGCTTCATTTTTCACATTGCCGTAAATGACGCTCGGAGTGCCTGTCCAGATAGAATTCATGATGGTGCTGGCGTATTCGTGAGACTCATCAACGGTGATCTTGTCAGCTGTTTTGAGTTCTTGAAGGTCACGTTTCCAATCGGCAATTTGCTCGACACAGCGCTTTGGGTATTCATCAAGTGGCACTTTATAACGTTCGATTAAATCTGGACGATTTGGCTTGATAAAGTAGGGGGTGTATTCCGAAAAATGTTCAGAAGACTCTGTCACAAAGTAGCCCAATTTTTTGAACATCTCGTAGCGAACCAGATTTGTGCAGCGACCATTGTGATAAATACCCGGTTTAGGCGCTTTGCCACTCTCAAAGGCTTTAAGTAGGTCTGGATAAATGTCGACGTACTCACCACTTTCTGTTTTCTTCTCGAGGGTCAGGTAGTAAGCCATGTGGTTGATGCCTGCGCAGGTATAGCGAAGATCTGCGTAATCTAAGTTTAGGTCGCGTGCTAATTCTTCTGCTGTACCTTGTACTGAGTGACACAAACCGACTTGTTTAATGTGCGGATACTTCTCGTACATTGCCCATGTGTTCATTGCCATTGGGTTGACGTAGTTGAGCATGGTCGCGTTCGGACAAACCTCGGTCATATCTTCACAGACACTCCAAAGATGCGGGACTGTGCGTAACGAACGCATAATACCGCCTGGGCCTAGTGTGTCTGCGATGGTTTGTTCCAGGCCATGGCGTTTACACACCTCGAAATCCGTGACCGTACAAGGTTCATAACCGCCGATTTGGAAAGCGATGACGACAAAATCTGCGTCTTGTAGTGCTTCTTTCTGATTTAAGTGACATGAAATAGAGCCAGTAGCGCCTGATGATTCAATCAACTTGCTGACGACAAGGTGAGACTCTTCTAATCGGGTCTCATCGATATCCATCAATGCGACATGAGCGTTTTGTAATGCTGAACGGTGGAAAACGTCGCCAAGAATGTTCTTAACAAAAATGGTTGAGCCAGCACCGATGAATGTGATCTTAGGGCTTTGCATAGTGGAATCCTTTATCTCTCAGAGTTCTTTTGTTGATGCAGATAAGTTACACCTAGAGCCCATGTCGATTCGTCTCAGATAACTGGAGAACTCTCCCGTTTTCTAATATTTTCAAATCACCAAATGGAAATCTTAGGAAATGGGATAACTTGCTGGCTTTTAAGGAGAAGGGTTATGCAATGAAGCGAGTTTTTCACTTAAGATGCTGACTCTAATCACATCGCGATGATCTTATGAATTGGGGTAAGTCGGCTCTATGATCGCGTTCAGAGTTTTATTATCGAGGAACTGCTAAAAGTCAGATATACGATTACCTAAGGAGCGAGATATGCCGCAATCAGCCCCAGATACGGTGAGAATTATCACTTTAGATAAGTACTCAACCGAGACTGTGTCGGTAAGCCCGCTTTCTCTCTATTCTTCTTATGAGAAAATTGATATCGAACTCAGAGCTCCTCACTCCATGCCGGGTTATCATTGGCATGGTCAAGTTGAGGTGAACATTCCCTTTGGGGATGATGTGGAGTACATCATTAACGGCAGCCCAATCGTGGTTAAGAGTGGATCGATTGGCTTGTTTTGGGCATCGGTACCTCATCGACTCACCAATCCCGGCCAAAGCCATAATATGGGGATCATCAACATACCGATTCACCATTTTATGTCCTGGGCTCTCAGTCGTGATTTTGTCAATCAGATAACTCACGGAAGTGTATTGCAATCGAACTCCTGTTCGTTGATCAGTGAGTTTGAAATATCCCGTTGGGCACAAGAGATAAAACATTCGTCAGAAAGTCGCCAGCAGTTGGCTATGGATGAAATTGGCTTAATGCTTAAACGAATCTGCCTTGATGGTTGGCAACAACTGCTGGTAAATCGACAGGATAAGTCGACCAAGAAAGGGGTATCGAAACACTCCCAATTCTATGTCAGCCAGATGTTGGAATACATTGCGACTCACCATAATCAGCCATTAACCGTTAAAGGTATCGCTGAACATGTCGGGTTACACAGCAACTACGCGATGAACGTATTTCAGAGAATGATGCAGATGACCATTAAGCAGTACATTACTGCGATGCGCATCAACCACGCTCGTGCTTTGTTGAGTGATACGGATAGAACCATTCTCGATATCTCACTCACGGTGGGCTTCAATTCAAGTAGCCGATTCTATGAAACCTTCCAGACATACATTGGCTTCACGCCGACTCAATATAAAAAACTGGCTAGGGAAGACCACCGATGGAGTAACCATGGAGCCAGCCCGCTATACGACCTTAAGAAAGGGGCGTGTGATGGGAAGCGGCCATTAACGACGACGGACAGTTAGCGGTATTGATTCAAACCGATAAAACAGAAGCCACAGCGTCTGTTGTGGCTTTGTTGTCAGGGATATGGAGTGTGTTAAACAATTGCAGATGGTTAGGTGGACCATTTACAACGCTTAATGCTTGACTCCGTTAATGACGGAACAACGAGTGTTTATTTGCCTACAAAACCGTTGTACAACATGTAAAGGTGCGCTGCACTCCAAGAGAAGTTATTCGCGCCCTGAACCTCACCCGTTTCTGGGTTGTAGTTTTCCTGAATCGGGGTAGATTCTGTTAGGCCTTGCGCATTTTGGAATAGCTTGTCGACCATTTGACGCGCTTCTACACCGTATCCATAGTTGTCCATACCGCGAACACCAAAGTAGAACTGATCGAGCCACACGCGACCACGCCAGTAAATGTCTGGGCCGTAAGCCGGGTTGTCCATTGATGCCGTACCTAGCGGAATCTTAGGTGAGTTAAACTTGCTGGTATTCAGCATGTTCTCTACTACTTTGTCCGCGTGTTCTTGCGTCGCAGCATTGTTGAATAGTGGTGACCAACCTTCAGGGCCCATACCGCGTTTCACCAATACAGGACCTGCACATTGGTTAGGGAGGCCATTTGGCACCACTTCGATATCGTAGTAGAAGCCTGTTGACTCATCGTACATACAACGGTTGATGTACTCTTTGGTATTGGCTGCTTTTTCTGCAAACTCAGCGGCTTTGTCTGCTTTACCCAGCACGTCGGCGATTTGAGATAGGTATAGGTTGTCTGAGTACCAGTAAGACGCTTGGTCTACCGACTCTTGCATCAATGAGTAACCAGATAAGCTGTCTGAATCATCCGTATTTTCGTTGAACTTCACCTCCCAGTCTTTCTTCGCCAGAGCCAGTTTGTCCATGTTCTCAACTGAATCATCATGGTAAGTCACTACTGAGCCGTCCGAGCCCATAGCCATGTCATACGTATTGTCGAAACCATTAGTGTCATGCGCGTAACGACCCATTTGGTCTATGACTTCCGCTTCATTTTGCGTTGGTTGCTCGGCCATACCTTGCAGGTTGTCGATAGTGTCGATAAAACCAAACACGCCAGCGTTATCACGGCCTGATTCCCAACCCGCTGCGACTTTGGCAGGGATACTCATTGCTGTGTAATCGCCAGAAGTTAGTAATTCATTGTATTTCTCGATACTCGTTTCTTTGATCCAGTTGTCACCGTTCGCTTCGTCTTTGTATTGGAACTTCATATCGTCAACAGACGCATCTGATCCCCAAGAACCGTCATTCACGTCACCTGCAAAAACCGTGTGGATTGGATCTTTCGCTGCGCCGTATTCTGGAATGCCGTTCTTGTTCGTATCACGAGCGCGTAACCACCAATCGTGGAACGCAACTAGTTTCGGATACATTTCTTCTAGCCACTTCTGTGCTTCTTCGGGGCGGTTATGTTCGTCTTTCAGAGCAGTATACACTTCCCATACCGCCCATGCTGCCAGTGATGGTTTGGTATTTCGCTCATTCCAGTTCAGGCCATCGGTCGCTTGAGGGAACACTTTTTTGTATTCCGTAGACATACCGTCCCAACGCTCAGTTGGCAGGTTGTAAGTCACAACATCAAGCAGGTAACCTTCATCCCAAGGGCGGACTGGATCATCAGATTACACTTGGTATTGGAATACGGTGCGAATGTTTTCCATCGCTACATCTGGGTTGAAGTGCGACATTGCGTAAGCTTGTTTCCACGTATCCCACGGCCATGTCATGTTGCCCGAGAAGTAAGGGGCGGTAACGGAAGGTGTAACGGTGTCATGATCAATCGCACCCGCAGCACCACGCCAGTTCGCGTTCAATGTTTCCATTGCTTTTACTGCAACAAACTCATGCTCTTTTGACGCCGCATTGTTGGTGAGACCGTTTTCTAGGTATTCTTCCCAACGCATAGCTGAATCGTGCATGTAACCTTTTGGATCGGCCATCACTTTATTCAGTTTTCCAAACTCAGATGCTTGTTCTTTGGTGTTTTGAACGTGAGTGTAAGCCGTGTATAACGTGATCTCTTCGCCATCACCTAGAGAGGCCGTTTGCACGAAACCTTTCTTATCATCATTGATGGTAGAAGTGTCTGGTTTGATAGAACGCGTTACTTCGAACTTTGAATCGCCAGATGTCAACAATGACCATGAATCACGAACTGCGCCAAAAGAGACTTCTACACCACTGTCTGTCGCTGTAATTTCACGGGAGTAAGTTGGGTAAGCTTCTTCAACACTACGGACTGTGCTGTCTTCATTCTTGTATGCCGTGCCATCATCCGCACGATAGTTTTGCATCAACTCACCATCCCATTCGCCTTGAATATCTTGCTTATTTGGGTTTTTGATGGTGGTTTTTACAAGAGAAGTACGATTAGTCACAAAACGCATTTCTAGCTCGGCTTCGATACCGTTATCGCCTGTATACGTTTGGATCAACGCACCTGGTTGTGAGTATGCGTTTGTCAGTTCTAGCGGCATTGGCTGGCCGTCGACAGTCAGAGCTAAACGGTCGAAACGTGCAGCCATGAATGATACGTATTCTTCGGTCAATAGCGCTGTACCACCTAGCGTAATTTCACCACCTTTGGTGTCTAACGTGTGGCCATGCCATGAGCCGTTATCGAACATTGGAATGTAGCGCAGGTGGCCACCGTGCAAATCACGCAATGCCACAGGTACACCTGCACGATCGATGGTGTTGTGGAATTCGGTCGCTTTAAGTGGAGCATCCACATTTGAGCTATTATCACTACTGTTGCATCCGCTTAGTGTTAGAGCAACCCCGACAGCAATTGCGCATAAAGACGTCTTAAAGTGCATGTTATATCCCTCATTTATTGGTTTTTGAACCTGATCAGGCGAAAAAAGGTCGAGACAATCCCTGCCGAGTTTCGTGATGAAGATTCAGCCTTATTTATTTCACTTATTGGTATAAGAAAAGAACGCTTATTTACGTCTATTCTTTATTTATTCAACTTGCTTAAATAACAAGTAATTAATTATTGTTCATTAGCTATCGATATAGACTTTAATAATTCGCCATCAATATTAGGAATCGTATCTGAAAGAAATATCTGATTGCCCGGAGTGTAGGTCATCAACACATTTCTGAGCCGTTCACCGCCTTCTCCATTTTTGTTTTGTACATCAAACTCAATTAACTTGTTGTAAACTTCGTTTGCCAGTTTCTCTTCTTGTTCTTCAGTAATAGCAATACGCCCTATACAGATTGGGGGCCGTACATCATGGCTGAACACTTCATCTCGAAAACGTTTAGCGAATAAAGTATCCAGTTTGGAGCCTTCTTCAAAAATAAAACGACCTTGATCTTTAAATCTGTATTGGTCATCGCCTTTTAATTCAACGTAATCCATCATTTCTAATGCACGAAAATATATGGCCATAGAGGTATGACTTAGTTGATATTTATTGGCAATATCTTGTGGTGACCAACTTTTTCGTCGTAATAGGTACAAAAAATCAAACAAGTATGGATATTGGTAAAATATGTCACTGTTTATATCGGTGATAAACTGCTCGTTCTCTTGTTGCAGCTGTTTGCCACGCATAGATAGCTCTACTAAATCAGTATCTAAATGAGAGGCATACGAGAGTATTTTGTCCAATCCTAAAGACGTATTGTGCAATTGTCTTTTAATGGTTGAGAGAGGAATTGCCATCCCAGCAGAGAGATCGGAATAACAAACTCCTTTCTCTTTAATTTTTTCTCGTAAAGCCGCAAGTAAATACGTTGCAGAATTATTCATCTAACAATGCCTATTTTATTTTTGTCAGCATCCCTGATAATAAATTCAAGAGAATCCTACTCTTGTGATTTTGGTTCCAAATATTTTCAATGTTAACTATGAGTTGAGTTTTGCAAATTTTACTTGTTGTTGATTGAACAAGTTTACTCAATATTACTAACGTTTAACTCATTATCAGTATGGGGGTGAGTATAATTGTTTTGATGCGTAAAATTAAGTTTATGATGGTTTTTAGTAAAAATTTTCTTGCGAGAGATTAATTTGTTGGGTGGGCAGTATCAATAAGTTGTACTTAGGAATTTAGTCTAGCTTGATATCACAAAGTATTCGTGATTGGCTGGTATTTTATTGAGGAGGTGACCAGTAAAAATATTGTTATAAGGAGTAAGGAGGTTAGTTAAATAGGGAGTGTAATTATTGAAGCGTAATCATATTATATAGTTATTTCTTAAATTTCCTATATATTTGTCCTATTTATTACTCGATCTTTAATTTACTTGGTATCTCACCTTGCTCTCTCTTGGCTTGATAGGAGGAAGGGTGGAAGGGTGGAAGGGTGAGATTGTCTGCAAGCCGAGAATAAAAAAGCACGCCGAATAGGACGTGCTTTGAGTGTTTGAGCTTTCTTAGTCGCGAGCTACATGGCTAAGTTTTCATTTCTCAACTTAGTGAGTGCTTTTAGACGTTTTGTATACTCTTTTTGGAACTCGTCAGGGTCAGCACCCTCAGATACTTGAGCATAAACTCGCATCTTGTTGCCGCCGTAGATCTTAGCTAGATCATCGTTGCTGTAACCGCGTTTCCAAAGTTCGTCTGTGATGGCAGCAAGGATCTTCGACAGTTCACCATTACCGGTAGCGCCTTTGTTGAACGCCTCAATCATGTAGCCGCCATCGTCATACATTTTCGCGTTCTTGGTGGCGAAGTCCACAACCATTGCTGTAGAAAACATATCGTCTGTCGCGATGCCTACGTGGTCGACGCCTACTAATTTCACGTAGTAGTCGATCATATCCGCGGCCTGAACAGGGGATATATCTTCAGGCCACACACCATCCATCATCCACTCGGTAAAGGTTGGAGCAACGTAGCCACCTGATTTAGCAGCGCGTATCGCTTCATCATCTGGTATGGCACGGTAACAACCTTGTGGCGTAGCATCTGGTTCACTCTTATAAAGCCCAGCAGGCACCGAGTGTGTATAAACAAATGGAGTTCCAGGATACTTCTCTTCCATGTAATCCATCGCGTCATTTGCTGTTTTTGAGCCTGTGTGGCTGAGATCGAGAATGACCTGATATTCGACCATCGAATCAATTACAGATTCTCCCCAAGGTGTTAGGCCAATGTCTCTACCGTTAAATGCGGCTAATTGTCCTGAACCTGTTCTGAAAATGTCGTTATACGCCAAGATTATGCTTTTTAAGCCCATGTCTTTTAGAATCGCCATTTTAGTCACATCTTCTTCTAAGATGGTTGCAGTTTGGCTGTTCCAAAGCACGGCGGTTTTGCCTTCGGTGTGCGCTTTTTCAATGTCATTATTTGAATGCGCGATGATGAAATTGTCAGGTTGTTTTGCCATCGCAGAGCGGTGTTTATGATGGTGAAACAAGAAGTCATCAAAGTTATGATCAGCAGCGGTAATCGTGTATTCATGCCCTGTAATACCTGCATCACGAGCATCTTGGAAATAATCCAATAGTTGTTGGTCATCCTTCCAACCTGCACCATAAGGGCTCGCGAGCATACCAATGACAATGGTGTCTTGAACAAATGTTTTAGCCTTATCTGATGCAGGCCAGGTCTTACTCTCAACACTTGCCTGTGCAACACCAACACTCATTACAATGCTTGCCGCTACTAACGTTATCTTTTTAAACATGAAAACCTCTCAATTACTGGCTTAAGTCCATTTATATTTATGCCTAGATTTAATAGTAGACCCTGACGGTATCGTTGAGTTATTTAAAATTGATAACCCTGTCATACTCTGTAATCAAAGCGTTACGTCCTAAACTGTTATTTCGCCTTAATGCTAAAAACTTAAAGCGCCTCTTGTTAACTTGAGGTAATAGTAGCTAAGCTAAAAAAGTAAAATGTGCATTTTGTGCCACTGAGCTTAGACCTAGTATTGATGCCGATATCGGGTTGAGTTGTGGATTTAACCTGTTTTGAACAAGACAAAGGAATCGTGAACTGATGCTTGAATTACCATTGATTGCGAAGAGTGTTGTGAGTCATTTCCAGCAGTGCGTGCGAGAAGATAAGTTATTAGCTCCATATCATGCCGCGATAGAAGTGCTCGCAGTTCAAGTGAGCGTGCCGTTCTCAATGGATACTTCAGTTGCTCAATATGTCTCGTTTAATGTGTTTACTCATTTCTTAGAGGGTTTGAGGACGGTATTACCATCTGAGGTGTTTGTTTCTGCGTTATTAGGCAATGCTGAACGAGCCGCTCTCGAACTCAATTTTTCCAACCTTTCAGCTCACGCTTTTCTGTCCCTTTTTCCGTTTGAAAAATGGTCAGTCGAATCGTCTTCACAGTCATTGAAGCTTTCGTTTCAAGTATCTAGTAACTCGCTCAATGGTATTGAAGCTGAGCTGTTTTTGATCGTATATAGCCACTCCTATTTTAAAGCTCAGCAGGCTGATATAGATAAGCCGATTCGTTACGACTTAGTTTCAGTGTCGGCTAGTGCGTTAAGTGATTTGAGAATACAAACGGAAACGCCACAGTACTTAGGTCGAACTGAGACGTGCATTTCGTACAACCCCTTAGATCATCGAGATTGTTCAACCAAATTGGAGGCAGCTACCGTTACTTCTGTCTTCAAGGTGACACAATCATTACTTCCTTATATCGGTCGATTAGATGTAGATTTGGTCACGTTTGGTCAGATAAATCGAATTGGTAAGCGCACAATTCAAAGGGCGCTTAGTGAAGAGGGTACGACCTTTCGAAGCATCAAAGAGGCTCTGTCTTTTGAATTCGCCAAGCGCGTTATGACTGAGCAAGATTATTCGATCTCAGATATTGCGCTTCACTTGGGATATGCAGATGCTTCCCAATTTATAAGAGCGTTTAAGCGATCGAACGGAATAACACCGCTTCAATGGAAAAAGAACAATAAAGGTATAGGCGTATAGCGTTTCTAAAGCACCAACCATACTCTCGTCAGAAGTCGATTTGTGTTAGTTATTTCTTAGCTTATTGATATTGAGAACGCCGTCGTAATGATGGCCTTTTTTGTGTTCTATTGATTGTATATTCTACTCGAGGCTTTTAATTTATAAACGTTTATCATGAATCTTGATGCGCGGTACTTTATGTCTTGTTGCATCAATAACATGGCGTTCACAGGAGTGTGTATGAGTTCTAATGAAATCAAAAATGTTGTGTTTGATGTGGGTAATGTCATTGTGCGTTGGACACCTCTGGAAATTGCCCGTCTTACTTTTGGTGATACTGAAGACTTGGAGTCTCGAGCTCGTTCTATTTTTCAAAGTGCTATTTGGTTGGATTTGAACAAAGGTTTCTTGACTGAAAATGAGGCTAAACTTCGTTATCAACAAGAACTCAATTTATCTCCATTAGAGTGTGATCGTCTGTTCTATTACGTTAAACAAACGCAGATCTTACTGCATGGTTCTGTCGATCTCATCGAGCGTGTAAAGCGTGCTGGTTATGGTGTGTATGCACTTACCGACAACGTGGTCGAGATTGTTGAATACCTAAAATCAACCTACCAATTTTGGCCGCTGTTTGATGGCGCGGCGGTATCCGCTGAATTGGGCATGCTTAAACCGCAGCCTGAGATTTACCAAGCGCTGCTGTCTAATAATGGTCTTGAAGCTTCAGAAACCGTCTTCATTGATGACATGCCTTATAACGTTGAAGGGGCAAAGGCTGTAGGCATGGCTGGTATTCAATTTATCGACGCAGTGCAGTGTGAAAATAGCTTACAAGCCCTGGGTGTCAATTTGATACAGTGACACTCAATAGAATCATGTCTTCGTTTGAGGATATAGAAGATGAAAAAGTACCCATCTAAGTCAATCGTCACGTTCTCGATTTTAGCAATATCGATACTGGTATTGGTGGTGGCTGTTGCGCTTCAAATTCGTGATGTTCAAGCATGTGATGATTGCTACGAATCAGACAAAGGACAGTTCAAGTATGTGCTTTACGATGGAACGTCGCCCTCCGTTATCCCAAGCATTCATAATACCTTATTGATTAACCGCACTCCCTTAATGAAAACGTTCGAGCTTGATTCTATGCCGGCAGTCACCGTTAGGGTGTGGCGAAACCAAAAGGCCTATTTAGACGAGCAAGAAAGAAGCATTGGGTATCGATATGCGTTCTCTACTGGGTATATCGAGCCTAAGAGTAATGAGATTAGGTTGCTCTATTTTGGTGGTGAAATTCATAAAACCGCTCTACATGAGTTTGTGCACTTGCTGACTCTGCAAGTGAATCCGAATTTTGCAAACAATCCACGATGGCTGTGGGAAGCGATCGCTATCTATAAGTCTGAAGATTATTGGTTCCACATGAGTAATAGACATGCCATCAGCCGCCGCTTCGATGATCTGGTTCAGGACTTATACAACAAGCCGAATAGCACCTCGGCGGTTTATGAGCTTGGCTATACGGTCGGTGAGTTTATTGAACGTTCATGGGGAGAAGAGGCGTTTGTTGATCTCATTAAGAGCAATGGGGATCCCTCACAGCTTACCGATCAGCCAATAGAATCGCTGTTTTATGATTGGGAAAAATTCGTCAAAACTACGTATTTTAGTGGCCCGAAAAGTGAGTATGAAAAAGCCATGGAACGAAGCCCATTTGATAGAAGAGACAAGGTAAACTAATCAAAAAAGAGGTGATGTTTAATTAAAAACATCACCTCTTTTAGTATTCATTGTTGTTTCGTATTGCTACCTGTTTATTCGCCGTCATCTCTTGGCTGTTCAGTGTTCAAGTATCGAATCAACTTGGCTGGTGTGCCACCGTATAGACAGTCTGGCGGTACGTCGCTGTTGACCACAGAGTTAGCCGCGATAACAGAGCGTGCACCAATAGTGACATCTTGGTTGATAACTGAGTTTCCGCCAATCCATACATCGTCTTCAACGATAATTGGAAAGCAGAAGGTTTCCCATTTACGACGACTTAGATGGTCTAGAGAGTGAGAAGCCGTATAAAACTGAACGCTTGGCCCAACCAAAACATTGTTACCAATCTTGATGTTCGCGCCATCAAGCATCACCACGTTCATGTTAATAAAGGTATCGTTACCAATCTCGATGGTTTTACCAAACTCACAATGGAAAGGAGGGCGCACAACACTGCTGCCGATTTTGCCAAATAGATTGGCTTGAAAGTTCGGCTGTTGAGTGTCGTCGGAACATTGATTGAAATCTGACAGAGCTTTACTTGCATGAGTGCGCATTTGGTCAATCTCATGATCGGCACCGTCAAAAACTTCGCCAGACAGCATTTTTTCGAGTTCTGTTTTCATTGTTTATATCTTCCGAATCAATATCGGTATTAGCATACGGATATACAGACATAAAAAAAGAGAAAAGCCTAAGCCTTTCTCTTCCTGTTTTGTGCCTTTAAGCACTAATGTTAAATGAGCCTAGCTATTCAGCAAAAGTCACGCTTTACCAAATTAGATTTGCTCAACGAAACCCATTAGGTGCTGTTTCACTTCGTCTGAAGCAAATGCGCTCTCTACAGAGTACTTGTAGATCTCTGCGTAGTCTTCTTTTGTTAGGCCGAACGTTTCACACACACGCTTCACTTCGTTAGTCATGGTTGTGTTCGACACAGTGCGGTTGTCTGTGCTGATCGTTACAACGATGCCGTCTTTCTTGAATGCAGCAATTGGGTGGTCGCTGAATTTGTGAATGCATTTAGTTTGCACGTTACTTGTTGGGCAAGTTTCAAGTGCAACTTGCTTCTCTTTCACGATGTTGTACGCATCTTCGTTGCCTTGGATGTGAACACCGTGGCCGATACGTTCAGCATCAAGCAGTGTTACGGCATCGTAAACGTTTTGACCATGCCATTGCTCACCAGCGTGCACGGTAATGCGGTAGCCTTTTTCAAGAGCGTATTGTGTGTACTCAGGGAATTCAGCGCAGAAACCTGGCTTTTCGCCACCTGCGATATCAAACGCCACAACACCTTTACCTAGGTAAGGTTGGCCTGCGTCGATCACGTCTTTGATAGAGTCTTTAGGGAACATACGAAGCACAGACATGATGTAGTTGCCTTTGATGTCGTATTTCTCTTCAGCACGTTTCATGCCTTTAACCGCACTTGCGATGATCGCATCAAGAGATAAGCCCTTGTTTACGTGAAGAATCGGTGCAAAACGAACTTCTAGGTATTTAACGTTCTCTAGTGCTGCGTCTTCGTAAAGCTCAAAAGAAATACGCTCAATCGCTTCTTCCGTTTGCATTACTTGCAGTGGCAGGCTGAAGCAAGCTAGGTACTCATCAAGGTTTTTGCAATCTTCAGGCACTGTTAGAGACTTTACTACCGCTTCACGGCCTTCTGGAAGTTCGATTCCGTATTGTTTCGCCAGATCAATAATCGTATCTGGACGAACACTTCCGTCTAGGTGGCAGTGCAGATCAATCTTAGGGAGTGCTAGAAAGTTCATGAGTATTCCTTAGGTCTATTATTTTTTGAGTTATTAACTCATAGGTTACATGGGCTTAAATTAACAAGTTTGTGATATGATTTAAAGTGACATAAAGTCATCATTAATCTGAATCTAAGGAATATCATGGTAGATGTTAAAAGCTTACTCAAATGTGATATGAATTTACTGCTGTGTTTACACGTGTTGCTTGAAGAGCGCAGCGTGAGCAAAACGGCAGAGCGATTATTCCTTAGTCAGTCAGCGGTGAGTAAGCAACTCACCAAGCTGCGATCTTTGTTTGATGACCCGCTGTTCGAACGTGAATCAAAAGGTCTGTTTCCAACTCCGAAAGCGACTTCTCTTGCGCCTAAGGTTCATCAAATTCTTTTGCAAGTTGAACAGCTAACCGTGCCGGATATTTTTGAGCCTAAAGACAGCGAACGCACTTTTAATATCGACCTTGTTGAAACCGCATATACCGCTATTTACCCTAAATTTATGCCTAACGCGTTGGCAGATGCGCCGAACATTACAGTAAATAGCACTACTTGGAGTAGCGAAACCTTTAAGCGCTTACTAAAGCGTGAGGTCGATTTTGGGATTGGAATTTTTGAACTCGATGAAAGGGCGAGTACCCACATTCAAAACATTCCTGCCGAGTTGAACCATGTCGAATTACTGCAAGACTACTCTGTGTGTTTGATGCGCAATGATCACCCAGTGCTTCAAGAAGATTGGAATCTGCAAGCCTTCCTTAAATACCGTCATATTCAGTTAGTGACCGGTGGCGTTGGCGATTGGTTGTTACTGGAAATCTTGCAGGCCAAACAGCTTCAAATTAACAAAGCCGCCAACGTGTCGGACATCACCAGCGCAGTAAAGCTGTGCAAACAAAGCGATTTGTTAATGTGTTATCCGTATAACTCGGTTCGTGACTATATTGAGAGTGGCGAATTGGTGATGAAGCCGATTCCCATTGAGTTAGTTCCCGGTGGTTTGTTTCTGCTTTGGCATCGTTACTTTGACTCTGAACCAAGCCACAAATGGCTTCGCGACCTCATAGTCAATAAGACTCAAGAACCTCAGCTGTAAACCGCGAACTACGATGCTCAAAATGGTGCAATAACCTTTTTAAAGTTATTTCGTCTTTTTAGAATGAGCATCGTCTTACTACTGTTGCCTAATGCCCGCCAAGAATGAGATATCTAAATGAATCCAATGCCATCGATTCCACAACAAATAATTGAAGATGCCTGTGAATGGGCGATCATGCATGGCGTTGCGTTCCGCCAGTCAGATGATACCGCTAGGCATTGTCCTTTCAGTATTGCGCCAATGACAATGGAACGTGAGGTTTATGAACACCTGCGCCGCGTCACTCCGCTTATCACTAAGTTAATCAGTAATGTGTCGGAAGACCATGACTTCTTGCAATCATCATTGAGCGATATGGCTCAAGCCGATCCGTTCTTTGGTCGCTTGATGGAGTTGCATCAACAAGCTCACGGCAGTAAAGATAAGCGTTTGAACCCCGCTCGTCAGCCATTGCTATTGATGCGTACTGATTTTATGGATGACCGCCAACATGGCGCCAAAGTCATTGAGTTCAATGGCATTGCTGCTGGCATGGCACCGTTTGGCCAACGCGCAACAGAATTCCACTCGTTCATGCAAAATCAATGGCCAGAAACGTACAAAAATTGGTTGGAAGACCAGTCGGCAACACCTGCAGAGAACCAAGGCTTAACGCAGTTGGCTTATGGTATTTCAACGACCGCAAAGCAAGTTAAAGCCGACTTCAATGAGCAAGGCAAACCGGTTTTCTTGATGGTGGTACAGAAGAACGAAGACAATGTTTATGACCAGCATCTACTTGAAGTTGAACTACAAAAACAGGGCGTTCGCACGGTTCGCCGTACCTTTGAACAACTAACCTGTCAGCTTTCAACGGGCGATAACCAACGTCTGTTATTGCAAGATGTTGGCGCTGTTGATGTTGTGTATCTAAGAGCGGGTTACCAGTATTCAGACTACTGGGCGCCTGAGCTTAATGAATCAGTTTGCTGCCACACGCTCAGTCAGACGCGTTTGTTCATCGAACAACACCATGTCGCTGTGAATGCCACATTCAGCCAACAGCTCGCAACCAGTAAAACCATGCAAATGCTGCTGACCATGATGCCTGCATCAGAATACGCACGCTGGGGTTTAACGCTAGAAGAAGCAGAACTGGTGAAAAGTGTATTGGCCGATATGAAGCCAATCACCAGTGAATCGATTGAATGGTTTAACACGCAAGCGAATAAGCAAGAATGGGTGCTAAAAAACCAAGGTGAGGGCGGTGGTCATTGTGTATTCGGTGATGATATCAGCGAACAACTGAGCCAACTCAAGTCAGAAGAGTACGATGCATGGGCACTCATGCAGCGTTTGTATCCACATGAGCGAGACGTGCCAACTATTGCAGTGCGTGATACTCAGCAAACACTCGTAACAGACTTAGTCAGCGAAGTCGGCTTATTCACTGCTTACTATCAAGGTAAGCCAGTAACTGAACTGGACGGTTATGCGGGCTACTTAATCCGCAGCAAGCCAGCCAGCGAAAACGAAGGTGGAATACACAGTGGGAAAGGGATCCTTGATTCGTTGGTGTTGATTGATTAGTTGATTTGATAAATTTTAAAAAACCAGAACACATGTTCTGGTTTTTTTGTATCTGAGCTCAGTAAAACCTAAGAGTTTGGATTACTACAATCACGTCCTAACTTGGTAAACGTCAACGGAGTTTGTCCGGTTTGTTGTTTGAAAAAGGCAATGAAAGCGCTGTTCGAAGAGAACTCTAAATAGTGCGCTGTGTCGGTAACAGTTCGGTTTTGAGCAAGTAGCTCGATCGCTTTGATCAACCGCCATTGTTGACGCCAATCTTGATAGGTCATGCCTGCTTCGGCTTTAAATAGATGAGAGATGGTTTTGCTACTCGCTCCAACGGATGATGCCAATACATTCAACGGAGGGACGATAAAATCGGCTTTGTTGACTTGTGTGCAGAAACGCGCCAATCGTCGGTCTGTTGGGAGTGGAAGCATTAAGGTTTGGTGTGTTAATGAATGAAACTCTTCCCAAAAAAGCGCAGACGTATTGTGTGTCTTGTGCTCCGCGATATCCCATTCCCATAATGCGATCTTATTGATCAGAGCTTTCAGTAAATCGTTAACTTTAATCGTTGTGATCTCCTCTGGGCACTCAAACACATCTGTATCAAAATACAGAGAACGATACGCGACCACGTTGGTCATTTGTGCTCGGTGTGGGACATGTGGCGGGATCCACACAGCCTTAGTCGGAGGCAGAATACACAAAGCATTATCCAGTGTTAAGGTAATGCACCCTTGCGGCGCGTAAAGTAATTGCCCTTTGCGATGCTGATGAATACCTGAATCATGCTGTCCTAGCTCTGCCGCTATTCCCACTACGCTTACTTCAATGCTATCGGCATCAAAAGCACAGCTGTCATCGATAAATGCCATTTGTCCCAATCTTGTTGTTTTTGGTTTTAATGTTGTTAACGAGCCAAGGTTAGTTTCCTCTAGACTTCCCGTCAAGTTCACTGGTCTTGGAAAAATGATGAAAACAAAACCTTCTTTATGGCAAATGGTGCTGCTGTTGATGTTCCCTCAAATCGCAGAAACCATCTATAGCCCGACTCTGGATTCAATATCGAAATCCTTTGATGTTAGTTACACACAAGCGGCACAAACCCTCTCGATCTACTTCTCTGCATTTGCGTTGGGTGTGGTGGTATGGGGTGTGTTAGCGGATAAATGGGGACGCCGGCCAACCATGTTATTGGGGATGGGATTATTCGCTTGTTCAGCACTCATTGCCATGCAAACCGACAGTTTTACGTGGTTGATGATAGCAAGAGCCATGGGCGCTTTCGGGCTTGCGGTGGGCTCGGTTGTGACACAAACTATGTTGCGAGATGCCTTTAGCGGCGCTGAACTGGCCAAGGTGTTTGGTTACATGGGCATGGGGCTGTCGATTAGCCCAATCATCGGGCTGCTTCTTGGCGGTCAATTAAGCCAAGCGGGCGGGCATCGATATGTATTTATTGCCTTATTTATTATGGTATTAGCGTTGCTGGTACATAGCTTATGGTCGCTGCCTGAAACACAACAATCTAAGCAACCGTTGCAGTTAAAATCGCTCAGTATTCACATGATTAAAGACGGGGGTATTTGGGTATCGGCACTGCTTGTCGCATCGTTCAATATTGCGCTGTTTTCGTATTATCAACTAGGTTCATTCACCTTCTTACAGCTTGGGTTCAGTATTGAGCAGTTTGGCTACAGCGGCATTGTACTTGGGTTCGGGACTCTGTTGGGAAGCTTGGTTAACAAAGCACTATTGAAACGACAAGTTTCATCTACCTCTTTGATTAGCTTAGCGGTAGGGCTTCAAACGGTAGGCGCGGTGGGTGTCTATTTTTCACAACACTCAATATGGTTTTTACTTCCGATGATGTTGGTGGTTATGGCGTTTGGCATTGCGATCCCTAATGTATTGAGCCGTGCGTTGGTGCGCTATCAATCTCAAGCAGGAAGTGCAGGTGCATTGTTTGGTTTGATGTATTACACCTTGATTGGCTCAGGGCTCGCTTTAGCGGGAATGATTCAAGATTTAGGGGTGGTGTTGGTACTTTGTGGCGCTTTGTCTGTGTTGGTGACGATACGCAGCCGACTCTAGTTTAAACGCTAAGTCTCTCATCTGTATTGATAAGTTCCGTGCCCTATTTGACGCGGAATTTATCATTTCTTGGTTTGTAAATTTGGATATTGACAGGAGTAGAGTGATCGTTCTACCCTATAGGTAGAACAATCATTCTACCCATTATTATGCCAATCACAGTTATTTACTACGATTGGTATTCGGTATTAAGAGAGCACTATGTTGAGAGAACAGATTGCAGCAAGCCTTGAAGTAGCGTTCAGCCAACAAGGTTTTGCTGAGCCGAGCGTTGCACAGCTGAAAACCGCGTGCGGCGTGAGCTTGAGAACCCTGTATAAACACTTCCCTTCAAAAGAAGCGATGATTGTTGGCGCATTGGAATACCGACACCAACGCTATCTCGATTTCTTATTGGAGGAGTCGCCAGAGGCTGGATTGGAATCTGTCACTCATATCTTCAATAAGCTTCAACAATGGTTAGAAGAGTATGCGCCACATGGGTGCATGTCGATGAATGCGATGGCCGCGTTTCCTGATAATGCGCTTATCAGCCAAGCGGTTACACAGCACAAAGAACAAGTACGTTTGTTGATAGGCAAGCAGAGCCAGCGAGAGGATCTCGCGACACCGCTGTTTTTACTTCATGAAGGCGTATCAAGCGCGTGGCCAGTTTTGGGCGAAGAAGCAGTGGCATCGGCACAGAATATGGTGACAAAATTACTCAAGGAAACAGTATGAATTTCGAGATACCAAAAACAATGAAAGGCGCAGAGATGCTAGGACACGGCGGAGCAGAAATGCTTGGCTACCGTGAAGATATCGCTGTACCTCAAATCGAACCTAATGAAGTGCTGATCAAAGTGATGGCAGCAGGCGTTAACAATACAGATATCAACACACGAATCGGTTGGTACTCTAAAAGTGATGACTCAGACGACGCAAGTTGGTCGGGTGAAGCGTTGAAGTTCCCTCGTATCCAAGGTGCTGACGTGTGTGGTTTCATCGTAGCAGTGGGTAATGAAGTCTCTGCTGATCGTATTGGTGAGCGTGTTCTTATCGAACCTTGTTTAACCGAAGTGTACGGACGAGATCTGCCACAGCCGTGGTATTTCGGTTCTGAGTGCGATGGTGGTTTTGCTGAATACACCAAAGTGGCTGCGAAACACGCTTATGCGGTGAACAGTTCTATGTCGGATGTTGAGCTAGCGTCTTTCCCATGCTCTTACTCAACGGCAGAAAATATGCTGACTCGCGCTAATGTGGCTGACGGTGATCGCGTACTTATCTCTGGCGCATCGGGCGGCGTGGGTTCGGCGGCAATTCAATTGGCGAAAGCGCGCGGTGCTTACGTGATTGCAATTACTAGCCCAAGTAAGAACCAACAGCTACTTGAATTGGGTGCTGATGAGGTGATTGCTCGTGATGCTGAATTGGTTGAGGCATTAGGTGCAAACAGTGTGCATGTGGTTATCGATTTGGTTGCAGGTGACAAGTGGCCTGAGTTCCTTGAAGTCCTAAAACCGCATGGTCGTTATGCTGTGTCTGGTGCGATTGGCGGTGCGATGGTTGAGCTTGATGTTCGTACTCTGTACCTGAAAGACCTTAGCTTTTTTGGTTGCACAGTTTTAGAACCGCAAGTATTTCAAAACTTGGTTAATCGCATTGAGAAGCAGCAGATCGGCGCCATCGTTGCAGAGTCTTATCCGCTAGCCGATATCCATAAAGCGCAAGATGAATTCTTAAAGAAAAAGCACGTCGGTAAGATCGTGTTGGAAGTCGCTCAGAGCTAACTTTAGACAGTCACACATCTAATCTATGTAAGAGCGAGCAAGTGTTATGTGCTCGCTTTTTTGTTTCTGGCGAATGCTGGAGGGCTTAGTCTCAAAGCCCGTTGAGTAACAGATCCTATACAACAGGAAAATTAATGATTCATTTATCATTGTATGGTTTATGAATTGCCTGTGCGATAATCACCGCTGTTATATATCCCGATCTATTTTGTACTCATCTAGGAGCCGTATTGATGTTTAAAAGGGTATTACAGGCACTATTTTCCCCTTTCGTTACTAATCAAAGTAAGCAAAGTCATTCTTCAGAAAGTGTCTCCCAACAAGCTATCTCCCAACAAGCGACCTCTGAAAAGGAAAACGTCAAAGCAGAGCATGTCACTCCTCGCTCTTCAATCTTTGTTTCGCCGTCGTCCGCTCAGCCATCATCATTAATCGTCGATAAGACGTTTAGCCTTCACGATGGTGAGTTCCTTGATTATTTGTTTGGAGAGTCTCGTCTTCGAACTGAGTCTGACCCATTTAGTGATTTTGTTGCTTGTCAGATCGAACGTTTGATTCGCTCTCCAAAAGCCTTGCTTAATGAACTGCCAGTGATGCCAGCCTCTGTGACCACGTTAATGGCAGAATTACAGAGCGATGAGTTTGATGTTAATGCATTGTTAAGAGTGATTGAGCGTGAGCCGAGTATGGCTGCCGATGTGATTAAACTGGCTAATAGTGCTTTCTATAAGCGCGGTGAAAAACAAGTTACTGACCTAAAAACAGCATTCTTAAATATGGGTTCTCAAGGGCTTGTTGAAGGGGTGGTGAATAGCTACATGAAGAACTTCACACCGGGGAACAATATTTACTGGCGTCACTTCGGTGAGAAAATTTGGAATCACAGTGTTCAAACCGCGTCGTTTTCTAAGGAGTTGATGAAAGACTCTTCATTACAAGAAGAACAAGCGGCGGCGTATTTTGTTGGGTTAATTCGCAACTTAGGCAAGATGATCATTTTCCAAATGATGGTAGAAGCCTTCAAGCATATTGATCCTTCTGTTCCACCTAACTCATTAGCATTGAAGCGCCTGATGAACAGCTATTCAATTCGCCTGACTTACACCATTGCTAAGTTCTGGGAGCTGCCAGAATCAGTGTTGACCGCAATTGGCTACCAAGAGTCGAGCCGATACGAATGCACACCACTTGGTCAAGCTGTGTTTGAAGCTAACTACTTGAGTGAGTTGTATTATTTACTGGAAGAACAAACGATTGAAGTCGAGCAGTTTAAGCACAGATGCAAAGAGACACTAACGTCACCTGCGGCATACAAAGTGGCTAACCGGATTTATAAAGAGTCTGAATTGGCACTGGTGGGATAATAACAGCTGGCGTTGGCTAGGTTGGTTCTTGAGGTCGTCAAAAAGCGGTATTTTTTCAATGGTCTTACTAAGCAGTAAGACCATTTTTGTTTAAATTATCGATTAAGGAATCTGAGCCAGTTCTTGTTTCAATTCATCGATTTTACCCAGTTCTTTTTCGATCTTACCCTCATATTTTCGAATCTTATCCGCTCTATCGTCTTGTTTTGCTTCTTCTAAGTCGGCTTGGTATTCAGCTAAATCTTGTTCATTGGATTCAATCTTCTCCCGCAGATCATCCTTCAAACCTTCATTGGTGCAGTTCTCTTTCGCCGCTTTCAACGCTGTGGTTAATCGCTCCACTTTGTACTGATTGTCGTACTGTTCCGCTTTCTTTATCTGATATTCAATCTCACAGAACTTCTTTTCACAGCCTATAAGCGCATCGCATTGGGTGCTCGCCATGCTGTTAAAAGAGAGTGCGCAAAGAAACAGTAATGAGCCTGTTAGGTGTCGAGTCATGGTTTACCTTCTTATTGGGGCTATTTAGTTTGTGCTTATATTTGTGGAGTCTCACTTCGAGAGTACATTAGCACCCGCTCACTTCGCTATTGGCAGGGGAGTGTTAAAGATAAGTACCTGTGCCTAATGACTTATTTTGAACATCGCTAGATTTACAAATGGCTAGAATGACAAATGGCTAATCCACAGCTTGTCGAGCTCACACCAACCAAAACCATTCACTTGCGCGCCGTGTATCTTTTCAGAAACCTCTAAGTTGAACGCCTCTTGCTTGAGCTCAATCACAACCCCAGAGTTATTCAACCAATGCCGAAGCTTCATCAGTGCATTCATCGCTAACTCCAAGTTTGGCTGGTTTCTTATTGAGGCTAAGCCTTGTTCGATTGTCTCTAGTATCTCAGCAGGCAACGCTAAGTCCTCAAACGGGAAGCGAGTGAAAAAGCTTAACCACGAAGTGAAGGTGTCGTTCTCATCAATAATGCTGCACAGCGCGACGTCTTTGGTAGTTAGGTAGTTAGTTAGGTAGTGTCCATATTCGACGCTGGTTTTGTGGTCGCCAGACACAGACAATAGCTCGAAAAGGGTTTGGCATTCAGAGGTGTCTTCAACGGTGAACTCTCGAACGGTTTTCGACAACGTTGGATTTTGAATTTTGAAAAACGTTGAGCCGAAATCCGGTTGGGAAGACTGGTCATCGCCACGCGCGGTGGTCGTCTTTTCGGGCAGTTTCACGCACACCTGATTTTGAGCGCAAGCTTTGCTCTGTGCCCATTCCGGATAGACCCACAACTCGACTCGATTGAGGATTGGAGTGCTGTGTGAATACGCACTATTACGGCTTAATCTCAACATCTTGCTTGAGAAAATGTCTAATGAGAACGCGCCAGATCCAAGCAGCCTATCTGCCGGTGATGAGTGATCAAATACAGAGGCTTCAACTCTGGCAAGTAGGCGTGGTAAATGCCAATCAGGTTGATTCAATTTCACGACAATCACATTGCCTGCTGAGACAGAGACCTCATCAATATGCTGATAACAGCGCTGCCATGTTTTGCTTTGAATTAGCGAGTTAAGATTGCGTGCTATGTCTTGAGGTTCGAGTGTTCTGCCGTTATGGAACTGAACGCCATTGCGAATTTGAAAGTGCCATTGCGTAGCGTCTTGATTAGGTTGCCAATGATACGCCAAATCGCCGCTGAGTTGACCTCGTTGAACGGTGATTAGGCGTTGGCAAACCTGCATCACTAAGAAACGCTCGGTGCGCCTAAGTACACGTTGAGGATGAAGAGCTTCGAGTTCTCGGTGAAAGGGGATGTACGCGACGTTCTGCGCCGACGGATTGGTGCTGCTTAGAAAGGCTTGCAGTTCTGCGCCTGCATTGCGGCCGTTGAAGCTTAAGGTGCTAAACACTTGTTCTATGTTGCCCGCATCGGCTTGGGCTTGTGCGTATTGATAACACGCTTCAATGGGCTCAACCAGACACGTCAGTTGTGCTTTCTTGCTGCGACCTGAGCTGGCTTGCCACTCAATCCAGCCTTGCTCCGTCATCGCTTTGAGTAAGGTCTGAACATGACGTTCACTCACGTGCAGCAGTGTGGCCAGTTGGTTGACCTGACAATGTGATACTCCAGGCCCAAAAGCCTGAAATATCTTTTCATACCGTTCAAGCTTGCGCTTAAGGTTGCCCAATTTGCTTTTCCTAACGACGAGGTTGAGTTAAATGTGGATAGCCAGAGTCAATGAGTGCGTTTTCCATCGTATCGAGCACTTGAGAGGTTATCTCTGAGCTTAGGATATCCGATTCAGTTTTGCCTTGAAGGACCAACTCTGAAAAATGGTCGATTTCAAACTCGAACCCATTGCCCATAACTCGGTTGTTGATGGTCGACTTCTGCCCTTGATGTTCAATCTCAATAAAAGCCGGATTCCACCATTTTTCGTGAATGGTGATCTTGGTATCAGGCCCACTCAAATGTGCTGTTCGGGGAAGATTTTGCACTGTTGATGCCGATATCTTACCGTTCATATCACCAGAGAATGCAAAGCACGCATCGGTATCAACATTCGCCCCCTCATACAGACATGATATCTTTACCTGAGGTTTTGAAGGGGTCACACCTAGCGTTCGGCATAGATCGTAGAAAAACCAAAGTCCATAGACCCCAACATCGAGCGTTGCTCCACCTGACAAATCCGGATTGAAGATAAACAAATCGGGCTCATAGTCGTGATGGTTACCAAAGCTGGCTTCGATGGAATCTATCTGAATGTTGTTATCGACCAAGAATGATTGGAGCTCACGATACGCGGGAAACACCACGGTTTTCATCGCTTCTAACAGCATCACGTCATTTAGTTTCGCAAGGGCTTTCATCTCAAGCCAATCACCAAGATTGGTGAAAGCTGGCTTCTCGACCAATACGTGCTTGTTATTCTTCAGAAACAGTTCAGCAAGTGGCTGGTGGTATGGGTGAACCGTAGCGATGTAAACCGCTTCAACACTTGGATCATTCGCCATGGCTTCGTAAGAGCCATAAGCCTTGTCGCAACCAAACTTATTCGCGAACGTGGCTGCGCGTGTATGGTCTCTCGCGGCAACGGCATACAATTCACCATGCAGACAGTGCTTTGTGACTGCAGTCGCGAATCGATTGGCGATATTGCCTAGCCCTGCGATACCCCATTTTATTTTGCGTTGCGTGTCGCTCATCAGTTTCTCCAAATCGTTGTTTTGTATAAGTGTACTCAGAGACGCCACATACAAATAGAGAACAGATTTCTCAACCTGTTCTCTATTTATTTTTATTCTAGTTGAAGCTCTGGATCAGCTCTGTGTGGAGCGTTTCCAATCGGCTAGGGCTTGAATGTGTTTTGGCCCAATGCCACAACAGCCACCGATAATATTTGCGCCCAGTGCGTGCCAGCGTTTAGCGTAAGTTAAGTAACCTTGGCCATCCAGTTCACGCACCTCTTGAAGCATATCATTTGCTTCATGTTCGCTACTGATCGGTGCAAAATTGTTGGCGTAGACACCAATGTCTAAATCACTACCTAGCTCGTCGATCACTTTCTTAGCATCGATAATGGCTTGATCCATCACTTCAGGCACAGAGCAGTTAAACATAATGCCTGTCGCGTTTGATTGGCAGGCAAGTTTGACCGCGTCTGTTACGCTCTCACCAGAACGAATGTAGGCAGAATCAGCCTTGGTATCTTCCAAACTAAAAGCGTAGTGACACGGCTTATTAGATTGCTTAAGAACCGCATGGATTGATTTGAATTCTTGCAGGCTACAAATCGTTTCCGCTATCCAAAGGTCGATGTTTGGATCTTGAGCATCGTAAAGCGTTTGGATGATTGGTGCGGCTTCTTCTACCTTAAACAAGTCTGGTCGGTAGCTACCAAATGGTGGTGGAATCGCGCCCGCGACTTTTACAGCGTGAGGGGCATTGTCAGCAACCGCTTTAGCCAGTTCGCCAGATAGCTTAGCGAGTTCAAAGCCTCGTTGCTCGAACAGCTCTTCACCCAAGTGAAAAGGCACACAGGCGTAGCTATTGGTGATTAGGATTTCAGCACCTGCATCGACAAAGTTTTGATGCGCTTGGCTTACAAATTCGGGTGCTTCAATCAGCGCTTGAGCACTCCAAAGCGGTTGAGAAAATGGCGCGCCAATTTCTTTGAGTTCTCGGCCCATGCCGCCATCAAGTATGGTTAGTGTTTTCATATTCAATACTGTCTAAACAATTGCTGAAGTTCTGCCGCCACCATATCAGACAACCTTGTCAGACAGAAGCTATCAAGACAAGGTTCAACTGTCGATGAGGGAGTTTCGTTACAGGTGGTCTAGCGGGCTAGTCGTGCCGCTAAAGTGTTGCCCAATAACGTGAGTGTATATCTGAGTTGTCTTAACATCATTGTGTCCCAGTAGCTCTTGAACGGTTCTGATATCGGATCCTGACTTTAGAAGTTGCGTAGCAAAACTGTGCCTGAAAGTATGACAACTAATTCGTTTGTGGCGCAATTTATTAAAGTTAGTCGCCTTCTTCAGCGTTTTTCGGAGCACCGAATCATGTAGGTGGTGTCGGCATACGATCCCCGACTCTGGGTGTTGAGTAACGGATTTTGATGGGAAAAGGTACATCCAAGCAAGTTGTCGATAGGCACTCGGGTATTTTTTGCCTAATCGGTGAGGCAATGATGGCCCAAACCCATTCAAGTTATCTTTAGCGAGCAGATCTGCAACTTGTGAAATTTTGTCTTGTATAGCTTCAGTGAGTGAAAAACTTAAAATTGTCACTCGGTCTTTATTTCCTTTCCCATCGTGAACAGTGAGAGACCCTTGTTTTAGGTCTATATCTTGTACTCGAAGCCTCAGGCATTCCGATACTCTCAAACCTGAACCATACAACAAGCGAAAAAACAGTTGATATTTAGGGTCTATTTCATTGATCACCGAGATAGCTTCCGCATGATTGAGTACGCTAGGAATTTTTCGAGACCGAGTCGCGTAACTGAACCCCAAGTCTCCTAGAGGTTGCTTAATAAATTGATTGTATAGATAGGCTAGAGCATTGAGAGCAACTTTTTGAGTATTGATGGCTACTTTTTGTTGATTAGCTAAATGAGAAAGAAAGGACACAACCTCAGTTGCATGCATCTGTTCAGGGTGTTTAAGCCTATGAAAATGAATGTAGTACTTAATCCAATAACAGTAGGCTTTGATTGTCCTGCGACTATAGCCCCGCATCGTCATATGTTCGCAAATTGCCTGCATGAATTGACTCGCCATATATCCCCCTCACAAAAACTGTATATACAGACAGTTTATTGATTGTTGAATAATTAATGACTTAAAAAAGAGTGGTTTTTAACTCTGATTGAGCACGAATTTAGCGAGAGGCTGATTTTAAGTTATTGATTAATAGTTGGATTGATGGGTGGTAAGAATGATAACGAGCGTTATCTACGCGGCAATGTGTGCTTGCACGTTTTTACACTTAATGTTTAGACCCATTTTATATTAAATACATAGCATTCAGTTGGTTATGAGATATCTTTTTGATATGTTAAGCGGATGGATTCATGCTTGCATGATATTAAAATGTTATACGAACTCTGAGAATGCAGTTTTTTGGTTCAGTCCAGCGATTGAACCATTAGCTTTTTAGGTGTGAAAGTAGGGTGGTTTATCTTTTTCTTTATTGCCTTTTGGTGTTCGTTTTATCAGGTTCGGCATTGAACTATTATTGTCCCAAATTCAGGCGTTTCAGCGGCTAGTTTACGCTTCAATTGTTCTTTGGTTATGCCTCAATTTAGTCTGCATCAGTGTTTTGCTCTCAGCATTTTCAATCCCAATTGTGGTTAGGATATTTGGTTTATCAGCTCAAAACTGGCTGAAACCAAATCGTTCAAATGGTGTAAGAAAAAGGGATTGTTTCGTTTCACAGTTATTGTCGTTGATTGGATATTTTGCTCGCTTAATTGAGTCAGTCTAATTAAAATCATTTTACAGCAAATCTTGGTAAATCAGTTCTTTACCAAGTTTATCGGAGCGAAAGCAAGGCTCGTATAACAAAGCAATCAACACGATGCTATTACACTCGGCATTCGCGGTTTAGAGTATAATTGGTTTGGTAAGTAAGTCGTTCGCACGTGTTATTGCGGCGTTAAATTTCAAATTGACATAGGTGTAAAATGTTAGAAACAAGAATCTTGTTTATCGATACACAATACTTTGTGAAGAATAACTTTAATTTTTCTTCGCGTCCTTTTGTGACATTAAAAGATCTATGTCAACAAGGGGAACTACGCTACTTATTGACAAGCGTAGTAGAACAGGAAGTTGATGGGAAAATTGAAGACTCTATTCGAGAAGCCTTAAGCTCTCTTCAATCATTCAAAAAGAAAGCTCGTGTTTTGGCGACTATTGAAGATGAACATCTCTCATCACTTTTCTCTGATGTTAATGACCCCGAGGTATATCGGAAAGCAAGTCAGGTATTTCAGCAATATAATGCAGATTGCAATTATGAGTATGTCGAAGCTGATGCAGTAGATCCGGAGCATTTGTTAGAGTTGTACTTTGAGCAAAAGCCACCTTTCGGGGCTGGTAAGAAGAAAGCAGAATTTCCAGATGCAATTTCTCTCCTCTCATTGGAAAGTTATCTTGAAGAGAATGAAAAAATTTATATCATCTCCGATGACAAAGATTTGAAGACATATTGTGAAGGCAATGAACGTTTAATTACATTAGATAGTTTGGAAAAGCTTCTGGATGTTTATAACCAACATACAAATGCTAGAACTGAAAAAGTAAAAGAGTACCTTGTGGCAGAAAATGAACAGATCCAACGCATGTTCAGAGATTATGTCGAAGATTGTGATATTTACAATAGTTCAACTTGGGAAGATGCAGAAGTTGAAGAGTATGAGGTTGAAAATGTCGGTGACTTTGAAATTAATGTTATCGACATTGATGATGAAGAGAGCCAAATAACAATTGAAGCTAGCGTTGACCTTTATGTTGAAGTGGTTGGTCCAGATTTTACCAACGGAAGATACGACAAAGAGGATGGTTGCATTTATACGTTTGGTTCAACGAGAAGAGAAGAAACTTTTACGTTGGAACTTAAAGCTGAATTAGATTTGCAATATACATTTGAGAATGGCGAGCTTCATGAGCCCCACATTTCAACGTTTACAATTCCTTCATTGCGTGGAAGTGTTGAAGTTAGTGTAGAAGAGCAACCTGAACCAGATTGGTACTAATTGAAATTTAACAAAGCATTTAAGAGTGATTCGCAACGCTTGCGGTTTCGCTTCGCTCAAGTATAGCCAAGCGCCGCTCACACCTTAATGCGGCGTTATAGCGATTCAAAAGGAAACTATACATGGAACTAGTCGGAAGGTTATTGGGTTATGAATTTTTTGTACCTTTTTTAATAACATGCGCGATCTATGGTGTACTCTTTGCCTTGATATATTTTATTTATAAAACATTACGTTCATTTATTGTTAAGTTCTATATCTCACATAGCTTGAAGCCAGATACCAATTATAAAATTCAAAAGATTATTGCTATAACAAAAACCATCAATGTTCCTGGTGAATTACCGGATAACTACCAATCTTTATGGAATTCAATATACAAGAATAAAAACAACTATGAGAGTATGAAGAGTTCTATTGGTTTTTTTGAATTAGCAATGTGTAACTATAAAAAATCAGATACCGATTCAGCTGACTTACTAGAAATCATCGATTTACTTGATAACTTTAAAGAGCAGGTACTTCGTCAGAGTAAGTATTTTTATGAGACTCGTGAAGCTATAAATATTTCGCTTTCATATGTGTTGGTTTCAAAGCACTTTCTGGTGTCAAGTGATTCGCTATAACAAAGCGTTTAAAACAGATTCCCAACGCTCGGCACTTTCAGTTTGCGTCAGCTTTAGTGTTTAAGGCGGCAAGGTTTTAGGTAGGGTGGTGGCGTTGCTCACTACTTAACGCGGCGTTAAATTTCAAATTGACATAGGTGTAAAATGTTAGAAACAAGAATCTTGTTTATCGATACACAATACTTTGTGAAGAATAACTTTAATTTTTCTTCGCGTCCTTTTGTGACATTAAAAGATCTATGTCAACAAGGGGAACTACGCTACTTATTGACAAGCGTAGTAGAACAGGAAGTTGATGGGAAAATTGAAGACTCTATTCGAGAAGCCTTAAGCTCTCTTCAATCATTCAAAAAGAAAGCTCGTGTTTTGGCGACTATTGAAGATGAACATCTCTCATCACTTTTCTCTGATGTTAATGACCCCGAGGTATATCGGAAAGCAAGTCAGGTATTTCAGCAATATAATGCAGATTGCAATTATGAGTATGTCGAAGCTGATGCAGTAGATCCGGAGCATTTGTTAGAGTTGTACTTTGAGCAAAAGCCACCTTTCGGGGCTGGTAAGAAGAAAGCAGAATTTCCAGATGCAATTTCTCTCCTCTCATTGGAAAGTTATCTTGAAGAGAATGAAAAAATTTATATCATCTCCGATGACAAAGATTTGAAGACATATTGTGAAGGCAATGAACGTTTAATTACATTAGATAGTTTGGAAAAGCTTCTGGATGTTTATAACCAACATACAAATGCTAGAACTGAAAAAGTAAAAGAGTACCTTGTGGCAGAAAATGAACAGATCCAACGCATGTTCAGAGATTATGTCGAAGATTGTGATATTTACAATAGTTCAACTTGGGAAGATGCAGAAGTTGAAGAGTATGAGGTTGAAAATGTCGGTGACTTTGAAATTAATGTTATCGACATTGATGATGAAGAGAGCCAAATAACAATTGAAGCTAGCGTTGACCTTTATGTTGAAGTGGTTGGTCCAGATTTTACCAACGGAAGATACGACAAAGAGGATGGTTGCATTTATACGTTTGGTTCAACGAGAAGAGAAGAAACTTTTACGTTGGAACTTAAAGCTGAATTAGATTTGCAATATACATTTGAGAATGGCGAGCTTCATGAGCCCCACATTTCAACGTTTACAATTCCTTCATTGCGTGGAAGTGTTGAAGTTAGTGTAGAAGAGCAACCTGAACCAGATTGGTACTAATTGAAATTTAACAAAGCATTTAAGAGTCATTCGCAACGCTTGCGGTTTCGCTTCGCTCAAGTATAGCCAAGCGCCGCTCACACCTTAATGCGGCGTTATAAGCACAGTCAAAATAGGGTACTCATATGGAAAATGAGAGAATAAAATTAGTCCCACCATCTTTGAAATATGCGGGTTCAATGCTGACAGTTATTAATGAAAGTCGGGCTGAATTATCCCAATTTTTGCCTTGGGTTTCTGAGTCACTAACAGAGAATGAACTCAAGCATAATATCAAAGAGGCTCTAGCTAATTTTACCAATTTCACTGGTGAGTTTTGGTTTAATATCATCGAAAAAGAAACTGGTGTATTTATCGGTGTTATCGGGTTTATTGTTCGAGATAAATCTGTTCCTTATTTTGAAATTGGCTATTGGTTACAAACGTCGAAAGTAGGTAAGGGTTATATAACAGAAGCTGTAAATATTATTGAAAAATATGCCTTCACTGATAATCACGCTCAACGATTAGAAATTAAAATGGCTAGCTCAAACTTAAAAAGTCAGGCTGTAGCAAAGCGTTGTGGTTTCCAATTTGAAGCTCAATTAATGAATGCTCGACGTTTACCATCGGGTGAATTGGATAATACTTTGGTTTACGCCAAGATGTGCTTATAACAAATGCATCAACACGATTTGCTACACTCGGCGTTGTCAGTTTGTCTTTAGTTTCAGTGATTAAGGCAGTAAAATTCAGGTAAGTCTGTATCGTAGCAAACGTGTTATGCAGGTGTTATAGCGATTCAAAAGGAAACTATACATGGAACTAGTCGGAAGGTTATTGGGTTATGAATTTTTTGTACCTTTTTTAATAACATGCGCGATCTATGGTGTACTCTTTGCCTTGATATATTTTATTTATAAAACATTACGTTCATTTATTGTTAAGTTCTATATCTCACATAGCTTGAAGCCAGATACCAATTATAAAATTCAAAAGATTATTGCTATAACAAAAACCATCAATGTTCCTGGTGAATTACCGGATAACTACCAATCTTTATGGAATTCAATATACAAGAATAAAAACAACTATGAGAGTATGAAGAGTTCTATTGGTTTTTTTGAATTAGCAATGTGTAACTATAAAAAATCAGATACCGATTCAGCTGACTTACTAGAAATCATCGATTTACTTGATAACTTTAAAGAGCAGGTACTTCGTCAGAGTAAGTATTTTTATGAGACTCGTGAAGCTATAAATATTTCGCTTTCATATGTGTTGGTTTCAAAGCACTTTCTGGTGTCAAGTGATTCGCTATAACAAAGCGTTTAAAACAGATTCCCAACGCTCGGCACTTTCAGTTTGCGTCAGCTTTAGTGTTTAAGGCGGCAAGGTTTTAGGTAGGGTGGTGGCGTTGCTCACTACTTAACGCGGCGTTAGCTAACATGAGTCACACAAACAGAATGCTATACCTTTATTCTGTATTTTGATATTCTCTGACAAATAATTTTTTATCAGGGTGTAGCAATGCGAGATTTTATTAATGGAGTTTTTTGGCTTACCTCCATTGTTTATGGTATTACCATATTCACCGTACCTTATGTGGGGGTGTATCTCACATATGTAGCTGTCCCAGTTATTGTTATATCTGGGTTGATTCTGTGGTTGAGTAGAGAAAAAGAGACCACGATTTCAATTAACGATAAGCGCATAAAAGATGCCAATGCAACGGTAAATCTTTTAGAGCGAAAAATTGACCGTTTAGAAAGAGAAAATGCCAAACTAAATACCATTCATAAGCAAATTCGTAACTCCTTAGTAGAAATGCATTCTCTAAATGAAAGGTTGGCAGTGGAACTAATTGCTTTTGTGAATGATGTGCGTTCTAAGGGCTATGAAGTACCTGAAACAATGATGGATGAAATGAGAGAAGTCCAAGAGTATTTATCTAATCATAAAGTACTTACACGGAGTTATGATGAGTAGCATTATGAAAAATGATGGCTCTTGGTATGCTAAACCATAAGGGTTAAAAAAAGGTAACCTAAATGCTTGGCGTGAAATGATGTTCAAAGCTATACAAACCCCTGAAGTAGACGACATCGTTATTGATCAAACAACATCCGGAGAGATTATTGGCTACTTATGTACCGTTGCAAAGGGTTATGACTCATATTGGAAGCGGGTTGCCAAACCTCTGGATAAGTTAAACACAACCCCAGATACCGTTGCTTTTGACGATAGCCTTCCTTTAAAACCAGGTATCTTATATTCAGAGCCAGCTTCTAATGTCTATTACACAGATAGGGCAAAAGGGCTAAAAGGTAATGACATACCATTCTGATAGTTGTTAGCTAACAAACAATTTAAGAGTGATTCCCCACGCTTGGCATTTTTGGTTTGGGTCAAGTTCAGTGGTTACGGCGCTCCAGTTTAATGCCGTGGTAGCGTGGTTCACACCTTAAGTGGGCGTTATATTTCTTTTCAGCTATTGTCATAATCCATAAGATCAATGGGTTATGTCGAATGGTAACGAAAGGTGACATTACCTTTTTTCTTCGACACTTTCCTGTAGAATCGCGTTCATTATTAGCAGCGCCGACGGGGGAAATACAATATGAATATATTTAATGTTGATATTTCCTCTATCTGTTTGACTCAAGCTGTCGCGATATACGTCCCCTGCAATTTATAACCTAAATTATGTGTTCAGTGTTCTGAGCTACTAGAACGTTTTTCTATTACTTGGTTATTATTGGAGGGGTTATGTCCCTTTTTCTTGCCTCCCAAATATTGGTTGGTTTAGCTGCGTTATTCGATATCGCATCGTTTCAGTTTAAAAATCGTACGCTACTTTTGTCCGCATTAAGCATATCGGCATTATTGATTGCCGCGCATTTCGCTCTACTTAATGAGTGGACTGCGGCATGTTTGCTGGTAATAGGAGCATGCCGATACTTAGCCGGCATCTTCATTTCAAACCCTAAAATAAAGTGGTTGTTCTATTTCGTTACTTTGTTAGGTACGGTTTTAACTTTCAGTGGTTTAACGAGCATTCTGAGTTGTACAGCGTCGTTATTGCATACGAAAGCTTCGTTTAGTAGCAACGACAAGCTAATGCGTTGGCTGATGGTTATTGGGACAGGAGTGTGGGGTGTACATGATGTTATCGTTGGCTCACCAGTAGCGGTATTAATAGACGTTTTGTTTATCGCAAGCAGTGTCATTGGTTTCTACAGAATACATGTCAGAAATCCATGTGTTGAGAATTAAGTGATTTTTTTCATGTGATTATGTTAGAAATTGGCGTGACGAAAACAGAAATATAACAAAGCACTTAAGACAGATTCCCAACGCATGGCATTTTTGGTATGCGTTGATTTCAGTGTTGAAGTGCTATGCAGCGGCTTGGTCATTGCGTGCTTCACCCCTTAACTGTGCGTTAAATGAACTGTCTCAATGGTCAATTAAGTGATACAATAGTGATACTTTATTCTTTCAATAATGGAAACTGAATATGAAAGTTGAGCTAGTTACTACATTAAAACGTCAAGCAACCAAGATTCTTTCTGAGCTTCATGCTTCAAAAGAACCAGTGTTAATTACAGAGCACGGCCAACCGTCTGCTTATTTGTTAGATGTTGATGATTACGAGTTTATGCAAAAACGTATTGCTATTCTTGAAGGTATTGCTCGCGGTGAAAAAGCAATTTCAGATAATCGTGTAGTTTCTCATGAAGTCGCAAAAGAGAAGATGAATAAATGGCTGTAATTAATTGGACTGAATCAGCATTATTAGATTTGGACGAAATTGCAGAATATATCGCTATTAATAATATTTTAGCGGCTAAGGCTTTAGTTCAATCAGTTTTCCATCGTGTTGAGCGTTTAGAGGATTTTCCATTATCAGGCCGTAGTGCTCCTGAGCTTCCTCATTTAGATTATCGTGAAATTGTATTACCGCCATGCCGTATTTTTTACAAAGTAACCAACGATGATATTGTATATATTCTTTATGTCATGAGGGAAGAGCGCGAGTTACGCCAATTTGTTCTCAATGACCGTGGTTTGCAGTAAGAGTTCATTTAACAATCGCATCAACACGATTTACTACATTCGGCGTTGTCGGTTTGCCTTTAGTTTCAGTGATTAAGGCAGTAAAATTCAGCTAAGTCTATATCGTAGCAAACGTGTTATGCCAGCGTTAGTTCCCCAGAGGAAGTGATCAATCGGTAGGGAATTTTTTTTCTGGTGGAGTACACGCATAACTCGGATGATATCGCCCTCGACCCAGTAAGATCCGGTCATTGAAATCTCAGGAATTATAAGTAAGCGTCCACAAATGCCGTCTCTCTGCACACCTATTAAAGGTTGTTCAAGCAAGTTTTCTACTTTTGCTTCAATGAAGTTGTCGGTTTTTTCTGCCGCATCAGGGTTGAAGTCATAGAGAAACTCGAAGATCTTTTCACGATCATTAAGTGACTCTTCTTCCCATAAAATCATTACTTACCTCGATTACGGATTCTGGCTTTGCGCTCTTCCATTCGAGATTTAGCCGTTTGGTGCTCAACGAAAACGGACTTCCTGAGTCAAACTTCTCAAATGCTAGGTTTACTTGTTCAGTTAGCCATGCATCGTGAGATAATGCTTTGCGTTGTTGTTCAGCGAGTTGCTCAGTAAGCTCCTGGCATGCGTCACTCAGAGTGCGACCTTGGCTCTCAGCCATTTGTTGAGCTGGGCGTTTTGTTTCCTCATCAACACGAAATTGAATTCTAGTGTCCTTGATATATTCCTTTGTTGGTGTGTGTACAAATGTTAGAACTAGGCTTTGAGATGGGCAATTGACAAGCAACTATGACATCAATAACTAACTTTTGGTGTTGTTTCTATCTTATATAGCCCTATCTATCATCAACCATTGTGGAATGTTAAATGGTCGGTCACCACAATCTGTAGAGGAAAGTGCATTGAAGTTAACGAATAAACTCGTACGTTACCCGCACATTGATGTTGATCGTGCGTTTGAAAAAGAAGATGCGTTATTGCAGCAAATACAGTTGGGTGAGATTGGACAAGCCTTAATGCTGTGGCAACCAAAAACGCCAACACTTGTTTTGCCCGCAGGTAAAAAGTGGCCGGTGACCGTAGAGTCTAGAAAGCAACTCGCGGCACAAGGTTGGCAACTCACCTCACGAAAAACAGGTGGGGCTCCCGTTCCCCAGCTGCCGGGGATCATTAACCTATCGCACATTTACCATTGGCCTCGTGATGAAGCTTACAACATCCAAAAAGCGTATCGACATTTATGCGATGTCTTAACCCTGTTTTTTAAAGATCTGGGCATTGATGTGGATGTACACGCAACTCCCGGTTCTTATTGTGATGGTGACTACAACCTTAATATCAATAAACAAAAAATAGTGGGCACTGCGCAGCGTGTATTGCTTAAACAAGGGGGCGGCCAAATCGTACTTTCGCAAGCTTGTATCTTGTTGGATACGGACTTAGAACACATCGTTACGCCCGTGAATTTTTATAATGAAGTTTGTGGGAATCCAATCGTTGTAGACCCGCAGGTTCATACTCCGTTGTCCGCGCATCTGACCTCCCTACCTAACGTAGACTCACTCTTTCAGCAGTTAAGCCAAGCCTTTATTAAGCACGCATAGTGCGAGTCTACTTTAAACTCTATACGAACTAGTTGGGGGACGAAAAATTCCAAAACTATGTGTCGATGAGAACGAATGGGTTGAACTCGAGGGGGTGAGAACTTTATAATGTTACTTGTAACATAATAAAGAGTTCAAATAGTTATGACAGAGCAGCACAAGAAAACTCGAACCACACTTCAAGATGTGGCAGACAAAGTAGGCGTCACCAAGATGACCGTCTCTCGTTACATGCGTAATCCCGATTCAGTTGCAGCCAAAACTCGCGTGAAAATTGCAGCGGTTATTGAAGAGATGGGATACATCGAAAACAAAGCGCCAGCCATGCTCTCGAAGTCGTCAAGTAAAGCGATCGGTATCTTGCTCCCTTCTTTATCAAACCAAATCTTTGCCGCGTTTGTTCAAGGTATCGAAACGGTTACTAAAGAGAATGGCTACGAGACGTTGCTCGCTCACTTTAGCTATGATGCTGTGGAAGAAGAGGAAAAAATTGCTTCGCTGCTTTCGTATCAGGTTGATGGGTTGATATTAACGGAAAGCCACCACACCCCGCGCACGTTACAGATGATCAAGAATTCAGGTGTTTCTGTTGTTGAAACGATGGAACTACCAACCAATCCGATCGACATGGTTGTTGGTTTGGACCATATTGATGCTTCTTACCATGTCGTGAAGCGAATGATTGAAGCGGGTAAACGCTCTATTGCTTACTTTGGTGCTCGACTGGATGCGCGAACTAAGCTGCGTTTGCAAGGCTATGACAAAGCGATGCATGAGGCTGGATTAGAGCCTAAGCACGTGTTGACGGAACAGCACTCTAACTTCTCTTTGGCTGAAGATCTGCTTGATCGTGCTCTTGCGGATTACCCAGATCTCGATGGTGTGTTCTGCACCAATGATGACATCGCGATAGGTACCTTGCTCATTGCCCAGCAACGTGGAATCCAAGTACCGCAACAGTTATCTGTGGTGGGCTATAACGCGTTAGATATCGGTCAAACCATACGCCCAAAACTGACTAGCGTGGATACGCCACGTTATGAAATAGGTAAGAAAAGTGCCGAGCTACTGCTTGCCCGATTGAAAGGTGAGTCAGTCACGGAAACGATAGTGGATATGGGCTATCGCATCACTGATGGCGAAAGCGTTTAGCCAAGTATTGCGGAAACTGAAAGGGGCATCGAAATGATGCCCCTTTTGCTTTTACATGTCCCGTCCTGAAATGTGTTTACACATTGAGGACGAATTATGACTACTTCAAATAATACCTACGTTAAGCGCACTCAGCGTGATTACACACTAGGCTTTAAATTACAGGTCGTCGCCGCTGTAGAAAGAGGCGATATGACATATAAACAAGCCCAAACCATTTATGGTATCCAAGGCCGCTCAACCGTTTTAACCTGGCTTCGAAAGCACGGTAAGATGAATTGGGCGCAAAATCCAAGGATCAATGCCATGCACAAATCACCTAAACCTGAAGAATCACCTGCACAGAAAATAAAACGTCTTGAGAAAGAGTTAGAAGACGAAAAAATCAAGAATCTCTTTTTAAATAGAGTAGTTGATATTCTTGATGCTGAGCACGGAACCAGTCTCAGAAAAAAGTATCTAGCCAAGGAGCAAGAAGCCTTCAAAAGCAGGAAGGACTAAGTTTAGTTCGAGTATGTAAGCTATGCGGGATAACGAGACAAAGCGTTTATCAACGAGAAAAGCGAGCTGTTAATCGCCAGTTGGAACTTAAACCCATCAAACAAATGGTGTTGGATATTAGACGTTATATGCCTCGGGTAGGTACTAGAAAACTCTACTTTTTACTAAAGCCAAAGTTGCAAGCACAGGGTATAAAGCTAGGTCGAGATGCGCTTTTCAAATACTTAAGAGATGAACGATTATTGGTAAGACCTAAACGTAGTTTTACAAAAACGACCAACAGTAGACATTGGATGAAGAAACACCCGAACTTATTAAAGGATTACCAACCATGTAGTCCAGAGAGTGTGTTGGTGAGTGATATAACCTATGTCCAATCAGATGAAGGAGTTCACTATCTCTCATTGGTAACTGATGCGTTTAGTCGGAAAATTATGGGCTACGAGCTGAGCAACGAAATGAAGGCGACGGATGTTGTGAAAGCGCTAGATATGGCTGTTAAGGGACGTCAATATCATTGTTCGTGTATCCATCACTCTGATCGTGGTCTCCAGTACTGCTCAGGTGTTTATCAAGATAAGTTGAAAAGTAGCGGCATAATCCCCTCGATGACAGACGGTTATGACTGCTACCAAAATGCATTAGCAGAGAGAGTAAATGGAATACTGAAACAAGAGTTCTTACTTGATAAGTGTAGAAACCTCGGAGAGCTTAAACAACTAGTAAAAGAGTCTATAAGTACCTATAACAACATGAGGCCGCACCTTAGCCTTAGGATGAAAACTCCAAATGAGGTGCATGAAAAAAGCCAACAGCTGGCGCTATTGGCTTAGTAGAAATACTGTCAACGTATTTTAGGACGAGACAACATTTAAGCGATAAAACAGTTAGACGATAAAACTCGCCCCTTGTTCTGCACTCGAAACGCTTTGGCGCATAACACTAAATAGGTTGCGCCCCATGGTTTGCTGGTTGGTCTCTGCCTCAAACACTCTCGCTTGGCGAGACTGCATGTCGTTGAGGTTATTGAGTTCACCACTCGCGCAATCTAAGCTCAGAATATCGCCTTCGCGAACAAGCCCAATAGTTCCGCCTCGAATCGCCTCTGGTGAGACATGAATCGCGGATGGGATCTTTCCTGAGGCTCCGGAAAGGCGACCATCGGTAACCAGGGCCACTTTGAAACCTTGCTTTTGTATATTTCCTAGAATCGGCATGAGTTTGTGCAGTTCAGGCATACCGTTTGCTGCAGGGCCATTGTTAATCACCACAACGATACAATCTTTGTTGAGTTCACCTCTTTGGTAGGCAGCTTCCACCTTGTGTTGGCAATCGAACACCACTGCAGGCGCTTCTATTACACGCTGTTCTTCAGCGACTGCTGATACTTTAATGACCGCATTGCCAAGGTTCCCTGAAAGGACTCGCGTTCCGCCTGTGCTTTGGAATACTTGTTCTGGACCTGCAATTACCTCTGCGTCTGCCGACTGCTCGCACTTTTTCCACGTTAGCTTGCCATTTTCCAGCTCTGGAATACTCATTTGATCTTCAAACGAGCCAAAGGTAGGTGTGACATCTCGGTGCAGTAAGTTGGCTTGATCTAAACGGCGTAATAGGGCTGGAACACCTCCCGCCGCTTGGAACGCATTCATATCTGCTGGGCCGTTGGGATAAACCCGAGCAAGTAACGGCACCACATCGGATAGATCGCTGATGTCTTGCCAAGTCAGAATAAACCCTGCTGCGCGTGCCACCGCGACCATGTGAATACTGTGGTTAGTGCTGCCACCCGATGCGAGCAGGGCAACAATGCCATTGATGAGACTTTTTTCTGTAAAAACTTCAGAAAGTGGGCGGAAGTTTGCTGAGGCTTGCGTCATTGAAGCAATTTCAATAGCTGCATGTTGAGTTAATGATGCTCTAAGTGCAGAGTCTGGGTGAATAAAGGCAGAGCCTGGCAGCATTAAACCCATAGCTTCAAATACCAACTGATTGGTATTTGCTGTACCGTAGAAAGTGCATGTTCCAGCTGAGTGGTAAGCATTGCATTCCATTTCCAATAAGGCACTCTTTCCGACTTTACCTGCTGCATGTTCTTGGCGAACGTGTACTTTCTCATCATTGCTGATGCCCGTTGCCATTAATCCCGCCGGAACGAATGCGGTGGGAAGGTGCGCAAAAGAGAGCGCGCCCATCAGTTGTCCTGGAGCTATCTTGTCACAAATACCAAGTAACAGGGTCGAATCAAACACGTTATGGCTAAGTGACAGTGCCGTCGATTGAGCAATCAAATCCCTTGAAAACAAAGACATATCCATACCTGGTTGTCCCTGAGTCACACCATCGCACATTGCAGGAACACAACCCGCAACTTGAGAGGTGTGACCGGACTTAGCTAACGCCTTTTTGATCTGATCAGGATAGTGTTGATAAGGCTGATGGGCACTTAACATATCGTTGTAAGAGCTGACTAATGCCACGTTAGATTTGGTTAGGTCAAGAATGGATTGTTTTTCATCCGAACAAGATGCCGCAACAGCGTGAGCCAAGTTACCGCAAGAGAGCCCTTTCCCTCCTTTGCCTGCAGCAGCTTGGTGTTGGGTTCTTTTGAGGAATTCTTTACGAGCAGCTTGGCTTCGCTCTAGCATTCTTTGAGTAACCGCTTGGATAATCGGGTGGGTCATACAATTGCCTCATCGCTCATCGAAAGTACAATGGCAGCACAATCAACGACCTTATCTATATCGCCGTCAATATTAATCACTACGGTATTGGGTTCATGGTCTGGTCTTTCTAGCGTTTCAAACTGGCTTTTAATCATGTTCTCTTTCATGAAATGACCTTGACGCTGACGCATGCGCTGTAAAATTAGGTCAATATCACCATCGAGAAATAGAAAAGTGATGTTCTTGTTTCCTTCACGAATTTGGTCGCGGTATTTTTTCTTCAATGCAGAACATACGATAATGCCGTGCTCGTTTTTACTCTCTAAGCTGTAAGCCGCATCACGAATTCGTTCTAGCCATGGAATGCGATCATCATCATTAAGAGGTTGGCCAGACGCCATTTTTTGAATGTTTGATCGAGGATGAAGATCGTCACCATCAATAAACTTACGTCCAAGTCTTTTTGCTAAATGCTCGCCTATTGTGCTTTTTCCGCAAGCACTGACTCCCATGACGATGACACTACTACCAGCCATAACTCAATCCTCTTAACAAATTTGCGCGTGATCTCAATTTTGAACATCGCTTGTAAATATGGCTTTATCTTATAAGTGTTATCGGTAACATGTTACCGGTAACTTAAGAAAGTGTGATGAAGAACACAAAACAACAATTCGCAACCTCTGTGATTGTTTTTTGCGGCGAATTGACTCAAACATGGTCGCATCTCACTATATTTCGCGTTTAAATATCACTAGAAAGAGCTTTGGGGGATAACATGGCCAACGATTACCGCGCAATTGCGAAATCTGTTGTTGAGCATCTGGGGGGCAAGGCAAATGTCGCTGCGCTAACACACTGTATGACTCGATTACGATTCGTTTTACACAGCCAAGATGGCGTCGACATCAGCAAACTGAAAACATTAAAAGGTGTGATGGGTGTTGTTGATAATGGAGACAAAGTACAAGTTATCATTGGCAACGAGGTATCGTATGCGTACAAAGAAGTGATGGCTATTTGTGAGTTATCTTCAGATTCTGAGCCAGAGACTCCTGCTAAAAAAGAGAAACTGACGGCTAAAGCGATTGGTGCGAAAATGTTGGATGCATTGGTTGGTACCATGTCTCCTCTTATCCCAGCAATCATTGGCGCTTCAATGGTCAAACTGCTCGCCATGGTACTTGAGATGCTGGGCTGGGTTGAACCAAATGCGCCTACCTTGATTATCTTGAAAGCGATTGGTGATGGCGCCTTCTTCTTCCTACCGGTTATGGTTGCCGCTTCTGCATCGATCAAATTCAAGACCAACATGTCTCTTTCCATTGCGATTGCCGGTGTCTTAATCCACCCGAGTTTCATGGAATTAATGGAGCAAGCTGCGCAAGGCAAGCACGTTGATTTCTTCGGTATCCCAATCACGTCAGTAAAATACACCTACACGGTTATTCCTGTACTTGTGATGACTTGGGCTCTTTCTTACATAGAGCGTTGGGTAGATAGCATTACCCCTGCTGTAACTAAAAACTTCCTCAAACCTATGTTGATCGTGTTGATTGCAGCTCCGGTTGCTATCGTACTTATCGGTCCATTTGGTATTTGGGTAGGTACTGCACTTTCAGCGCTTGTTTATACAATTCATGACACATTAGGTTGGTTGTCGGTTGCTATCATGGGTGCGTTGTGGCCTCTACTTGTACTGACTGGTATGCACCGTGTATTTACTCCAACGATTATTCAAACCATTGCTGAGACTGGTCGTGAAGGTATGGTTATGCCTTCAGAAATCGGTGCCAACCTTGGTATGGGTGGCGCGTGTCTGGCTGTTGCTTACAAAACCAAAAACAGTGCGCTGAAACAAACATCATTAGCGGCGGGCGCATCAGCAATTTTTGCGGGTATCTCTGAGCCTGCATTGTACGGCGTGCTTGTTCGTCTGAAACGTCCACTTATCGCAACAATGATTACTGGTTTCATCGTTGGTGCATTAGCGGGCATGGGTGGCCTTGCGAGTCACTCGATGGCAGCACCAAGCTTGTTTACGAGCGTTCAGTTCTTCGATGTGAATGACCCGATGAGTATCGTTTGGGTGTTCGGCCTAATCGCATTGTCTATTGTTCTGTCATTTGTTCTAACCCTAGTTTTAGGTTTTGAAGATGTTCCAGAAGATGATGCGGATGAGAAAGCAACGTCAGAGCCAGCAAACAAAGAAGCTGTTAAGGCAGAAGATAAGGCCACAGTGGCGTCTGCTTCTTAATTAGAGTTAATTAATTTATTCAGTCACCTTACTCGATCGTAAGGTGACTTTTATTGTTTCAGAGGTATCCGATGTCAAACATTCAATTTCCTGAAGATTTCTTATGGGGCGGCGCCATCGCTGCCAACCAATCTGAAGGCGCTCACTTGGCCGGTGGTAAAGGCCTAACAACCGTAGATATGATCCCTTACGGTGAAAACCGTATGCCAATTAAGCTTGGTCAGGTTGATACGGTGACGCTCAGCGAAGACGAGTTCTACCCAAGCCATAACGCGATAGACTTTTATCATCGTTACAAAGAAGACATCGCCTTGTTGGCTGAGATGGGTTTCAAAGTCTTCCGCGTATCCATCGCTTGGAGCCGAATCTTTCCAAAAGGTGATGAGCTAGAGCCGAACCAAGCTGGTTTAGACTTTTACCGTGATGTTTTTGAAGAGTGTAAGAAGTACGGTATTGAGCCGCTCGTTACCTTGTGCCATTTCGATGTGCCAATGCACTTGGTGAACGAGTATGGTTCGTGGCGTAATCGTAAGATGATTGAGTTCTTTAGCCGTTACGCGAGAACCTGTTTCGAGAACTACAAAGGCTTGGTGAAATACTGGCTAACCTTCAATGAAATCAATATTTTACTAGCGAGCCCGTTTTCAGGCGCTGGATTGTTGTTTCAGGAAGGCGAAAATCACGATCAAGTGAAGTACCAAGCAGCTCACCATGAGCTAGTAGCAAGCGCTTTGGTAACCAAGATTGCCCATGAAGTTGATGATCAAAACCAAGTGGGTTGTATGCTGGCGGGCGGTAACTTCTATCCATATTCATGTAAGCCAGAAGATGTGCTGATGGCGATGGAAAAAGATCGCGAGAACCTGTTCTTTATTGATGTTCAATCACGTGGTTACTATCCATCCTATGCTCAAAAGGTATTTGATAACAAAGGTGTCGTGCTTGAAACACAAGAAGAAGATTTCGAGATTCTGAAGAATACCGTCGATTTCATCTCATTCAGTTACTACGCTTCACGCTGTGCTTCTGCCGATATGAATGCGGGTAACACCAGCGCGGCGAATGTTGTTAAGTCCATCAAAAACCCTCATCTGCCCGCAAGTGATTGGGGCTGGGTGATCGATCCTACTGGCCTTCGTATCACGATGAATACCTTATACGATCGTTACCAGAAACCACTTTTCTTAGTTGAGAATGGCTTAGGTGCTCGTGATACCTTGGATGGCAATGGTGAAGTGAACGATGATTACCGCATTGATTACCTTCGTCAGCACATTGTTGCGATGCATGAAGCAATGGAAGACGGTGTACCACTGATGGGTTACACACCTTGGGGTTGTATCGATCTTGTCGCGGCATCGACCGGAGAGATGAGTAAGCGCTATGGGTTTATCTATGTGGATAGGGACAACCTAGGCAATGGCACTTTAAATCGTATTCCTAAAAAGTCATTCCATTGGTACAAAAAAGTGATCGCAAGCAACGGTAGCGACTTGGCTTAGTTTGTTTGGTAACGCGAGGCTAAGAGAGATTTACATCGTTCCAGTTAGTTCTATAGAGAGCGACTTAGCTAGAAAATGAAAGGGCCAGCTGATGCTGGCCCTCTTTGTGGCTGCTTCAAACGATGTAGAGGTTACTCGTTACCAAGCAAAGGTTTTAATTACGTTTTGCTTAGTGATTGGGTTGTGAGCTATGTCTTGATTGATCTTATCAAGAAACGGCTTGCGAGCCTGAGGCAACATGCCACGCATCGGCGAGATATTGTTCCCGTGATCGCCCCAGTAGTAACAGTCGAAGTCCTCTAGGTTTTCGAGCAAGTATTTCTCTTCTTCAAGAATCTGCAATGGCGTTGGTAAAACAAACTCGCCACGGTTTACTTCTTTTTCTAACACTGAACCCGGTTGAACCGCCAAAGCCATGGGTGCAATCGCATCCGGCTGCATGATGTTCAGCAAGCTAGTGGTATTAATTGCATGCTCGACAGAACGCTCTTTGCCGCCAAGACCAAAGATGAAAGAAGCCAGTACTTTAATGTCGGCTTCACGGGCTAAATTCATACCTTCAATAGCGTGCTCACGTGTCATGCGTTTTTGAATACGATCCAGAACAATAGGGTCACCGGACTCCAAGCCTGAATAGGCCATACTTAAACCTGCCGACTTAATCTCTTTTAATTCAGATAAGCTCTTACGACGGAAATCGTTGAACCCTGAATACAGAGAAATGTTCTTGATCTCTGGGAAGGTGGTTTTGATGTAATCCAGAATCGAAATCAGCATCTCGGTTCTAATCGCCATCACGTTACCATCGACTAAAAAGATAGATTCAACATGCGGGTAGATCTTTCTCGCCGCATCAATATCTTCAAAGATGTCTTTAATATCTCTTACTTTGAAACGCTTATCATCAAACATAGTGCAGAAGGTACATTGGTTGTTACTGCACCCCAATGTTGTCTGGATGAGTACGCTCTCTGCTTCCATCCAAGGACGATAAACTTTACCTTCAAAACGCATAAATGCTCCTCGGCCGTAGCCTGTGTTGTTTCGACGAGGGCAAGTTTAACAATCTGCACCTTGGGTGATAATTGGGCAAAGCGGGGAATCAGTATTAAAGAAATTTTAATAATCGAAAGAGCGCGCAGTTCTTTGTCAGTATGGATAGAACTGCGGCTTGGATTTTTTTTGAGGGGGGAGTGTTAGTGATCGTTTAATTGACTAATTAACGATCAGTGCGCAACGCACAGCTTTTCTTCGAGCAATTGATCAAGCACTGTCACCAGCTTGTGGTTCTTGGTGTTGTCTAAAGCGTCGGCGTGCGGGTCTTTGAATAACCCGGAATCATTATCAAAATATTGACCTGAAGCGTTGGCAAACTCATCACTGAGCGCAGCACGACAGAGGATATCCGCACCAATCGCCAGATCGTTACCATCAACGCCATAAGCATCTTTCACCAATTTACTGCCAAGGAAAGAGGCTGGGTTTACAGGGATAACGGCGGGGCCATTTTTTGATCCGGAGCTTGTTTGGTTATTTGCTTGGGAGCTTGTCTGGCTAGCTGATAGAGAATTGGCTAATTCGATAGACCACATCGTCAGTGCCAGCTTACTTTGTGCGTAAACCGGGCCATCAAGTTCGCCAGCATTGGGGCTAATTAATGCCTCTAGATCTACGGGTGCTTGGGCTGCTGAAGATAGGTTGACGATACGACCTGTCGCATTAAAAAGAGGGAGCAACTTTTGTGTCAGTAGATAAGGCGCAATGGTGTTTACGACAAAACGCACATCAAGATTGTCTGGGGTGGTGATGTCCGACACCTTATACACGCCTGCGTTGTTAATGAGTATATCGAGTCGTTTGTGATCGCTTTTTATTTGGGTTGCAAGCGCCTCAACTTCAGAGAGCCTCGATAGGTCTGCGATGTAGCTTTCGATGATTGCATTCTTAGACAGGCGAGACAGAGCGGTCACGACTTTATTGACCTTAGCTGGGTTACGTCCATGAATCAGAACATGGTGCCCTTGCTGCGTCAGTGCTTTTGCGGTCTCTAAACCGATGCCATCTGTGGCTCCTGTGATCAGAATTATTTTTTGCATTTTTGGTCCTTCAAAAAATAGTTTGAACAACGTTATAACAAAGATTAATGACACATAGTTGCATTTGGCTCACAAGCTGAAGACTCAAATGTGAGTCTGTGGGACAAAAAACGGCTAATTTAAAGATAAATGGGTCAGTTGTGGCTGACCCAAATTAAGAGATGTGACCGAACTATTTGATGTCTTGAACGTTCATAACCAGAGTTTCCCAGTTACGCTGGTTTTCCATATCGTGCTCTAAGCCTTGTTCATCGGCAATTTGGAAGCGCTTAACCGCAGGGGTTTTGCTGGTGGCTTGATACAACCAGTAAGCTTCCGCTTTGAGTGCTTCGTCGATCGGTTTATCGATAGATTCGTACACCGCTTGCTTACATGCATTGATCGATTCTGCAGGGAATTGAGCGATTCGTTTGGCAAGAGTATCGACGTATTCGCCAATTTCATCCGGTTCTAGTGCTTTGTTGATGGTGCCGTATGCTTCGGCTTCGTCAGCATCAAAGTCTCGTGCACTTAGGACGATTTCGAGTGCGCGACCTAAGCCAACTTGGCGCGCCATACGTGATGCTCCGCCACCACAAGGCAGGATGCCCATGCCGACTTCCATTTGCATGAATTTGTATTTACCACGAGCCGCGAATCGCATGTCACACGCCAGTGCAAATTCGTGGCCTCCACCTCGAGCGAAGCCTTCAAGTTTGGCAATGGTAGCTTGTGGCAACTTGCTGATTCTTTCTAGTACCACTTGCAGGTCGAGTAACTTCGCTTCTTCACGAGAAACCGCTTCTGTCGACATGTCTTTTAATAGATTGGTGTCGTAGTGACAGACCCAAATTTCAGGGTTGGCTGATTGAAAAACCACAACCTTGATGTCACGATCGCGCTCTAGTCTCATTGCTAAACCATTGAGGTCGGCAAGCATCTCTTGCCCTTGAACATTCACAGTACCGAAGTCAAAAGTGACGGTAAGAATCCCATCCTCGGCTTGAGCTTTAAACGTTGTATAACCTTGATATGCCATTTCCATATTCCTTCTGAGAGATTTCATTTCAGCCTATTCAGTGTGAATGCGACCTAAATTCAGGCTAGCGAGGAATGTTCGAACCAACAATTAACCATTAAGCGAAACACTATTAACGAATTGTTAAGAGTGTTGGCGCGTTTGATAACTACAATTTATTCAGTGTCTTAGTGGGATATTTTAACGTTGAATGTATCTTGCCAATTTGATTGTCAACGAAATCTAAAAACTCATTCCTTGTTTGGTGCTCTTATCCTTTTTATTTAGCTTCGTATACTGCTCAGCTAGGCAGTTAGTGCCTCAAAGAACAGATTAAGAGTGAACCGACCTATGCAGATGAGATCCGCGACTTTGAAAACCATTATTGAGAAAACACTGCCACTGACGCTGGGTGTGTTTGCGATCATGATGGTGCAATTAGTCGATTCGATCTTTATCGGTCAGCTTGGCGTGAATGAGCTCGCGGTTCACGGTATCACTTTGCCATTTCAGGCGGCGTTTACCGGTGTTCAAGTGGGCATAGGTGTGGCGGCAACGTCCATTATTTCTCAAGCGGTAGGGGCAAAAGAGCAACGTAAATCTACTTCAATTGCCACGCTGTCTGTCGGATTTGGTGTCTTGGTGATTGCTTTGATCTGCTTAGGGCTAATTGTTTTTAGCGATTCTGTTTTTGCGTCGTTTGTGAACGATGTCTCCGACGTTCAATACCAATCCATGCTGTCGACTTTTAATGTGTACTGGCCGCTGTGGCTGTTCAGTGCATTGATGGTTGCGGTGCTTTATCTGGCAACCTGCGTTTATCGTGCTAATGGCGATACCAAAACAACCGGTAGCATGTTTTTGGCTGCCAGCGTGATCAACCTAATTCTCGATCCTATTCTGATATTTGGATTGGATATGGGCATTGCAGGGGCGGCGATCGCATCGAGCATTGGCTACGCATTTGGTGCCATTTACATGTTAATCAAGTCTCGCGGCAAAGGTTGGTTTGGCTTCAATGGCGCGTGCCGTAACCAAATCAAAGGTTACAGTTTTGAGTTATTCAAGACGGTAATGCCAACCACTGCGAATCAGATATTACCGGCGGTCAGCGCATTCTTCTCAATGCTTTTGATTGCGAGAATCGGAACCGATGAGATGGCTTTTTGGGGCTTACTCGCCCGAGTTGAAAGTTTTATGTTGGTGTTTTCTCTTGCTCTCACGATGTCCATTCCACCTATGATTGGGCGTTATCTAGGGGCGCAGCAGCGATGTAAAATCCCTGAATTGTTGAATACCACCGCAAAATTTCTATTGGTTTTCCACACTGCGATGGCAGCATTGCTGGCTCTGTTTAGTGGCTGGATTATTCCTGTTATCTCGGAAGAACAAAGCATACGCAGTTGGTTTGAAGTGACCTTGTTATTTATACCGTTCAGCTATGGGCCGCTAGGGCTGTGTATGCTGGTTGCTTCAGTATTTAATGCCTTGGGTGTGCCTCGTAAAGCTTTGAATGTCTCTTTCTTACGCTTGTTTGTTTTCTACATTCCAGCGTTATGGCTCGGCTCGATAACTGGAGATATGATCTATGCGGTTATTGCCGCGACAGTCGCCAATGTTTTAGCGGGCGCTTTTGCATGGTTTAAGCTTAATGCCTATATTAAAACTCACATTATTCCTCGTGCCGCTGCGGCCAATAAGCAGCGTGTACTCAGCGCAGGCTAATAAATATTGATGAATATTGAACATCTAAAATTGTTTGTGCGACTCGCGTCTACGCACAATATCAGTCAAGCAGGACAAGAGCTTGGGTTGTCGCCCCCGGTAGCCAGTATTCATATCGGCAAGCTAGAAGAGAGCCTAGGTGCTCGTCTTGTGCATCGCACCACGAGAAAGGTTTCCCTGACTGAAGAAGGTATGGCATTTCTTCCTCATGCAAAGCAAATCCTTTTGAGTGTCGAAGCGGGCGTGGCCTCTGTCGGAACTGGTAATGAATTACCAAAAGGGGTGTTGCGAATATCTGCACCTTCTTCGTTTGGTCGCATACATGTTATGCCTGCTCTGAAAGGGTTTTTGGCTAAGTATCCTGATTTATCGGTCGATATTTCATTGAGTGATTCAATTGTCGACTTGGTTGATGGCGGCTTTGATGTGGCGATTCGTAATGCGGAGCTACAAAACTCAAGCCTGATCGCTCGTAAGCTCTCTACTGATAAACGTATTTTGTGTGCGTCGCCAGAATATCTGGCAGTTCATGGCTATCCGAAAACACCAGAAGACCTCAAGCAACATCAATGCATCAATCAAACCGGCTTAGAAGGGTGGACGTTCGATACACCAGAAGGCGATGTCACCATCAAGAAAAAAGGTGCTATCCGTGTTGATCACGGTGAAGCGGTAAGGGATGTATGTGTCGATGGATTGGGTATTGCCATGTGCGCGACTTGGATAGCATACAAGCAGCTCGCGGAAGGCTCGCTGGTTGAGGTGTTGCCGGGTTACCCTTTAAAAGATGAGGCGGCTATCTGGGCGGTATACCCGAGTGCCCAGTTGCTTGCACCTAAGGTGCGCGTATTTATTGATTACTTTGTTCAGTATTATGGTTCACCCTCGTACTGGGACTGCGAAGTAAACGATCAAACTTAGTAAGTGTTCAGTTTCGGCTGGTTATCAGTTTCAGCAAGTTATCAGCTTCAGTAAGAGAGCAAACGTAGTAGCGTCCAAGGAGCACTCATTGAGAACAAATAAGAAAGCCCCGACCAAAAGGTTGGGGCTTGTTTTATGTTCTTTATAGAACGTTTTTTCTAGCTAACTGCTGTTGTTTTTATTTAGTGTATCCGGCGTTTAATGAGCGTGCACAGCTGAATCTTTGTATAGCTCGGCATCAACTTCTTCGCCTTTATTCGGGCGCGGTACAATCTCAAAAGAGGCGTCGGCTTCAGTCAGAGAATTCAGCAGTTTATTAAGCGATGTCTTATCACCTTTTACTCCTGCTTGTCCGTCTTCTAACAGTTTTCCAAGGCTCGTTTTCTTAAGCACGATATCAGACACATCAGACTTATTGATGATCAGTGTCGTATCCGCATCTTGTAGCTCTGATACTTGAATGTTGTTCAGGTTACCGTTAGACATTTCTACGTAGTAGAACTCTTTCACATCAGGTAATTGAATGTTCATTGTAAATGGTGTGTTTTGCGCTTTTAGAGAATCCACTTTTACCGCTAAGTAATCGAGTAGGTTTTCAATCGTCATGTTTGCTAACACATCCGGAGATGCAGTCTTTGGTGCGCCCGGTTGTGTGCCAATGCGAAGCTCTTGAGCGCCGGTTAGGTAGATGTTTCTCCAACCTGCACCTTCTGATAGATAACCCAATTGCTCGTAAGTATCTGCCAGTAAGCCACGTGCGACTTTGTTTTCCGGTTCTGCTTGAATAACCTTATTCAGTGCAGTTGCAACGAAGCGGTATTCACCTTCTTGGAAATCTTGTTGCGCTTTTTCAATCACAGCGTCGCTGCCGCCCATGTACTCAACAAACTTCACTGACTCTGGTTCGATTGGTAATGGGTTTAGGTTAGCTGGGTTCATGTCGAAGTAACCAAGGTACATGTTGTACACAGCGCGAGCGTTGTGCGAGTAAGTACCGTGGTAACCGTTGGTGTGCCAAGACTGTTGAATGCTGTCCGGCATGACCTTGTAAATCTCGTCACCGATGTCTTGTAGAACTACACCGTTATTGGCTAAGCGAAGCGTTTGGTTATGAGTAAAACCGTAAGCGTCACGCTGCATTTTTAGGTAATCAGAGATCTCTTGTTCGCCCCAAATTGGCGATGAGTGAGACGCAAACAGCACCTCAGTATCTTCACCCCAAGTGACGAGCATCTCGTTGATCTTTTTAGACCACTTCAAACCGTCACGTACTTTAGCGCCACGAAGCGTGTACAGGTTATGCATGCCTTGGTAGGTCAGTTCGCCAGTCCAAAGTGCTTTCATGCTTGGAATATACGTCACCATTTCTGATGCTGCTTCGGTACCTGAAGCATCCATGAATTGCATTTCTAGGCCGTCGATAACCAGAGTTTCAATCTCTTCGCTGTGGTTCAGCTCGTAGTCAGGCAGTACGTAAGTAATGCTACCCGTCGATAATCCTTTCGACAGTGCCGCATCAACAATACCGTGTTCGTGTCGGTTCAGGGTTGCGCCATATTGATAAGCAGTACGACGAGACATTGCATTACCCGCCAATACGTTTTCGTCGACGATCTCTTTAGTAATGTTTTTCGAACCGTACACTTTTACATCTGGGTACGCGTCTTTGATTGCTCTTGCGCCACCAAAGTGATCAGCGTGCGAGTGAGAGTAAATCATGGCAACGACGGGCAGTTCACCGCCATCAGGCACATTATTCTTGAAGAATTTGAGTGATTTAGCGGCTGCCTCTTTGGTGAGAAGAACGTCGTAGGCGATCCAACCGTTGTCACTACGAATGAAAGAGATAGACGCTAAATCTGCCCCTCGAACTTGGTAAACTTTACCCGGAACAACCTCATATAAACCTTCTGCCGCTTGGTTCAATACCGCTTGGCGCCAAAGTGAAGGGTTAACCGAATCAGGTGCTTGGTCTGCATTCGTTACACTCGGGTCGATGAAGTTAAAGCTATTACGAATGATGTCGCCCGTCTCTTGATCAAAGCTAGCAATCAGACCTTTGTTGTTATTGTCGAAAGCTCGAGTGTCGGCAAAGTTGAGTGTTTTTGCGAACTCTTGGTTTGCTTTGGTGGTCATCTCGGTTGCGCTTTTGCCACCTTGGTCGCCAATTTCACTGAAGTGTGCGTGGTCATGGTTAGCAGCAACGGCTGGAAATGCGAGCGAGATAGCTAGGAATAGTGATGCGTTTTTGAACGGGCGTGAAGTCGTCATAAGAGCCTCTTCATTTCAGAATTTTGTTTCGTTGAGGCGATTATAGGAATAAGACATATAGTAAAAAATAAAGTAAGCTTTATTTAACACATCACGAACTGTTATGTGTTGTATGCTTAAAAGTAGCAGATTGAAGCGCAAAGCTTGTCGTATATGTAACGCGAGTGCACCTAAACATGGAGAGTGACCGTGAGTGATGTTGAAAAGTTAGATCTAAATTTACTGAGCGTATTTTTGGAAGTGTATCGACTGCAGTCGATCACCTTAGCATCAGAATCGCTTGGTATGACTCAGCCTGGGGTGAGTGGAGCATTAAAGCGACTGCAATCTCAGCTTGATACTGATCTGTTTATTCGTGAAGGACGTGGGATTATTCCAACTAACGCTGCCGTGCAATTAGCAAACCGAGTGGAGCCTGCCCTTGAAGGCATAACCAGCGCAGTCAGCACCTTAAAACAGTTCGATAATCAGCAACATCATGTGTTTCGAATTCTGGTTAATGAGATCGGTTTAACCAAGCTTCAACCTCTTGCAGAGCAAGATGAAACGTTGGGAAATATCTCAATTGAGTTCAGTATGGTACCGAACAACGAAGAAGAGCTTCTTCAAAGCTTAAGCATGCAGCAAGCCGATTTAGCCATTGATATCCATTACCCTCAAGTTCATGGGTATATGAAGCAGCTTATGATTGAGGATGAGCTGGTGCTGATAGCTCGAAAGGGGCATTCGAGAATTGCTGGTTCGGTAACTGAAGAGCAATATTACAATGAAAAGCATATCACTTTTAGGATGCGTCGAACTCGTCTACATACAGCAGATTATTTTACCAAGTCGCCACTAAAACAAAGGAAAGTCAGTGCAGAGTGCGACTCATTGATGACCATGTGTGTGCTGGTATCGGGCTCAGATTGTGTCGGCAGCACGTCGCGTGATTTTGCCAATCAATTTGCCGAAGCCTTTCAGCTTCAAGTGTTGGATCAGCCGTTTGAAATATTACCTATGCAGCAATACATGATCTGGCATAAACGGACCGATTCAAACCCAGCTCATCAGTGGTTGAGAAACAAGATTCAACAATACATGGCTGATTAAAGGCTTCTCCAGGTTAACCGTCAGTTGGTTAACTTTTTAAAGCCATTCAGCATGCATTGCTGAGGTTCTATGTGTTCATTGCTGATGTGCTAAGAGCTTATAGGAATCTGATTAACGAGCCGCTCTTGCCGCTCGTTTTTGTTTGGCGCTTTCTATCATCTTAGAAGGCGTCATACCGGTCACTAACATGGTGCCGGTAATAACAAGAACCGATCCGAAAATGGTGTTAAGACCAATCGCTTCGCCTAGGAAAAGGTTGCCCCACAAGATACCAAACACTGGAATCAGAAAGGTAACAGACAGAGCCGAAGGCGCTCCCAATTCAGATACGAGATTGAAGTAAAGCAAGTAAGCAAGCCCTGTACATACGGCACCTAATAAGATCACCGATGTGGTGATGGTCAGATCCGGAGCCTCTCTCATCGGCATGAAAAAGACAAACGGCAACACGATTAATACCGCCGCCCACATGCTGCCATGAGCATTATTGAATGCCTCAATTTTAGGTGCTTGTTTGGTATAGTTTGACGCGATTCCGTAACTAAAGGCAGCCATCACCGCCGCAAAGATAGGAAGCACAGCCTCACGACCAATGTTCATCGCATCCCAACCGACTAGCACGCCAACCCCCGTAACCCCAATCCCAAGCCCTAACAGAACCCTCGCCTCGAGTGTTGTTTTGGTCCATATTGCACCAATGATTGCGGCCCAAATTGGCGCAGTCGAGTTCAAGATAGCGAGTGTCGAGGCATTGAGAGTCTGTGCGGCATAAGCGAAAAGTAAAAAGGGAACCGCAGTGTTGAACAATCCAAGAATAAAGAAGTGCTTCGCATGGGCATTAAAAGAAAGCTTCCTTTTCAGATAAAAAGAAACCAACAGTAGAGTGACGGCAGCAAACAGCACTCGAGCTTCAATCAATACCGCTGGGCCCAATGGATTAGCGGCAATTCTCATGAACAGAAACGAACCGCCCCATATCGCAGCGAGAGTTATTAATTTTAGAAAGTTCACGGCGTATATCTCAGAATGTGTAAAACCCAACTATGGAGGAAAGATAACTATTACACAAACATAGACGCCAATACTGTGCAGTTATGGACATAAGTTTGAGTCCTTAAACAGGAACAGCTTCGATGAATTTCGTTCTGTTTATCCTTCCTGATTTGGCGGGTAATCTAGTGTCAGACATAAACATTAGGTGAACAAAATGAAGATTGAACACATCGCAATTTGGACTAAACAACTCGAAGTACTTAAACGCTTTTATGAAGATTACTTTGGCGCAACGTCTAACCAGAAATATCACAACCCAAGCAAAGGCTTCTCTTCCTACTTCTTGTCTTTTGAGAGTGGTAGCCGCTTAGAGATTATGGAAATGGATTCGGTTCCTGAATCGAAAGATGACATCTATGATCAATTCACCGGCTTCATTCATATGGCGATTTCGCTAGGATCTGAAGAGGCGGTCGATGCACTCACAAGTCGCTTAGTTGAAGAGGGTTATGAGCGCTTAGATGGGCCAAGAAGAACAGGTGATGGCTATTATGAGAGCTGTGTACTCGATCCTGATGGTAATCGCTTGGAACTTACCGTTTAATGTAAAGACTTAATGGAGTTAATCATCTATGAACGGAACTGAGGTATTACTATGATGAAGCGTGCTGTGACTTTTCTTTTTAGTCTTGGGCTTATGGGATGTGCTACCTCAGAGCTGGTGCATGAACAAGAAACTGGCTCGAAGCCTGAGCAACCATCACAGCCCATTGGATACCTTGGCTTTAAGGCTCACCAAGAGTGGGCGATTCAATTCAACGACTGCACCGTTTATGATTTAACGGGCGCACAGCCTTACCAATGGTTCGACCGCACTTCAGAGTCTGTCAGTTGTTATACGTTTAAGCCAACCGATGCTATCGAGCCTCTGCTGGTTTACTCCAATGCTGACTTCAACAGCAATAAACTCACCCCGATTAATCGCTTCCAAGAACTGCAAGTATCAGAGTCAGGCTGGGGCAGCTTTCCTATCGTCTATGAGACAAGCGGCACCAATTGGTTGAGAGTCAAAGAGGGTTGGATTCACCTCACTTTAGCCGATCAAACGCTCGTACAGTACTACTCTGGAACTCAAGACCACTCTGGTAAATCACAACATGACCAGTATTTGGAGCAGCATTAAGAACAAGCTTTAGTTCAGGAAAAACAATGCCCCTATCAAGTTGGTAGGGACAAATGGAATTGTGAATTACTGGCTTCTCTTTAGCTGGATTATAAAAGGCATAACAGCACTCAAAATAATCACTGCGGCACCAATCAAAGCTAAGTTGTTTGGTAATTCCGCGAACAACAGGTACCCAAGAATCATTGAGTAGATCATCTGTGAATATTCGACATTCGATACCACGTTCGCTTCTCCCCACTTGTAAGCTGTGACACCAAACCATTGGCCGATGGAAGAGATAGAGCCAACCAACACCAGTAAAGCCAGTTCAGACCAAGTCGGCCATTGCCATTCGATAATCGCGGGAATCAGAGCAACAACCCCCACGAATATAGCTTGGTAGGCTAGCACCACAACCTTGGATTCCACATTCGCCATTTTCCTCACACAAATCACGGCAACCGCTGCCCCTAATGCGGCTACTAAGCCTGTTCCAACATAGAACAGAGACTCGCTTTCGAGAGTGGGTTGCACGACCAAGATCACCCCAGTAAACCCTACCAATATGGTCGTCATTCTTGCCCAGCCTACGTTTTCTTGCAGGAACTGGCGGGAAATGATTGCCACAAATAATACCTTCATAAATCCTAACGCCGTTGCGTCGGCAAACGGAATATTACTCACCGTTAAGAAGCTAAAGTAGAGCGCGATGAACGCTCCCGTGACACGCCACACATGCATCGAGACCATTTTAGGATTGAGCATCGCGTCCATGTTACTGACGATCGAGGGCATTAATAAAGTGACAAAAACCAGTTGTCGAAATAGCAATATCTGGAAAATATCGATGGTTTGGCTGAGCTCTCGCACAATCACGCCGACTAAAATAAATAAAGCGTTCGAGATTAAAGCGAGCGTAATACCTTTTATGGGATTAGATAATCCATTGAAAAAAGAAAGCAATGGTTGAGGTACAACAAAGGAACGATGGGTAGACATATAACACCTCGTGATGAATAGGTGCTGAGCATAAAGCCTACACTGGTAGACGGGTCAAACGAGAAGTTGAAGTTAATTCAATAGCGCTGGTCCACCGCTGATCAAAAAAAGATCGAAAACACATTGCTGAAACCGGTTTCAGTCTGTATCTTGGATTTTATTGAAATCGATTTCAGAGTTGCAATTGGCTCTTTAATCCTGATCTTTTTCACGAACAACTTGTAGCGAGCAGTGGTATGAACAACGAATTTCCGAACGATTTTTTATGGGGTGGTGCAGTAGCAGCACATCAACTAGAAGGTGGCTGGGATGCGAATGGTAAAGGTGTCAGTGTTGTTGATGTATTAACAGCTGGCGCTCATGGCGTGCAACGTCGAATCACCGATGGTGTGATTGATGGCGAAAACTATCCAAACCAAGTCGCAGTGGACTTCTACCATCGTTACAAAGAAGACATTAAGTTATTCGCTGAGATGGGTTTTAAGTGTTTCAGAACTAGTATTGCGTGGACACGCATTTTCCCAAATGGCGATGAATCAGAACCCTGTGAAGCGGGTTTAGCGTTTTACGATGATCTGTTTGATGAACTACTGAAATACGGCATTCAGCCAGTGGTAACACTGAGCCATTTTGAAATGCCTTACCACCTAGCCAAAGAATATGGCGGTTGGATGAATCGTAAAGTGATCGATTTCTTTGTTAAGTACTCGACCACCGTGATGGAACGTTATCAGCACAAAGTGAAGTACTGGATGACGTTTAACGAGATCAATAATCAGATGAACACCTCAGCAGACATCTTCGGTTGGTTGTGTTCTGGCGTGAAGTTCCCGCAATGCGAAAAGCCGCAAGAAGCCATGTATCAAGCGGTTCACCACCAGTTTGTAGCCAGTGCTTTGGTGGTGAAGAAAGGTCACGAGATCAACCCAGACCTTCAGATCGGTGCTATGTGTGCGATGGTGCCTTTCTACCCTCGTTCTTCAAAGCCCGAGGACATCATGGTGGCGCAGCAAGCGATGCGTGATCGCTACTTCTTCTCGGATGTGATGGTTCGCGGCCACTACCCAAGCTACGCCAAGCGTGATTGGGCAATTAAAGGCTTCAACATTGAAATGCATCCAGAAGATGAGCAGATCCTAAAAGAAGGCAAGGCTGATTACTTAGGCTTTAGCTACTACATGTCAAATACCTTGGATTCTTCTTCGCATCAATCTACAGAAGAAACAATGGACGGCGGTCATGAAAACTCGGTCGATAACCCGTTCATCCAGTCTAGCGATTGGGGCTGGCCAATTGATCCAACGGGTTTGCGTTTCTGTTTAGCGTCTCTGTATGAACGTTATGAAGTACCGCTGTTCATCGTTGAAAACGGTTTTGGCGCTGTTGATACCATTGAAGAAGATGGCAGCATTAATGACGACTATCGCATTGCTTACCTTGGCGATCACATCAAAGAGATGAAAAAAGCCGTTGCGATTGATGGTGTTGACTTGATGGGTTATACCCCTTGGGGCTGTATCGATTTGGTGTCGTTCACCACCGGTGAGATGAAAAAACGCTACGGATTTATTTATGTAGACAAGCACAACGATCAGTCCGGTACTTTAGATCGCAAACGTAAGAAGTCGTTCGAGTGGTACAAAGGCGTGATTGCATCTAACGGTGCCACTATTTAGAATGCATTTCCTAGCGCAGTTATGAGAACTGTGAGCTGTCATTTTGCAATGAATTAGTCGGCTTATGTCGGCTAATTTTTTATAAAGGAAAAGAAGCGAATGGTAACCATGCTTGATGTTGCGAACCGTGCAGGCGTATCTAAGTCGACGGTTTCTCGTGTCTTAAATGGCAAGAACATCGTGCGTCCAGATGTGGTGAAAAAGGTATTTGATGCGATTCAAGAAACAGGTTATCGACCAAACCTGTTAGCTCAACAATTGGCGACCAAGAAGACCAACTTCATCGGTTTCGTGATCACCAATGAGTTGTTCAATGGCCCTTACTTCTCTTCCTTGATGTATCACGCGGCTTCTTACAGCGAAAAGTCGAATCATCAACTGGTGATCACCGATGGTAAACACAGCGCCGAAGACGAAAGAAAGGCGATTAATTTCCTGCTGGATATGAAGTGCGCGGGCATCATCATTTATCCGCAATGTTTAACGGAAAGCGAGATTGCTCAGATCATCGAAAGCACAGATACACCGATTTTGGTGCTCAACCGAGAAATGCCGTCGAAGCCCAATCACGCCATTACCACCGACCATTATCAGAGCGCTTGCTTGATGGTTGAACACATCATCGAGCAGGGTCATACCGATATTGCCGTGATTCGTGGTAAAGCCGGTTCTTCGACCGATGAGCTACGCTACCAAGCCTATCAAGATGTGTTAACTAAACATGGTATTACATTGGATAAGTCCAAAGTGGTTCAAGGTGATTGGACGATGGAGAGCGGTTATCACGCGGCTCAGGCTCTGGTAAAAAGTAAAACCATATCCACTGCTATCTTGTCGGAAAACGATGACATGGCGATTGGTGCGATTAAGGCTTTAACGGAGCTAGGTTATTCATTACCTCAAGACATCTCTATTGTAGGATTTGATAACAGTAAAGTCGGTGCGTTTCTAACGCCAAGCTTAACCTCTGTCAGCGTGCCATTAGAGCAAATGACGCAAAAGGCGATCCTGCAAATTGTCGGTGAAACAGAGCAAGCGACCACCATCAATACCACCGGTAGTTTGGTGTTGCGTGATTCTATAGCGAAGCTAAATTAGCACGGTTCGAATTTCATATTTCACCTACAAAAAGTGACGAGCTGCGCATCTCTTAAATCAGGCACAAACACTCCTTATTCACTGTTATTTAGATGTGCGATATTGCGTTTTTTGGTCGATGAATTGACCACCATTAGTTAAGTAATGTGAAACGAGATAAGTAATATGAAAATAGCTAAGTGATACGAGAACAGGTAAGTAACGTGAAAACAGAAAAACAAAAAATGCTAGCAGGCGAACCTTATCAGGCTTGGGATAAAGAGCTTTATGCTGCTCGTATCGAATGTCGTAAGGTGCTTCAAAAACTCAATAACAGTATTCCAGACACACCCGACTGGGAAGAGGCAACTCAAGAGCTCATTCCGGGCTGTGAGAACGCGCACTTAGAGCCGCCGTTCCGTTGTGATTACGGCTCGAACATCAAACTGGGTAAGAACTTCTACGCTAACTTTAACTGCGTGATTTTGGATGTGGCTGAAGTGACTATTGGCGACAATGTGCTGCTTGGCCCGAACGTTCAAATTCTTACCGCAGGCCACCCACTAGATGTGAAAGGCCGTGTTGAAGAAGGCGTCGAGTTTGGCACACCGATTAACGTCGGCGACAATGTTTGGCTTGGCGGCGGTGTGATCATCTGCCCCGGTGTCACCATTGGCGAAAACAGCGTGATAGGTGCGGGCAGTGTGGTAACTAAAGACATCCCAGCTAATGTGGTTGCGGTGGGTAACCCATGTAAAGTTCTCAAGCAGATTGATAACGAATAGTCATCTGATTCAAATGACAAAGCCCGAACTTAGATTCGGGCTTTGTTTTTTCAATTCCTGCTAGATGCTAGATGCTAGATGGAACAGCCTGTTGAGTTTGCTTCTTATCCAATGCACCACTGAATCGAGTCAGAACTAGAGCGATCAAAACAATCACAGCACCGACCCAAGGGGTGTTCATTAATCCAGAATTCGCGACAATCAAACCACCACCCCATGAGCCTAATGCGATACCGACGTTGAAGGCTGCAATGTTCAATCCAGAAGCGACATCGACTGCGTCAGGTGTGTATTTCTCTGCCAGTTTCACTACATACACTTGTAGCCCAGGAACATTGCCGAACGCGAAGGCACCCCACACCAAAATGGTAGCAACAGCTGCGTAAGGGTTTACTGCGGTAAAGTTGAATACTACCAGTACAGCGGCCAAACCAGAGAAGATAATGGTCAGTGCTTTAATCGGCCCCATCTTGTCGGCCATTTTCCCGCCCCAGATGTTACCTACTGCCACTGACACACCATAAACGAGCATGATTAGACTGATTGAGCTTGAATCAAACCCTGATACGTTTTCAAGTATTGGAGCAAGGAACGTAAACGCTGTGAACGTGCCGCCATAACCTAGTGCTGTGATGGCGTAAACCAACAGTAAGCGTGGTTGAGTTAGAACCTTTAGTTGTGCCGAAATCTTCGCCGCTGGTGGTTGCTTAAGGTTGCTTGGAACCAAGGTAGCGCTACCGATAAGAGCAATAAGACCAAGCAGAGCAACGATCAAGAAGGTTGCTTGCCAGCCAAATGTTTGGCCGATGTAAGTACCCAGTGGTACGCCGGTTACCAATGCAACCGTTAAACCCGTAAACATGATCGCAATGGCACTCGCTGCTTTGTCTTTGGAGACCAATCCTGTCGCGATGGTTGAGCCGATCGAGAAGAATACACCATGGGCAAGGCCAGTCAAAATTCGTGCGGCGATCAGCGTGTTATAGCCTGGAGCCTGCCATGCCAGTAAGTTACCAACCACAAACAAAGACATCACGGTTAACAGCACTATTTTACGATTCCATTTTCCCGTTAACGCAGTGAGTACTGGCGCACCAATCGCAACGCCTAGAGCGTACAAGCTCACTAATAATCCCGCTGATGGCAGTGATACATTCAGGTCGGTCGCCATAGTTGGTATCAAACCAACAATAACAAACTCTGTGGTTCCGATGGCAAAGGCGCTGAGCGTCAGTGCGAGTAATGCTAAGGGCATAATCATCTCTCTTACTATTCTGTGTTAAGTATCGAGCGCGATAAAGTGGGGCAGTTTATGGCTGCAATAAGAGCGCTTCGTTTGATGGCGAGGATTATCTAGCAAAATATATTTGTGAAAAATGCCATCATTAACAAATAACCTTTGTGCTATTTGCAATAATTGGAGAGTTAGCCGATCATTGGATTAAGCTGATGAGATCGAAAAGACATAGATGATTTGAGCTCTGATGAGCACAAGCGAGATGACATTAAACAAAATGAAGATAGCGAAGGAGCCTCATGGTAACCCGTTCAGATGATTTAGAAATGGTACTTACCGTTGTCGATGCTGGTGGTTTTTCTGCGGCGGCAGAGGCACTGGATGTGCAGGTCGCCAAGGTGTCTCGTTCGGTGAGTAAGGTAGAGTCGCAACTCGGCGTCTCGATATTCAACCGAACAACGAGACGCGTGGAATTGACGGAGGAAGGACGGCAATTTGTCGATTCTGTGAGGCTGGGTTTGCAAATGATTCAAAGCGCGGAAGAAGAAATCGTGTCGCGCGGTGAGTTGCCAAAAGGTCGTTTAAGAGTCGATGCCGCCAGTCCATTTGTATTCCATCAGCTAGTGCCTTTGGTGCAATCATTCAAAGAGGCTTACCCAGACATTGAGTTGGAACTCACTTCCAACGAAGGCTTCGTTGATCTTCTGGAAAAGAGAACTGATGTTGCGATTCGAATCGGTAAGCTGTCCGATTCAACACTGCACGCTCGCCCGTTAGGAAAAAGTTTACTCCATATTGTAGCGTCACCTGATTATCTCGCTAAGCGTGGGCTACCCACTAAACCTGAAGATTTGAGTTCACATCAAATTGTGGGTTTTGCAGGGAACAAAGTGCTTAACAATTGGCCTTTACCAAACCAAAGTTATGTCGCGCCTACCGTGACAGCCAGCAACGGTGAAACCGTGCGTCAACTAGCACTAGCTGGAAATGGGATAGCTTGTTTATCGGGGTTTATGGTGAAGGAAGATATGGCAGCAGGGCGTCTAATCCCTATTTTGGAACAAGACAAACTTGCCAATACAGACCGAGAACGAGTGAATGCCGTTTACTATAAGTCGTCTTCTGTCTCTAAACGTATCTCGGCGTTTATTGATTTTATTCAGCCAAGGTTGAGTTTGTAATCCGAGGCTCGATTCTCAATAGACTAAGCTTTGAGAGCTTGTTTAACTAGATACGAAAGCTGGCGTCCGACACTAAATGTCTTAGCCATCGATGTCCGACGTCATTGTGCCGTGCTGGATGCCAAAACATAGCGATTTTTACGTTCTCTGTAATGAAGTTACAAGGGATGTGCTTTAAGTCTGAATCTTTTAGATATTTATTGAGCAATCGTTTAGGGAACAAACTAATATGGTGGCTATTTTCAACGATATTCATCATTTCGATTACAGTGTCCGCACCCCATACTATATCCCGTTTTTTAAGCACATGTTCATAACTTAGTCCTTTGTTACGCAGATAACATTGCTTTTGACCTGATGTTGTATGTATGACGTGCTTTTCAGATAAAAACTGCTCAATTGTTACTACTGGGGTCGTTAGACGAGGATGGTCTGTTCGACACAAAACATATACTTCCTCATGCAACAACTCTTGAGATTTAAGCCCTGGGTATTGTCCGTAATCAACATCAATAGACAAGTCATACTGGTTCCTAAGTAATGATATCATATCTGTGTGGGCCAAATTTGAATCCGCTTTAATCGTGACGTTAGGGGCTTGTGTAAATATAAGATTGGAAACGTTAGGAAGTATGCTAATTCCAATTACCGATACAGTGGATATCAAAAACTCTCTTGAACTGGTTTCTGCATCAAAATTTGAAAGAGGTGGGGCCGCGAGTCTGATTTGTTGAACAGCTTTGGAAAGCTGAGGGTAAATACTTTCTGCAAGCTTACTAGATGAGACACCGTGGCTTTCGCGAAAGAAAAGAGGGTCGTCAAATAGTATTCTAAGCCTGTTAATACTTTGACTTACGGCGGATTGGCTCATGTTTAAGCGCTGAGCAGCTTTACTGATGCTCCGCTCTTCCATAACGGTAACGAAAATGGGAATTAGATTGAAATCGGAGTGCTTCATAAATCAATTTAAATTGAGGCTCTGAAGTGGCGGCGATTACCAAGAGCGTAAATTTGAGTCTAGTTGAGATAACGTACAGCCGAGAGTATTACACTCTAGGTGTTGTTTTATTGACTTTGCAGTCATTTATACAAAGCGAAGAATCTATGTTTATAAGCAGCTAGATCTAAATGTAGCTCTGTACTAGGTTCCGCCCTTGTTTCTTAGCTCGGTAAAGCATCTCATCTGCGATGGAAACAACTTCTTCAACGGGTTGGTTTGGTAGCAATACTGCTAGACCTAATGACGCTGAAATCCCTCCCATCGATATAATCCGAAGCTTTTCATCTTTAGCGATTCTTTCCCTCAACCTCTCTGCCAGTTTTTTGGTGTCAGAGAGAGTATGAGACTTAACGATGACGATGAACTCGTCTCCTCCAATACGGTAGCATTCATCATTACAGCGTACATTATCAGATAGAATTTCTGCCACTCTGATGAGGATATCGTCTCCGGTAGGATGCCCATATTGATCATTGATATCTTTAAAATGGTCAAGATCTATAACAATCACAGAGATACACGCATGCTTTACGTGTTCATGCTTGAGTCTTACGTTCGCTGATTGTAGATAGGTTCGATTCTTCAAACCGGTTAGGGTGTCAGAAGTTAACTTGATATTCGTGTTGTGTTGATAGTGTGCAAAAGTTGCTAAGAGGATATAGCTCGCAAGAAGAAGCAATAGGATCTCTACAAGGCTTTGCAGTTCATTTTTCAGCTCGATGGCTGAACTTGTCATATCATCGAAGATGAGTACATTTCCATTGAAAACTGGTAACTGTACTTTAATCAGATGAAAGTACCGATTTTTCTGCGAGTCTAATTGGTATAAATCGAGTGAAAGCAGGGATAAAGGTGTTACTTTGAGGTATATTTTTTCTGAATCAGGCGACAAGGAAGAGGAAAAAGTAACGTGAATGGGGCTTCCTGAAAGTAGAAAATATCGATTATTTTGGTCTTGAAGTATGATGTTTTGTACTTCAGAAGGGGGCATTTTTTCAAAGTAATGATTTAAGTTGAAGTGACTTTCCGAATCTTGAAAAATATCTTTAGTTATACTCCCTGCGACCAATTCTTTATTTAATAAAGCTGAGGCAGTCTCAAGTTTAGTGATAAAATCCCTTAAAAGAGAGAGGTTGTAATCAATATTATTTCTAATTATATTTGAAATTAGAACTTCCCTTTTTTCTCTTTCAATTTCTATTGAACTCACTAAGCTATGAATACTGTTATAGTGGATTAATAATATTGTAAGGATTAATCCAGACGTCAGTATATTCCTTTTTGTAATAAGAAAGTCAAGAATTCTCATAATGGCTTATCCTTCTACATTAAGTCAATTCAACACCGTTTTATGACCTCAAGAATACAATCCTCGGTGGAGAGAATTTATTGCCCATTGAACTTGACTGAATCTCGAAATCAATTGGTTTTGGCTATGACAATGGGTTTTATGAAGAATACTCTTGATTTGAGTCCGCACGGTTTCCTTTGATACATTCCTAATGCTAGATATCTCTGGTCCAGTGAAACCCTTTGTCAATAACTCCAAAACGTTGAACTCTGACTTTGTTAGTGTTGACGTAATATCTATGTTTTTAGGCTCTGAGTACTTTTTCCAATAGTGCAACATAGTATTATTGGCAACCCATGAGTTAGACCAAGCTGTTATGATATTGACTATAAGTTGTAGATGCTTAGTTTGATGTTCAGATAATGATTCAATGCTGTGAAAGATCACGACCATTTTGTGGTCATAGCTTAGAGGGGAAAATGAAGAATACTTACTCAAATTATTAGTGATTATAGATAGTTTTTCGTGATCAAATATTCGATCATCTAAAACATTATCATAGGTAAAGTGCAAAATATTTTTCTCATGGCACATGACTGCGTCAATATAACTTTCAATACTCTCAGATATTCTTTTGCTAATAGATATTCTTTTAGAGAGACTTTCTAAACTTTCAAAAACGATACTCATATCTTCAGAGAGTATGATAAGGCTTGCATGTTCAATCCCAATTTTTTTTAGTCCTTCACGAACCTCATTTTCCAGTTCACTTGGGAAATTGGGAACAATTGGACTTGTAAACTCGTTATTATTTATATCCATATAAAAGCCAATACTTGTCTTGTTTATTATTGATATCAGACATCTTGTATATTTATTCATTTTACTTAGTTGTTATCATCACCCAACTGGGTGAAATCTCAACGAAAGTCTATAAAGTGATGAATTAAATGATTAAGATCAAATTGCATGTGATTTTATTTGTTTTTATGATCATCTATAAATGAGGTTTATTCAACAGTGTATTCCTAATATCAGATATAAGTTGGTATTTAAATTAACCTTGGATTCATAAATACAGAATATTAATCTGGTTAATATATTGTAGGTTCTGAATCAGAAAGAATCAGCTGTTGTAAAAAAGGACGGAGGATGATGGGTAGCGATCTGATCAGCTACGTCCACTCTCTCTCGTAGCCCTATGCCTAAACCTCGTGACAAAACAACCAACTGGAAGCAATACAATCAATCACTCATTAGCCGTGGTTCTCTGACTTTTTGGATTGATGAAGAGGCAATAAGCGGTTGGGCGCAAAGCAAACAGAGTAAGCTCGGGAGGCCACGTCAGTTCAGTGATTTAGCTATCACGACAGCGCTCATTGTCAGAAACAGCGATGTATCGAGTTAAACGGTTGCTAGGAGGGCAACTGAGCTTAAGAAATTACAATGCACAGGTGGGTGAAACTTACGCGATGATAAAAGCGTTGAACAAGCTTACTGGGTTAGGTATGCCTGAAACTTGTCGTATTGACTAAGAAACACACGAAATGGGGTAGCTCTATATCTAAATTTAATTACGCAACAAAGCCAGTATTTGGCTTTCGTATTACACAATCCTAATAACTTTTCTTGGTGCCAGTTGTTCACAGAACCATTGATGGTATCGGCTCTGACATTCATTCGCTTGGCTGACGATAGCCGTTGTCACTTTTCGGCCAAATAAATAAGGGTGATTATTTACCTTTACAAGATGATCATTATTCAATGCTTCGATGATAAAATCGGGAAGTAGAGCGATGCCTGATTGTTGGCAGCAAAGGTTCACAATGGTATTGAGGTCTTCACACTGCCAGATGTGATGTTGTTTCATAATTGATGCATTATTAATTTCTTTGCAACCTTCAAGTAGTAATAATCTTGCATCCTGATCACAGATTAATGCTTTATGAGCAACCCACCAAAAGTTGATGTTAAAAAGCTCAGTAAATCTAAATTCATAGATATTTTTATGGTAGGGATTGGCAATCGCGAGGTCGAGTTCCCCATGGGCAAGCATCTCACCTAATACTGAACTAGGTCTAGTTACGAGTTTGAGGTTTGTGTCCGGAAAAGCTTTGGAAAACTCGTGTACTCCATGACGAACGGTATGGTTAGAAAGTAGGGGATCAATACCTACACGATATACGACTTGATCTGATTCATTCATTGTCGTTATAGTCTGCAGCAACGCCTGATATTCAGTGATAAGGGGGGCTGTCATTTCATAAAAGCGCGCCCCTTTGTGCGTTAAGAGCGCCTTCCTCTGCTCCCTCTTAAACAAGGGAAAACCTATGTTTAACTCTAGATGTTGAATCGCTGTACTGATGGTAGGTTGACTTTTATGTAACTTACGGGCTGCTCCACGAAACGAACCCTCATCGACAATAGTGACGAACGATAATAACTGCTCAAAACTGAGATGCATAATATATCCTTATATTGATACATGAGGGAAGGCTGACAGTTGTTCTCTTCTTAGACTACTTAAAAAGTCGCACATTTGTCTTCACCCATATTGGTGATAGATTCACTTTTATTTATGCCTTAATTTTTTAAAATAGCGATAAATTTGTGATCTATTTCACATAAGTTATTTTATGTTTATTTGATGTTATTTTGATTTTTATCAAACATTTAATTTATATAGGCTGAGTTATGATTATATTTATCGTTAAACTTTTATGGTGCATAATTTTATTAGATGGCTGATAGATAAAATTTATCATAGTGAAAATATTAATATTTTCATTTCGGTATACAGTTATTGCAACAGATTTAATTATTAATAATAAAGTTCCACCACAAGGAGTACACATTATGTTGACTAACTTATATTTCAAAGTATGCACTTACCTAACCACCTTTAATAATGATGAACGCGGTGTCACCGCGATTGAGTATGGCTTGATTGCTGCGGCTATGGCAGCTGTGTTAGTAACTGCCATGTATAGCGGTGGTTTAGAAACTAGTTTAGAGGGTATTTTTGATACTATCTCTAATACGCTTGTCACTGCTAAATCTGGTCTGACACCGAAAACATAGTGATTGATATATGACTCATTCCCTATATCTATATTGTTTACTTGCATTTTTGATCTTTATAACTATGCAAGATGTTAGATGTAGAAAAATGAAAAATAATTCCCTATTGTCGCTGTTAATTTTTCAGTTGGTGTGTACATTAGCTTTGATGAATCCATGTATTCTGTCAGCGTCAATAGTGTTAACTTTAGGGATGGTAATTTATTCATACAACGTTATTGGTGCTGGTGATATTAAATATGCAGCAGTCCTGTCACTGAGCCTACCTGTGGAGTTATTACTAAACGCAGTGTTATTAACCATGTTAACTGGTGGAGTCTTGGCAACCTTTTATATGCTGCTTAATCTTGCTCGGAGGATAAAAGCCAACGTTTACGGAGAAATAGACCAAAGCCAATATAACACTGGTATCCCTTATGGGGTCGCAATCAGTGTTGGGTTTTATGTGATGATATTTAGCCATTGGGTGAACTATATATGATTTAGCACTGTCACCCATATCTCGAAATGATGTTGAATGGAGGCGACTTATGAGATCGCGGATTGTCCTTTTTATTGCGTTGCTTGCCTTTGGTTTCGGTTGTTATGGTTTAATTGACATGATGACAAAGAATCAACAAGCGTCTCCTATAACTGCTGAACAACCGGTACCAGTCGCTGAGCAATTCATCGCTGTTTGGTCACTCGATCGTTCCTTGTCTCGTGGTGAGCCTATTTCTACCTCGGACGTCACCAAGCAACAACTGGAGTTACAAGACGCACTTTCTTACGGCATCAAAGAAGATACCGTCATTGATTTCTCGCCTTCTACTTTACTCAATCGCGACCTGAGCAAAGGCGAGATTATCCTTCCTGAATATCAAACTCCGCAAGGAGGGGCTGGTTATATTGACTTGTTGATCTCTGAGGATATGACCATCTATCCGCTGCAAGTCAGCGCAACCAATTTAGTTGATGACTATATTCGCCCTGGCGTGTTTGTCGATGTTCTCACAGTAAGCTCACCTTCCAGTAATTTAGCCGACAATGCCGACCATCCATCGGAGTTTCATGGCGTTAAAGCTTCACTATTTTTAAAACACGTCAAGGTACTAGCAATTGACTATATCGATCCTGAAAGTAAAACCTCAAGCGCTAAGGTCATTAAGCCGAGTCAAGAAGCGAAAGCCGGTTATAGCACAGTGGTGATTGAGATTTACCCAGAGCAGTTGGCGAACATTGCTCTGGCGCAGCGCACCATGCATATGGAAGTGTATCGCAGTCAAACTTATAAAAAGCCAATGTATGCCGAGGTGCGTAATGTGATTACCAATTATACCGGTATTGAAGAGTATCGCGGAACAAACAAAACAGCGAACACAGAAGGATTCTAGTTATGGAAAACAGAGTAATCACAAGGGCGAGCTCTTCCATGTTAACGTTGCTGTTTGCTTTATTATTTAGCGTTAATGCGTGGAGTGGCGATCGATATATCACGCTGAACGATGCAAGTCACATCCGGTTAAACGAGGCCATTGGCAAAGTGTTCATCAGTAACCCTGATGTGGCTGATTATAAGGTCATGAACGACAACACAGTGGTGGTGTTCGCCAATAGCATTGGTCAGGCTCGATTGCTTGTGTATGGCGTGTCTGAGAACGTGCTGTTATCTGAGCGAATAGTCGTGGATTTGAACTTAACCCAAGTGCGTCGTCAGATCGATTTTTACTATCCAAACCTGGATATCAAGTTGGAGTCAGTCGGGTCGCAAGTAGCAGTCAGCGGTATGGTTGAGTCTGAGGAGCAGCGTGATGATATCTATCGCATGGTTGCCACACTTTTGGGGCGTGAAAAGGTTGAGCGTTGGAATGAAATACAAACGCTAGAGTTTGAGTCAGACACGTTATCCGTGTCAGAGCCGGAGAGCATGATCTTTGCGCGCAATATGACTTGGGAAGGGATTATTGAGCGTTTAGAGGTGGCTGGTACACGACAGGTAAACGTAAAAGTTTCGATTGCTCAAGTTACCGAATCGTTTGGTGAAACCATCGGTGTGGATTGGAGTTCGGTGGGTTCTAATGTGGGTGAGTTCGTCTTCAATCAGTTTGAGGCGGAAGACCTTGTTAGCGTTATCTCGGCTATTGGCAACGACTCAGTCGCTCAGGTTCTGGCTGAACCTAATCTCAGCGTGATGTCCGGAGAATCCGCCAGTTTCCTTGTTGGTGGTGAAGTACCTGTCATTGTTTCAACCAATAGCAATGTCAATATTACCTTTAAAGAGTTTGGTATTCGCCTCGACTTGACCGCAAAAGTAGAGAGTGATGATCGTATTCGCATGCAGCTCTTTCCGGAAGTGAGCGAGATTGATGGTTATGTGACCGCTGCTGGTATTGAAGTCCCTAAATTAGCCTCAAGACGAGCTATGACCACGGTAGAGCTAGGAGATGGTGATAGCTTTATTCTGGGTGGATTGATGAGCAGTGCGGACTATGAAGAGATGCAAAAAACGCCACTAATTGGTGACATTCCGATTATTGGCGCGGCATTTCGTAAGGCCATCACCGAAAGGCGTAAGACAGAGCTCATTATTGTTGCGACGGTTAACCTGGTTAAACCGATTCGTTCCACTGAAATCCAAATGCCTTATATCCACAAAACCAACACACTGACTCGCTGGTTAAATATTGAGTTGGATGACCATAAGGCTCCGCAGTCTGATGCGACGATTCGTTTGCTATCTGAAGGAGGATTCATCCAATGAGAAATTATCTAATATGCAGTTTGATGCTTTTGTTGGTTAACCTTAGTGGTTGCTCTGCAGAACGTTACTATACCGGTAATGGTGCAGAAGCCGTGGTGTACGAAGAGTGGCATTCGTTTGATATTGATTTGCGTGGACATGAAGATCAAGAAAAAGTGATTGCGAGATTAATTGAGAAAATTTACCAGCAAGATCCATATGCCCAATACACGGTGTTGCACCGAAATAACAATAGCAAACAAGTGTTTTCTGCGGCTACGCAAGGATTGACTGAGTTATCGAGCGCGACGAAGCGTGTTCATTACATTTACTCGCCAGACAATATTGCTGACCTCACGATTAGAGCAAAGGTGTTAGCTGCCCATACCGAGTTGTGTCAGGCCATAGAGTTGTTTAAGAAAACAGGGCAGATCAATTGTTTCGTAGAATCTGCACGCATTAAGCAAGTCGCGAATAAACAGCGGTTGATAGGAGGTCAATAATGTTTGATTTATCTAAGGCGCTAAGTAGTAAATCGCAACCAGCGACTCTCCGAGCAAAAGTGGATAATAGTGGTATTCATTGCACCTTTATCTACCAAACTCAGGAGTGTTTAGGTCTTGTTCAAGAGGTGTTTCGCTTCGAAGGATGGGATGAACCCAAGTTACTTCGTTTTAACCTCGCTCATATAGATGAACAAGAAGAAGATGAAATTATTCTTTTTGAGCTCAGTGAATCTAATGATGTCGTTGAAGATGCTAAACGCTTTGCTAGCAAGCTCCCTACTCACAAAGGGATCATTGTTATTGGTAAAGAAGACTCGATCTCTACCGTACGGGCGCTTCGTGATATTGGATTTTATTACATGCTTTGGCCTTTTAGTAAATCCGATTTGGCTGACTTCTTAATGCACGTAGAGAGCAACTTAAAATCGTTTGCCGGGGTGAGCGAACACCGCAAAGCGAAGCGTGTTGCTGTTGTTGGTGCAAAAGGTGGGCTTGGGGTGTCGTTCATTTGTTGTGAGTTGGCGTCGTACTTATCCATTCGAAGCAGTGACACTATCGTTGTTGATCACCACGGTAATCATAGCAATATGGATGTTTTGCTCTCCTTGGATGATTTTTCTCGCCAAAACATCGACGAGTTTACCGCACCCATTCATGAGTTGGACGAAGAGGGCGCTTTAAGTTATCTCATCCGAGTGCGTCAGAACTTACGCTTGTTGGCCTTGGATAGCGAAAAGAAACAAGAAGATGTTCTGCAATATACCAATACCTTGTATGAACTGCTTTCTCGCTCGACCAACTTTGTCATTGAAGATTTCTCGGGCAGTGTTGATTTTGAGGTTATCCCTCAAGAACTTATCGATAACTACGATGTGGTCGTGGTCGTCAGCGACGCGTCGGTTTCTTCTGTACGTAATGCGAGAGTCTTGCTAGAGAAACTGCAAAACGCACGTATTTCTCAATCTCGTAAAACGCGCTTGCTTACCGTTGTGAACCATCATCGACCTCATAAAGCCTTTGTGCTGCATTCTAAAGAACTAGAGAACTATTTGGGAACACCTGTTGATTTGCTGTTCGACTATTGTAGCAACCTTTCACACATCATTGTCGATGGTAAGAGTGCACATAAGCATGACCGACATATTCGAGATTCAATTTGTAGCCTTGCTAGTTTGATCCAAGGGCAACCTGTAGAGCATGGTTTGTTCTCACATTGGTTAACAAAGAAGGCACGTAAATGAGTTCAAATAAAGAGTTGTACCTCGCATTTCGCAGCCAAATTTTTGAAGCCATGGATGTGGAAGCGGCTCAGCAGATGAGTCAAGACGAGCTAGAAAGCCAGATTCGTAATGCGGTTGAGATGCTAGTGTCGAACTATGGCCGACCTATTACGGGCTTGATGAAAGCGGGCTTGGTGAAAAGTTTGATCGATGAGATATTTGGGCTTGGTCCGCTACAACCCTTAGTCGAAGATCAGTCCATCACCGATATCATGGTCAATGGACCTGAGCGTATTTTCTATGAACGAAATGGGCGAATCCAAAAGTCTGATATCACCTTCGTTAATGAAGACCAGGTGCTAGCAATAGCCAAGCGTATCGCCTCGCGTGTCGGCCGCCGAGTCGATGAATTATCGCCTACCGTGGATGCGCGCTTGGAAGACGGTAGTCGTGTAAATATCGTTATCCCTCCAATTGTGCTTGATGGCACATCCATCTCTATTCGTAAGTTCAGGGAACAGAATATCGGTTTTGAAGACTTGGTGAATTACGGAAGCATGTCATCAGATATGGCTCGAGTATTGATGATAGCGGCTCGATGCCGAATGAATGTGCTGATATCCGGAGGAACAGGTTCAGGTAAAACAACTTTGCTCAACGCATTATCTCATTACGTTGCGGATGATGAACGCATCGTGACCATTGAGGATGCGGCTGAATTGCGACTCCATCAAATGAACTTAGTGCGTATGGAAACTCGTGCTGAAAGTGTGGAGCGAACAGGTGCAGTCACTCAGCGAGACCTTGTTATTAATGCTCTGCGTATGCGACCTGATCGGATCATCTTGGGTGAGTGTCGTAGTGGTGAAGCGTTTGAAATGCTCCAAGCCATGAACACAGGCCATGATGGCTCAATGTCGACACTTCATGCCAATTCACCGCGTGATGCAATTGCTCGTGTTGAGTCTATGGTGATGATGGCGAACCTGAACCAACCCCTTGATGCGATTCGCCGTTCGATCGTTAGTGCGGTCCAACTTATTATTCAAATAAACCGCTTGAGAGACGGTTCGCGAAAAATCACCAGCATCTGTGAGGTTGTTGGATTAGAGGGAGACAACGTCGTATTAGAAGAAATTTACCGATTTGATTTCAATGATAGTGAATATCGCGACACCGTCACCGGTGATTTTGTCACTAGCGGTATCATGCAACGCTCAGAGTTGGTGAAAAAAGCCCACTTTTACGGTTTGTATGATGAGCTAATGCAGTCATTCAAAGGGGAGAGATAATGATGCTTTGGGTTGCGTTGATATTAGGCTCCATCGCTATTTTGATGATGAGAGGCGACAAGAAAAAGAAAATTAACCAGTATTTCGATTTCGAAGACAGTGGGGATTTGGCGAACTTGCATGCTATTAATATTAACGAACTCACGAATCGAAAGCGTTGGCAGAGTTTGATGTCGGATGCCCGATTGGTTGCCGATGTTTTAGGTCCAAGATCGGCACTTTACATCACCTTATATACTTTAGGTACGGCGTTCATGTTGTGGTATGTGATGACAGAAATTGCTCGATTTGGCTCGCTTTGGATGTTTGTCGTCATGTGGTTGGCGCTGCTATTTATCGGTTATCGATACTTGGTCAATCGTCGTCGCAAGCTGTTTACCAATAGCTTTCCTGATGTGCTGAATATGCTGATGAGTGCCGTCACTGCGGGTGACAGCTTAATGCATGCGATTGGTTACGTTGGCGAGAAAATCGATACCACCATCGGCCATGAGTTTAAGCTCATGAGTGAGCGCTTGAAAATGGGGGAGGCACCAGAAGTGGTATTAGATCGCGCCTGTCGTCATTACCCTTACCCAGAGTTTGTGTTCTTCACACTTGCGCTTAAAGCCAACCTTGCCCGAGGTGGGCAACTTAAGAACGTGCTTGCTCGATTGATTCGAGTACTGGTTGATACGAGGACTCTAGAGAAGAAAAAAATGTCGATGACTTCGGAAGCGCGAGTGTCTGCAAAGATCGTTGCCGCCATTCCTCTTGGTTTCACCATATTGATCAGCCAAATCGCGCCACACAACTTAGAGATTCTGATGGAAGATCCTATTGGTAATTGGGTGATTATCTATGTGATTGGCAGTGAGTTATTGGGGTTGTTTATCGTTTGGTTGCTTGTGAAAGGAGTCAGCTTATGAATAGCACCATTACGATACTTCTTTTTTTGGGCGCCGTATTGTGGGGAATCTTTGAGCTGTATTTCCAACAACAACGTCGAGAACGAGTAGGGAAATACGTCCAAGGTTCACATCGAACCATGGGTTCTGTCATTGGTGATTATTTCATCAGTTTCGGACAGCATTATCGCAGCGAGATAGAGGTCAAATTGGTTGAAGCTGGCCTTTATCATCGCGACTACGCCAAGTACTACTTTCCGTTGAAAGTCGCAGTTGCGCTAGTCGTTATCGCAATACTGTTTATTGTCGAGCTTTCAGCTCAGGTGCGAATGATGGCGGTGCCAATGATGTTGGTGTTGACCATCATTGTGCCAGATATCCTACTTAATATGCGCAAAGCCTTGTTGATCAAAAAGATCTCAGGAAAGCTACCTTATTTGCTGGATATGATGGCAGTTTGCGTGCAAACCGGGATGACAATCGAAGCCTCGTTAGATTATTTGGGACAAGAGTTTGAGGCGTTCGATAAGGATCTCTGCTACCAAGTTAAACGTACGTCAGACTCGGCGAAACTGATTGGCCTTGAGCGTGCGCTGAATGACTTCTCTGAGAGAGTGCCTACCAATATCGTGCAAAGCTTTGTGCTGACAATATTACAAAACCTGAACTACGGCACCTCTATTGCACAAGTGCTGGGGGACTTGGCAGAAGACATGCGCAAGATGCAAGTACTCACGATTGAAGAGAAGGTTGGCAAGCTCTCTTCAAAAATGAGTGTCCCACTTATTTTGCTTATTCTGATGCCGATTGTGGCTCTGATTTTAGCTCCGGGCATTATTCAAGTTATGGACGCAATGGGAGGCCAGTAATGAATCAATTATTCCGTATATTGGCACTCCAATTGTTATTTGCCTCTCTTGTCGGTTGCCAATCTACTCCTGATGAACAAGCTAGCTCAATGCAAAACATGCTGAATATTGGTAACTATCAAGGGGTAATTGCACATTATCGACAACGCTTGGAAACGGATCCCGATGATTATGAAGCTATGGATGCGATTGCGCATGCCTATTATCAAATTGGTGATGTTGAATCTGCGAGTTTCTATACCCGTTATCTCAGTGAACATGGTTATTCTAATGAAAAAATGGCGCTTTTGATGGGACAAGTGGCGGCTGATATGGGGAATGATGAAGAGGCGTTATCCTATTATTTTGATTCGTTAGAGCTCGGTAATAATGGGGCTCAAGTACACAACTTGATAGGTATCTCTTACTCACGATTAGAGCACTTTGAACCAGCAACAACGGCTTTTAATCGAGCGAGAGTGCAGGGCTACGATGAGGCGACGATTAAGAATAATCTCGCCGTGGTCTATTTGGCTAAGTCCGATTACCGCTCGGTGGTAGCAATATTAGCTCCGCTTATTGAACGGCAGCCGCAAAACAAAACGGTTAATGCGAATCTGGCATTAGCACTATCTAAGCTAGGGCGTTATGAGGATGCTCGCTCCTTATTGGAGGCGGATTATAGTGATGAGGATATTCACCACATTCTTTACCAAGTAGGACGTGAGGAGTGATGTATGAACGTGAATCTTCGGAAGCGCCAAAAGGGTGTCATAGCAGTAGAGTTTGCGCTCGGGGCCTTAGTTTTAATTCTATCGACTGTGATTATTTTTGAGAGCAGTTATCAGGTATATATCACTAACTTAGTGGACTACTCACTACGAGAAACAATAAGAAATACCAAGATTAAACTGCATGAAAGCAAAGAGCCAAGTGATATACACGAGTTCTATCAAGATCAGTTTGACGTATTGATCAAACAAAGCGGTGAACTGTGGAGCTTTTTGGTTACACCAGACAAGTTTTCAATTACCGGTGTTTATTATGACGATTATACCGCGTTTGTAGCGGGTACCACGTCCATCAGCTTTGGCGGTGAAAGCAGTGAGGTTGAGAGCTTTGATTACAGTCTTGCAGAGTTGACGGTAAGTTACGATTTTTCACCGATGACTCACTTGTTTACATCGAGCAGCATGCCTATCTCTCGAACTATGGTGTTGAACCTCGAACATGAGGAGTGGCCAGATGAAAACGAATAGCCGACTTTTACAAACGGGTTCTTTTACTGTCGAGCTTGCTTTAGTGCTGATGGTCTTGTGTTTGATTTATCTTTTTTCGACAGATTTAAGCCACAAACTACTTATGCAATCTGCGCTAGACCGCACCTCATTTGCGCTGGTGAACATCCTTAAAGAGCGGACTCGCTATTACGACGGTGATGTTCAAGATGGAACAAACCTAAACGTTCAACAACAGCAGCTGGAAGATATGCAAAAGCTGGCCGCAAGGCTACTTGGTCAAGAAGCGGATTCAGTGATGATTAACATTCAATCTCTAGTTAATAAAACTACACCAGTGAGTATCGATAGTGACAGCCTTGAAGATAACAATGAACCTGAAAGTCCCGAAGAAGTAGATAAGTCGGTGAATTGCAATGTACCTGAGATTGAAAGTGAAGCGTTTAAGGTATTGGTTCCAACAGAGGATGGAGTGGATTTTCCACTCTATAGCGTGACAGTATGTGAAACCTATCCATCTTGGTTTGGCGTCTTCACCAACTCATCTGAGACCTTAACACTATCTTCGACATCGGTGATGCCGGGGAGGTAATGATGAAAACAAATTTGAGTTTGAGACAGAAGCAACAAGGTGTCGCAGCCATTTGGCTCGCTTTGGCCTTGGTTCCAGTTATGGGCTTTACTTTCTTATCCGTAGAAGGAACAAGATACATCCAAACATCGGCACGCTTGAATGATTCATTAGAAGCGGCAGCTATCGCTGTCACTATTGCTGACTATCGAGATGAGAATGAGACCAACAAGTTAGCAACAGGTTATGTTAAGGCCTATGTTCGCGGAGCAAAGGGTATTGGTATAACTTCGGAGTGGGAACATCAAGAGTGGATAGAAGCAACGGAAACACCAGAGCACATTCAGTATCGCGTTGCTGCAAGTACAACACATCAATCCTGGTTTGCCAGTCAATTCATACCATCGTTTGATGAAACACAAGTCATTACGGGTCAATCAGTAGCGAAGAAATACCCGATGTTTCTTGGTGATAACAATATTGACCTCATGCTGGTTTCAGATTTCTCTGGATCGATGAATTGGGAGTGGGGCAAGGTTGAATTTTGTTCAAATTATCGGAATTATGAAAAGGATGAATGTGTGTGTGATGATGGCGACTGTAAGCTTTGGGACTTGAAAGATGCTGTCAGGGAACTTGCTGAAACCGCACTGTGCCACAAAATAAAAAAAGGTGAGTGCAATGTTAAGGTGAAACAAGCTAACGGTAAGTATGAATGGGAAACCATACCAGATAGGTTAGACAACAGAATTGGTGTTGTGCCGTTTAATATAAGGACACGGGAAGTGGTAAGTGGTCATACGGTTGCGGCGTCGCAATTAGTATATTCACGTTCAAAAGAAGTAAACGATATTGATTCTGATGATGGTTACTATGATATCGATTGGGATGGCTTACGTTCCAATAGCCGTAACTATGATGAATGTGTTAACGCTATTGATCCCAACACTTGCAAATCTGACTTGGAGGACAATCGCACCCGTAACTACATGAATCAATGGAATACAAGTTGGTGGAGAGGAAAGGGAAGCACATGTGATCATGATTGTGTTAAACGTCTCAATGACATTCTTATATCACATGATGATTGGTATCCCGATAATCCGGACTATGTTGACTACGCAGATAGCGTCAATAGGTTACTTGAAAACAAAGTGATTAATGATAGTACTTTCTATCGCGTTAAGGATGTTAGCTTATATCAAGGATATGGGAGTAGTAATGAATCCCAGTTCCAGAACGTAGAGTTAACTAATGATCTGATCACTTTATTAGGTGAAAAGTACAACGGAAAAGAGCATGAAGCTTTCGGTGTTTACGATATGTGGGCAAATGGCAGCACTGCAGCATTCCAAGGAATGTTGCGTGGATTTCAGTTACTTGCTGCTGGTAAACCAGAGACGAATGACCCGGATGAGGTCGAGGCTTATGACAATAAGTTAAAAATGTTGTTTGTCTTAACTGATGGCCAAGAAAGTCCTAACAACGGCATTCTTGGTAACTTAGTTGAAGCTGGTATGTGCAACAAAGCCAGAGAGCTGATTCCTGGTTTGTTTATTGGCGTTATTGGCATTGATTTCCAGGCTTCTCAACAGAGTGGTTATCAAGATTGTGTTCTAGACCCAAAAGACATCATTGACGTGACGAACCTCGATCAACTGAAAGAAAGTATTGAAGAGCTTATTCGCCGTGGGGCGAAAAGTAACGGTGTGACTCAACTTTATTAGGAGTGCTTATGAACAGGAATTCGACATTGAGCCTTGCAACTGCGTTGGTGCTCACCGCATTTTCGGCGCAATCGGAGCCTCAACAATATTACTGCGATACCGGTGTGATTGAGTTTCAGCATGCAGTGGATATTGGGGCTGTGACCGGCATAGGTACGCACCGACAAGGCTATTTGGCTGTGAAGGCTCGTCCAGATGGGAATCACGTACAGCAAGCATTACTGGACAAGGCTATGCAGAATCGTCGTTTAGGTGATTGCAACAGCTTTGTTGCATCGCCTTCGATGCTCAATGACCAGTCACCTGTCGTGATGCGCGTGAACTTCGCCTTTGATAGTGACGCTATCACTCCAATGGCTCAACGAGCATTGGAACACTTTAGCTTGGGGTTTGCCGAAGCGGAGCAGAAGTTGGTAGTTGAAGGCCATACCGATGCTATTGGTACTGAAGAATACAACCAAGGCCTAGGGTTCAGAAGAGCTGACCAAACCGCGAAAGTACTCAAAGAAGAAGGCGTACCTAGCCAGAACCTGACAATAAAAAGCTTGGGGGAAACCCAACCTATCGCTTCAAATCATAACAAACAAGGTCGTGCATTGAATCGCCGAGCAGATGTGGTTATTGAGTGATGTTAGGTGAGCTATACGAACTAGAGTTGTGTTTTTCAATAACTCCATTCGAACCCATATACACAAAGGCTGCGTTTGCAGCCTTTGTGTATATGGGGGATTTCGTTTATTGATTTCATTCAGCCTCGTTTAAAACTGTAATTGAGATATGTAAGCCTAGGCGGGAAAATATTGAAACGAAAAAGCCCCGCTGATATTCAGCAGGGACTTCAAATTAAGATCTTGGAATAAAGACTTAAGCGATTTTCGTCATCTCGTTAAGTGTAAATGACGCAACACTGCCTTCCGTTGCAGCCATGTACTCAGCAAGGTGAGTATTCCCCATGTGTGTTTGCCAAAGTTCGCGAGACGTCCAGTTTTCGTAGAAAGTGAAGTGAGCTGGGTTTTCATTGTCTTGGTGAAGGTCGTAGTTGATGCAGCCTTCTTCAGCGCGAGTAATATCAATCAGTTTTAGCAGCTCTGCTTTAACTAATTCAATTTTGCCTTCGTTAGCGACGATGTTTGCGATGATAGTCAGTTGAGTCATGTTCGTACCTATATTATTTTTCACCGAAATGGTGATTTGTCTGTGTTTACAGCGCTACTCTTGTTCATTGAACTGCAGTCTGTGTCGATTGATAAATAATAGTAGGAATATTTGAAACGATAAACAGCGCTACATTTGAATTATTATCAAAAATTAATTGATAATAACATGGGAATTATGTGCTACTAGGCGTAGTTAAAGAGTGTTTAAAAACCGCCCGCCCACGAATCAAAGTCGTCAATGTTGTCGAGCTCTTTTTTAGTTCTAGGGGCTGGGTAATAAGGCAGAGCTAATCTTTGAGCGGAAGGTTGCAGTTCCCAATCGGGCGTAATCTTAAGTCTGGTTAACCCATTGTGTAGGCGCACAAACATGTAGTAGCCATCGCTATGAGTATTGGCGTAACTTGCGACTGTGGCGATGTCACCAGAAGGCAATTTGACATCTCGGCCGAGCGGGTAGAGCTGGTGTAGCGCAAAGCTAACTTTAGGATCTTGCAGCTTGCCTTGCTTAAAGCGTTCTAGGCCAATGGCAGTTGAGGTCGTGCGAGGCTTCCAACCTGTGAGGAACAAACCACTCAAGCTATCTTGGAATGGCTTACCCTTTCGATTGCCTTCATTGCTAATGAATTGAACCGTCAGATTGTCTCCCGACTCTTTCAGAATTTCTAAAAACTGTTCACCAGTGCGATCGACTAAAAGCTTCATAAGACCCAGATACCATTAAGAATGAGATACGATAAATGGTACTACTTTAGGGGAGGTTTGTGTAGGGACGATAAAGGTTATGCTGCGTGAACACTGTTTTCAGTGTTGATCGTTACATTCCCTTTATATGAACAATAGTCTAACGCTTACGCAAGTAGTGAGTTTGTACAATCTCATCTAAGTAAGTTTTGACGCCTTTCAGTGTAAAGTCGAGAGGAGAGACTAAGTCACCAAACAAAGGAGAGCCACCACCAAGAACGACGGGAATCGTCGAGATGATCAGCTCGTCAATCAGGTCTTCTTTCATGAAGTTTTGAATGGTGACGCCGCCATCAATGTAAAGGTTGTTCATGCCTTTGCTGTTCAGATCCTCGATGATCTGAGTTAACTCGCCCTTTATTAAAAAAACTTTACCTTCCAGTTCCTTAGGCATTTCCGTCAAGGTGTTACTCAGCACATATACCGGTTTGCTGTAAGGCCAATCAATACCGAAGCTCAACACCATATCCATCGTGTTGCGGCCCATGACCAAAGCATCAATGCGATCAGTATGGGCGTTGTAACCCATGTCATCACCCTCTGGATTTGGAATTGCTTGCAGCCAATCTAAGCCGCCTTGCTTGTCTGCAATGTAACCGTCAAGGCTAGTTGCGATAAATACAATATTTGACATTTTTAACTCCGATATCGATGAGAAACTTGGCATTTACACCGTAATAAATTAAAATATTCTACAGTGTAGAAATAAAGTTTAAAAGGTGACGGTATGACTGTCAAGGATCAAAAACGAGGTCGCCCAAAAAGTGGATCAAGCCAACTGAGTGCCGAAAAGATCTTAGATACGGCAAAAAGCATGATGCGAGACACTGGAAAAGTACCGAGCATTCGAGGGTTGGCGACAGAGCTCGGTGTCGATGCGATGGCGATTTACCACTATTTCAAGAATAAAAACGATCTCTTAGAATCGATCACTGTCTCTTTGGTTGGAGAAGTTGCTCAGCCTCAACAAAATCAAGTGTGGCAAGAGAACCTTTATCAACTCAGCGTGAGTTACCTGTCGATGTTGAATGACTATCGTGGGTTGCTCGAAACCCTGCTGACAATGAAATCTCTTGGGCCAGTTGAGGTGTTTAGCGAGCGCTTTGAAGCGGTGATGAACCCACTTAATCTCACATCAGAGCAAACCGAAAATGCCCTTCATTTACTGGTGGACTATCTGCATGGTTATGCGCTTGCCTTGAACTGCAACCCAGATAAAACAGAGATTACGGTCGAGATGGTGAAAAAACCTTTAGGTCTATACTGCTTGGGTATCGAACAGTTGAAATTTTCATGATTTCTCCGCAAAAATTTTAATGAGAGGGAGGGCGTTGCCAACGATGAATTACTGATGTTTCATTTATAGTGGATAATTACCTATAAATTTCAGTCTTTAGCAGTAATAATCAATGAATAGACCTGAACAGCTTGTGAGTCGCAAAGCTGTCGGGACAGTTTCTAAAGACGTCATCGTGAAAAGGAAGTCAGACACATGCCTGTGCTCCAACGCATCAGTTTAACCTTAATTTTGGTCGCTATTTTGGGCGGCTGTTCTTCTTTACCAGAAGGCATCGATCACCAAGCAGAACCGTACACCTCCTATGGACCAAGCACTTTGTCGGTTTTAGCGAATGAATATCAACCTCAAACATCAGAGCAGTCGACGACCGCCGTTCGTTTACAAGAGTCCGGTTGGGATGCATTAGCAGAGCGTTTGGCGTTGGTTGAAAGTGCAGAACACACCATTGATATTCAATATTACATCTGGAACTCTGACGTATCGGGTAGGTACCTAGCGAGTCGTTTATTAGCAGCCGCTGACCGTGGTGTTAAAGTTCGAGTAATGTTGGATGACATCAACCTCAACGAGCGCGAAGGGTTGTTATCAGCACTCGACGCACACTCGAACGTCGAGATCCGAATCTTCAACCCAACGCCAACACGTCGTGGTTTCAGTAAGTGGTTGAGCTTCCTTGGTGATTTCTCTCGCTTAAACCGCCGTATGCACAACAAGTCATTTACCGTAGACGGCACCTTGTCTGTAGTGGGTGGACGTAATATTGGTGATGAATACTTTGACCTTTCTGATGAAATCAACTTCCGAGATCGTGATGTATTGGTGATGGGTACAGTCGTTACCACTATCCAAACCAGCTTTATTGAATATTGGGACAGTCGTTGGTCTTACCCTGTCGATATGTTGGGTGACGACGAACAACCGGATCTTTCAAAGATTGACGATATAACCGTTCCGCAATACAAAAATTACCCAGCGTTACCATTAAATCGTGAAGCGGCAGGTATCTTGCTGAAAGAGGCGCTTGATGAGATGACTTGGGTGAATGCGCGTTTTGCTTACGATCGCCCTGTGCCTGTCGATTCAGACAATACCGATCAACCGAAAGAAACGGCAATCTTACTAGGGCAGTTAGCAAGCGAATCGAAACAAGAGATCTTGCTTGAATCAGCTTACTTGGTATTCGATGACGGCCAGCTAGGTGAGTGGCAAAATTTGAACAATGAGGGCGTTGAGATAAAAGCACTGACCAACTCAATGGCCTCTAATGATCTGGTGACTAATCATTCTGCTTACGCGGGTCGACGCTACGACATGCTAGAACATGGCATCGATTTGTTTGAGTTAAAACCAGATTCCAAGTTGTGTGAAGCATCTACCCAAGACGTATCTAAGTGCGCACCTGAGACTGCTTATGGCTTACATGCTAAATCTGTCGTGTTTGACCGCAGTATCGCGAGTATTGGCTCATTTAACTTTAACCTGCGTTCGACCTACCTAAACACTGAATCAGTGTTAATCATCGAGAACAAAGCGATTGCTGAAACGCTAGCTGAAACTATTGAGCAGGCGATGAGCGAAGACAATAGCTGGCGCTTGGAGCTTGAAGACGGTGACGTGTATTGGTATTCAGGTGAACAAAGCTGGGACAGCGAACCAGAAACCGGCAAGTGGGAACGGATGCAATCAGGTTTCTTACAACTGCTACCGATTGAGAAATACTTGTAAAAGAGTTAGCACCGTAGAAATGAAAAATATCAGCGCATAATACGCTGACATTTTTGTTTGTGCTGCTGTTTGCTGAAATCGTTTAACGGTCTATCGCTTAGTCAACTGCTTACTGTTCAAGTAAGGCAGGATATGTGGGCGAGATTCGCCAGACAGCTTTTGAGTGATCTGTTGTGACCAACTGCTCTGCTTTTGGTTGCTTGAACGGTTTGCGTAGTAGCTCTGCATTGAATCATCGTAGCTGGCAATGTCATCTAGGCTCAGCGGTTGGTATTGGTTTTCGTGCATCACCACGTGTGCAGGAAGGCGAGGTTTAACCTCTGGTTGTTGTGCCGGGTGACCTAAGCACATCCCGAATAACACGGCGGTGTGTTGTGGAAGTTCTAACAGTTCATCGACTTGTTGCGCGCTGTTACGCAGGCCACCAATGTACACGCCACCTAAGCCTAGTGACTCAGCAGCCAACATGCAATTTTGCGCCATGATGCCAGAATCTACCGCGCCAATCAGGGTAAGCTCGGTAAAGTCGGTTTTCACTTCAGGGTTAATCTGAGCGTGGCGTTGATAGTCGATACAGAACACCAAAAACTCGGCCGCATTTTCAACGTAAGCTTGGTTACCTGCGTATTCGGCTAGCAGCTTACGCTTCTCTTTGTCCGTGATTCTGATAATGGAAACAGCTTGCAGTAAGCTCGATGATGACGCGGCAAGGCCTGCCTGAACAATTAAATCGAGGTGCTGTTGCTCTATTGGTTGATCTGTATATTGACGAATGGAGCGGTGCCCCAGAATAGTTTCAATCGTGCTGTTCATAACTCTCAGCCAGTCCTTGTGATGATGACGTAGAAAATTACAATAACGACAATTACCATGAGCGTAAAGGGGAGGGTGAGCCTTTCTTGTCAGCGTGACCTCGCAGTGCCAGCTCCGATTTTTGAAATTCTGTTTATAATCGATTAATGCCAACTGTTATGCAGCTGGCATTTATTATTGAGCAAAACTTGCTTCGATATAGACGTTAAATGCTCAGAATTGTCGGATAAAATAGGGCATACTGAACCCAACTTATAGAACAAAAGAAAGTAACCGCGCGCATGAATCCGATCTCCCTCAATGTCCCTTTCTCTCTTCCTAATGGCCAAGTAATCAAAAATCGCCTGTTCAAATCGGCAATGAGTGAGCAGCTAGGTGATAAACACCATAACCCTAAGCAAGGTTTAGTCACGCTTTACCAGCGTTGGGCTCGAGGGGGAATTGGTCTATCCATGACGGGCAACGTGATGGTCGACAGAGGTGCACTTGGTGAACCTAAAAACGTTGTGTTGGATGAGCACAGTGATTTAACCATATTTCGTGAGTGGGCGAAGGCTGGAACACAGAATGGTTCGCAAATATGGATGCAATTGAATCATCCCGGTAAGCAAATCCCTAAATTCTTATGTGATAGCCCCGTAGCTCCTTCGGCTATCTCTTTAGAGCGTGGATTAGAAAAAGGCTTCAATACGCCACGAGCTCTGACTGAGACGGAAATAATCGCAATCATTGATAAGTTCGCGCTGAGCGCAAAGCTTGCAAAACAAGCCGGTTTTACTGGCGTGCAGATTCACGGTGCTCATGGTTATCTTGTGAGTCAGTTTTTGTCTTCGAGACACAATCAACGTCAAGACAAATGGGGTGGCTCACTCGAAAACAGACTTCGTTTCGTACTTGAGGTTTATCGCGCGATTCGAAGAGAGGTTGATGACGATTTCCCTGTCGGAATTAAGCTCAACAGCGCCGACTTTATGAAAGGAGGCTTCACTGAAGAAGAATCGATGCAGGTTGTGCAAACACTGAGTGATAACGGTATCGATCTGATTGAGATCTCCGGCGGCACCTATGAAAGCCCATTAATGATGGGCTCAAAAAACAAAGCCGAGCCATTGAAGACCAGTACAGTAAAGCGTGAAGCCTATTTTATGGATTACATGGTTAAGGCGAGAAAGCTTGTGAGCACGCCGCTGGTGGTCACGGGAGGTTTTCGAACCGCGCAAGCAATGAATGAAGCATTAAACTCCTCGGCGACCGATTTTATTGGTATTGCGCGCACAATGGCGGTTGATCCTGATTTCCCTAACAAGTTAATTGAAAACCCTAGCCACGGCATGCCGTTAACGGTGCCAACCACAGGAAAGCCCGCTTTAGACAAAGTGGCGATGGTCGGGCTGGTTTGGTATGAACATCAGATGTGGCGCATTGCCTCTGGCAAGAATGCCGACCCTAAACTAAGCGCATTAGGTGTGGTGTTAAAAACAATTCTCAGCGCTGGCTGGCACGCTTTCAAAAAGCGCAGAGCGTAAGCCGTAACGAATTAAAAAAGCAGAACTTTGAGAAATTGAAGTTCTGCTTTTTGTTATTTGTTCTCTTTTCAAATTTAAATTATCGATAAATACATCGCAGGGCACCCAGCCAGTCTTCGTTGTGGCACTAATCTAATACCAACATGAACATTGGTTATAGTGTCCATAAGTGGAAAATCAGAGTAGACCAACTAGGATGAATTACATTAAACCCGGTAATTAATTCAACAACATGGTAGTGCTATGAAGAAAATAACCCTTTTGTCAGTCGCGATTTTATCCAGTCTCTCTTTCTCATCTTTTGCTAAAGATTGTGACCCCAATTTGCTGCCTTCTTGGAAGGACAGCGAGAGTAAAACAGCTATCGTCGACTTTGTTGGGCAAGCCACCAAAGCTGAGTCTGATACGTTTGTGGCAATTGAAAATCGCATCGCCGTATTTGATAACGACGGTACGCTTTGGTCAGAAAAGCCTTACTACTTCCAATTGGCGTTTGCGTTGGACCGTGTAAAAGAGATGGCGCCAGAGCACCCTGAATGGAAAACGGAAGCACCGTTTAAGTTTGTACTTGAAGGGGATATTGAGAGCGTTCTTGGCAGCGGTGAAGAAGGGTTATTGAAAATCATCATGGCGACACATTCTGGTATGACAGTTGAACAATACCAGCAAGACGTTAAGCAATGGTTAGCGGTAGCAAAAGACGAGCGCTTCAATAAAGCGTACACAGATCTGACTTATCAGCCAATGAAAGAGATGCTGACCTACCTGCAAGATCATGATTTTAAAACTTACATTGTGTCGGGTGGTGGCGTTGACTTCATGCGAGCGTGGGCTCCGCAAGCTTATAACATCCCGCCAGAGCAGATTATTGGTAGCGCGCTTAAATACAACTACAGCTACAACGATGGTAATCCGACGGTGACCAAAGATTCGTCCATTTTGACCATCGATGACAAAGCCGGAAAGGTCACTAACATTCAGCATATTATCGGTAAGAAGCCTATTTTAGCCGTAGGTAACTCAGACGGTGACCAAGCGATGATGCAGTGGGCAACGAGCCAACCGAACTCAATGGCTATGATTGTTCACCATACCGATGCCGAGCGTGAGTGGCAGTACGATCGTAAGTCTCATGTTGGTAAGTTGGATAAAGCACTCGATGAAGCGAACTCTAGAGATGATTGGACGTTGATCGACATGAAAGCCGATTGGTGTGAGGTGTACTAACGCCAAGGTTTCCTTTGATAAAAGCACAAAGGCTCGGATTTTTGATTCGAGCCTTTTTTGTGAACGGAGGTTTAGGCTCGCTTTAAGCAAGAACGTACTATAAATTTTCAACGCATGACGCTTTAATCGGGATAGTCAGAAATTAAAGGAATAGAAAAATGAAAACGATCGGATTGCTTGGCGGCATGAGTTGGGAATCGACAATGAGCTACTATAAATCCATTAACGAGGGTGTAAAAGCCGCGCTTGGCGGGCTCAATTCTGCAAAGGTTTGTATGTATAGCGTGAACTTCGATGAGATAGGAAAGCTGCAACACCAAGGTCGTTGGGCAGAGACAGCAGATATATTATCGGACGCGGCTTTATCGGTAGAGAAGGGCGGGGCGGACTTCATCTTGATCTGTACTAATACCATGCATAAGGTCGTTCCTGAGATCGAAGAGAAGATCACGATTCCTATCTTGCACATCGCTGATACCACGGCGCAGAAGTTGCTTGAGCAGGGCGTGAAGAAAGTCGGATTACTCGGTACCGCTTTCACAATGGAGCAAGATTTCTACAAAGGGCGCCTGAGCAATCAATTTGGAATCGATGTCGTCATTCCTGATGAGAGTGACCGAAAGCAAGTCCACAACATCATTTATCAAGAGTTGTGTCGAGGTGAAGTAAAAGAAGAATCTCGAGATGTATATCGTCAAATCATTGAGAAGCTAAGCCAACAAGGGGCTGAGGCTGTGATTCTAGGATGTACTGAAATCGCGCTACTGATTCAACAGCAACACACCGATGTGCCACTGTTTGATACCACTGCCATCCATGCAGAAGCGGCAGTGCGTTTGGCAACGAGTGACTAGCTTATAGCGACTCATTTTTAAAATCCTCGTCATGGCTCCACAGCTATTCTTCTTTTACTTTGTGCGATTTTTATTCAGTTGAGTGAAAGTTTTTTGTACAAAAGCAGGTCGTTAATTAATGAAGCGATGCTTTGTTCATTAACCAAGGCTTTATCGGCAGGTAAGGCTTTAGTTAATGGCTGAGGTATCCGCGCTTTTAAGCACTATGCTTTAGTCATGACCAAAAGAGGATTTATTATGAAATGGCTTATCTTATCTGTGACGTTATTGTTTGTGGCGGGATGCCAATCGACAGGGTCTCAAGAAGCACAAGTCGGTGACGACATGAACCGAGTTCATACTCAAGGGTGTAGTAGTTAACTCAACCTTGCCTGTGAGTATTTAATCGAGCTCTGTAGTTTTACAGAGCTTTTTTATTGCTTAAATGGTGATGTGATGTGATGTGATGTGATGTGATGTGATGTGATGTGATGTTCATGTGCTTGTGAATATTAGGTTGGTTGTTTTATGTTCTATGCTGTGTACTGGATCTCATTTGTTATTTGAGTCCCTTGCTAAGGTAAATAATGAATATGTTTAATACCAATCACTTTACTCAACTTAAGAGGTTTCTATGCTAGGTGAAAATCATTCTCTTGTTCACGAATTTCCTGAAATGAAAGATAAAATTGCTGAGCTTGTTAAAACTGACGATGGCTTTGCTGCAGACATGAAGACATACGACAACCTTGATAAAGAGATTCGTAAGCTTGAGCTGAAAGATTCACCCATTGATGACGGCTCGATGCACCAACTGAAACACGATCGTTCTGTACTGAAAGATGCACTGCATGCACGTTTAACTGGCTAGTGAGCGGGTAGTTTTGTTGATTAGCTAAATGGCGAATTGCAGACTTAGACCAAAAACTCCTTCGGGAGTTTTTTTCGTTTTGGTTCAATAAGATCTTCACAATTCAACTGAGTTAACACGTTGTATTGTTATGTGAATGACGCATAATGAGGGTTACTAGTACACGATTTTTAATATTTTATTGGTAATCACATGAATATTGAACACCTCAAGTTGTTTGTTCGTTTAGCTTCCACACATAACATCAGCATGGCTGGGCAAGAGCTTGGTTTATCTCCTGCTGTTGCAAGCTCGCACATCAGTAAATTGGAAGACAATTTAGGCGTTCGCTTGGTCCACCGCACCACTCGTAAGGTGTCTTTAACAGAGGAGGGAGAAGCATTCTTACCTCACGCTGAAGAGGTGTTATCGAGTGTCGATGCTGCCAAATCGGCGGTCGGTGTGGGCTGTGATTCACCAACCGGAACGTTGCGCGTTACGGCATCTGCGTCTTTTGGGCGTTTGCATCTTGTTCCGGCATTGCCTGGCTTTCTTGAGCGTTACCCGGGTTTGAAAGTTGATTTCAGATTGTCAGACTCTATGGTTGATCTTGTAGAAGGCGGCTTCGATATCGCAATTCGAATCTCTGAACTGAAAGATTCGACACTTATTGCTCGTAAGCTCGCGACAGACAAACGTGTTGTGTGTGCATCGCCTGATTATCTAATCAAATACGGCAAGCCAGCCACCCCTCAAGATCTTAATGACCACCAGTGTATTAGTTTGATTGGCTTAGAAAGCTGGACTTTTCACACTGAAAACGGACCTAAAACGATCAAGGCTTCAGGATCTTTTAGAGCGGATAACGGCGAAGCACTGCGTGATGCTACTATTGGTGGGTTGGGTATCACGGTGACGTCGAATTGGTGTGCGTATGAGCAACTGAAAAGTGGTCAACTGATTCAAATATTAGAAGATTACCCATTAACCTCAGAGCCCGCGATTTGGGCGGTGTACCCTAGCACAAGGTTACTTGCACCCAAGGTGAGAGCCTTCATTGACTACTTCTCTGAATACTATGGCAACCCGCCGTATTGGGAGCAAAAGTAGAGGTAAACCGATTTAACGAAAAAGCCCTCCGCTTCTAAGTGAATATATTAGAAGCGGAGGGCGTTTTTCTTGGAATCAGAAAATCAATTGAGCGTAGCTGTCATTAAGAAAGCGTTGCTGCGATGATCTCATCAATTTTAGCGATAACTTGCTGCGACTTGTCACCGTAAATTGCATCTGGGTGCGGGTTAGCAAAAGTATTGTTGTCGTTATCAAAGTATTTGCCACCCGCTTGTGCGAACTCATCAGACAATGATGCGCGAACTAGAATATCAGAACCGATGCTCAGGTCACCACCGGCAATGCCGTAAGCGTCTTTCACCATCTTACTGCCTAGTAACGAAGCTGGATTTACTGCAACCACCATTGGACCTGTAGAACCTAATTCTTTTGCCATTTCACGAGTCCACATAGTGATCGCCAGTTTGCTTTGTGCGTAAGCGTCGCCATCAGAAAGCGGTTTTTTACCTTCTAGCGCTTCGATGCTCACTGCGGCTTGCGCAGCTGAAGACAGGTTAACCACGCGGCTAGATGAGCCTAGCACCGGCAGCAGGCGCTTGGTTAGGTGATACGGCGACACCGTGTTTACAGCAAAACGAACATCCAAACCATCTTTAGTGATTGGATTCGGAGTGTTGAACACGCCTGCGTTGTTAATCAGTACGTCAATTTTCTCGTGCTCAGCAATCACTTCGTCAGCCAACGCATCCACATCAGCCAAAACAGACAAGTCTGCCACGTAGCTTTGGATTTTTGCTTCAGTAGAGAGAGTTACAAGCTGCTGCTCAACATCTTTTAGTTTGCTTGGGTTACGTCCATGCAATAAAACGTGGTGACCTTGTTGAACGAGTACTTTTGCCGTTTCGAAGCCGATACCATCGGTAGAGCCAGTGATCAGGATAACTTTTTGCATGGAATAGATTCCTTATTAAAGCGCTGACATCGCGAGCGTTTTTGAATGTGTTGTTTCGTTGAGATAAAGAATAGCAACCTTTTGTGAAGTTGATAATCAAGCAGATTAATAAAACACTATTTAGATTTTGTTGAAAATGGAAGTGCGAACAAAGTCTCACTCAGAGCGAAATAGCAGACAATAAAAAAGCTTAGCGCGGGGGACGCTAAGCTTCGTGATAATCAGGTTCTTGAACCGTATTGTTGGCTGGTGGAATTAGCCGACTTGAGAAAAGCTCACGACTTTGCTTTGTAGCTTCTCTTTCAAGTAATCAGTCACCGTTTGCTGCTCTGATTCGCTCATGTAAAGGCCTAGCTTGGTTCTGCGCCACAAAATATCTTCGTCAGTCATCGCCATCTCTTCATTGATCAAGTAATCGATTTCAACTTGATAAACGCCATGTGCCTCGCTTGAGAACTGGATGCCAAGGTCAGCTTCGCTATTCGCACCTTCCAGTAGTTTCCACGTGTAAGTACCGAATTGAGTCACGTAGCGAAGCAATAACGCTTCAGATGCCCAAGGGTATTTAGTGTGGATCATGGTCGCCAGTTGCTCTCTGCTACAGCTGAAGTTACCGCCTGGAAGCGTGTTGTTGGCTGTCCAAGGCGCACCCATGTTGGTTAGGTGTGGTTCTAACTTCTTAAGTGCTGCTTCGCCTAGTTTACGGTAAGTGGTTAGTTTGCCGCCGAAGATCGAAAGCAGTGGTGCTTGATCTAGCTCTGCGTCTAATTCCAATGTGTAGTCACGAGTGATCGCTTGCGGTGAATCAGATTCGTCGTCACAAAGCGGTCTTACGCCACTGTATGTCCAAACCACATCTTCACGGCCAAGCTGTTTAACAAAGTGTTGGTTAACAATATCAATCAAGTAATCCACTTCGACATCATCAATTGCGACGTTACGTGGATCGCCTTTGTATTCAAGGTCGGTAGTACCGATGATCGAGAACTTATCTAGGTAAGGGATCATGAACACAATACGATTATCTTTGTTTTGTAGAATGTACGCTTGTGGTTCGTCATGAATGCGTGGCACAACAATGTGTGAACCTTTGATCAAACGAATATTACGAGGCGAAGCCTGCTCTAATCCATCATCAAAGAATTGCTTAACCCAAGGGCCTGCTGCATTCACTAGCGCTTTTGCTTTACGTTCAAAGCGTTGGTTTGTCATCACATCAAGGATCGTCACATGCCAGATACCGCCTTCACGGTGCGCTTTTTCAACACGGCAGTAGTTACGTATTTCAGCGTTGTTCTCTTTCGCCGCTAACACGTTGAGCAATACCATGCGCGCATCATCTACCCAGCAATCTGAGTATTCGAAACCTGTTTTCATTTCTGGCTTCAGTAAACCTGATTTCGCTAGGTTTACCGTTTTACTTCCGGGAAGTGTGGTGCGTTTACCCAAGTTATCGTAAAGGAATAGGCCACAGCGGATCATCCAAGCTGGGCGTAAAAATGGTCGATGAGGTAAACGGAAACGCATTGGCTGAGCAACATGAGGTGCTTTTCTTAACAATACTTCGCGTTCTGCAAGCGCTTCCGAAACCAAACGAAACTCGTAATGTTCAAGGTAACGTAAACCACCGTGGATCAGTTTTGAACTTGCAGATGAAGTAGCAGAAGCAAAGTCATTTGCTTCGTATAAGCCAACGTTGAGACCACGACCTGCTGCATCTGCCGCGATGCCTGCACCATTGATGCCGCCGCCAATCACGATCAAGTCTAAAGTGGAAGATGTACTGTTGTTTGAATTATTTTGTTGAGCACTCATGATTTTGACCTCTTGCTGAGCGAACGAGCATTTTAGAACATAAGTGAATCCTATCTTAACTTTCGTTTGCGGTCATTTATTATTTTCGTTTATGCGCGTTTTATGTGATTTGAGCATAAAAAAACCTCTGCTTATGAAAGCAGAGGTTCAAATAAAACTTATTCGAGCATAGAAGTGACACGAACAGGGATCAAGTATTGTTGGTTCAGTTACTAAAAAAGCCAGCTATCGATAAAGTGTTTTATCAATAGATCTGGCTTTGATTGCTCAATGAATGAGAGAGCTTTACTTAATTTAGCTCAACTTAATCTAGCTTGGATTAGCAGAGGCTATTCGCCTGAAGTTGAAGGCTGAGCAGTATCGATAATTTCTAACGGAATTGCTGAATCTTTAAGGATGTTCAGAATCTCTTCTGGTGGCTGTTTGTTGGTAAACACCATATGCGCCTGGGAGATATTGCCGAGTTTAACCATCGCATTGCGGCCAAACTTTGTGTGGTCAACGGCTAAGAAGATGCTGCGGCTGTTCTCGATGATGGCTTGTTTCACTCGAACTTCGTGATAGTCAAAATCGAGCAGTGAGCCATCAAAGTCGATACCACTGATCCCCAATATGCCGAAATCAAGACGGAATTGCTTTACGAAATCGAGTGTCGCTTCACCGACAATACCGCCGTCGCGGTTTCTTACTTCGCCACCCGCCAAGATAACCTTTATCTCAGGATTCGGCAGAAGGATGCTCGCCACGTTAATGTTGTTGGTGACGACTCTTAACTGTTTGTGATTTTTGTTGAGTGCACGTGCAACTGATTCTGGTGTGGTACCGATATCAACAAACAAAGTCGCACCATCTGGGATGTGCTTAACCAGTTCGTCGGCGATCACGTCTTTTTCGTTGAAATTAAGCGCTTTACGCGTGTTATACGAGGTGTTTTCTGAGCTTAAAGGAATCGTAGCACCACCATGATAGCGACGGATTTTGTTGCCATCGGCCAGTTCGTTGAGGTCTCGTCTTATGGTTTGTGGGCTGACATCGAACTTTTCAACGAGCTCATCGGTACTCACATATCCTTGTGTTTTAACCAGGTCTACAATCTGCTGGTGTCTTGGTATCTGCTTCACTTAACTTACCACTCCCTGCACGCCAAAGGCTCTAGCGTGTCAAAATCGAAAATATAAACTCGCGCTATTGTGCTCGAATTGACGAAGAGAGAGAAGTAATGATGGTAAGGAATCATGTCTAAACCGCAAAAACGGTGCTCGTAACGTAAGATTTGAGCCTGAAACGCAAAAAAGAGCACAAAATAGTGCTCTTTTTAGTTTCGTTTACTGAGGTTCGAACAATCTAATCAACTATGAAGGGATTATTCGAGCTCCTCTGTTAACTCACGCTTAGATTACTCTTCGTCGTCATCGTGCAGTTCAGACCAAACCTGTGCACACTTGATAGCACGCTTCCAGCCTTTGTAACGGCGGTTACGCTTCTCTTCGTCGTGGTGTGGCATGAAGGTACGGTCTAGAACGGCTTTGTCTTGAAGCTCGTCGATGCTGTCCCAGAAACCAACCGCTAGGCCGGCAAGGTAAGCAGCACCCAGAGCGGTTACTTCCGTTACTTCAGGGCGGTGAACTTCAGTATCAAGTACGTCTGATTGGAACTGCATTAGGAAATTATTCGCTACTGCGCCACCATCAACACGTAGTTTTGCTAGCTTGATACCAGAGTCAGCTTGCATTGCGTCAAGTACGTCACGAGTTTGGTAAGCAATACCTTCCAGCGTTGCACGGATGATGTGGTTAGAGTTAACGCCACGAGTCAGACCAACAATCGTACCACGAGCATAAGCATCCCAGTATGGTGCGCCTAGGCCAGTAAACGCAGGAACTACGTAAACGCCGTTTGAAGAATCCACTTTCGTTGCAAAGTACTCAGAGTCTTCTGCGCCAGCCAGCAGCTTCATTTCATCACGTAGCCATTGGATTGATGCACCGCCCATGAATACCGCACCTTCCAGTGCGTAAGCTGGTTCGCCTTTAGGGCCGCATGCCAGTGTTGTTAACAGGCCGTTTTTCGAGGTTACTTTTTCTTGGCCTGTGTTCATTAGAAGGAAACAACCCGTGCCGTAAGTATTCTTCGCTTGGCCAGCTTCTACACACATTTGACCGTAAAGTGCTGCTTGTTGGTCACCTGCAATACCCGCGATTGGGATACGCGTACCGCCTTTACCACCAAGGTTCGTTTGACCGTATACTTCTGAAGAGCGTTTTACTTCTGGCATCATGACTGCTGGAATGCCCATTTCATCAAGCAGCTTCTGGTCCCAGCACAGGTCGTTGATGTTAAATAACATAGTACGAGACGCGTTAGTGTAATCCGTAACGTGTACACGTCCTTGAGTCATCTTCCAAACCAACCAAGTATCAACCGTACCGAATAGCAATTTGCCTGCTTCAGCGTCTTCGCGAGCACTTTCAACGTTGTCTAGAATCCATTTTACTTTTGTACCTGAGAAATACGGGTCAAGGACTAAGCCAGTATTGTCACGTACGTAGTCTTCTAGGCCACGTGCTTTTAGGTCTTCACAGATGTCTGCTGTACGGCGACACTGCCATACGATTGCGTTGTAAACCGGCTTGCCTGTTTCTTTGTTCCAAACAATGGTGGTTTCACGTTGGTTAGTGATACCAATACCCGCTAGTTCGTCGCTGCGAATGCCTGCTTTAGCAAGTGCTTCAACCAATGTAGAGCTTTGAGTTGCCCAGATTTCCATTGGATCATGCTCAACCCAGCCCGCTTTCGGGTAGATTTGAGTAAATTCTCGTTGAGAAGAGCTTACGATGTTTGCATCGTGGTCGAGGATTACAGCGCGAGAGCTTGTGGTGCCTTGGTCTAGGGCAACAATGTATTTTTGCTCGGTCATGGTAAGAATCCTTTTTCTTTTGTTATTTATATTTTAGTAAATGTAGGGTCGCTTAGGGATTAAGCTTGAGCTTGTTCAGCTTCTTCTGTTGTTTCACATTGGTTTGGAATTGTGCAGCCTTGGCCTTCTACTGGTAGGTAAGCACCGATAACGCGTGGGTACAACCAACCACCAAAACACGCACCAGCAATTGGAGCAAGAATTGGAACGATGAAGTAAGGAATATCACGAGCACCGCTCAATGCGAAATCCCAACCCGCAAAGTAAGCGAAAAGTTTTGGTCCGAAGTCACGAGCAGGGTTCATTGCGAAGCCAGTTAGTGGACCTAAAGAACCACCAATTACCGCGATAAGAATACCGATCAGCAGTGGGTTCATCGCGCCGCGAGATGCGCCGTTGTTCTCATCACCTAACGCTAAAATGGCAAACATCAACACTGCAGTAATCACGAATTCCACAGCAAAAGCGCCGAAGAAAGAGAGTGAAGCATGTGGGTAAGTCGAGAAGATACCAGCAGTTGATAGTGCGTCTTGGCTGCTACGAACGAAGTTATGTGCGATTTCGTAGTCAGTGAATAGGTTGCTGTACAGGCTGTAAACCAAAGCAGCAGAGCAGAATGCACCAAGTAGCTGAGAAATAATGTAAGGCACTACTTTCGCCTTATCAAAGCCATGGAACATTGCCAGTGCGATGGTCACTGCCGGGTTAATGTGTGCGCCAGAAACACCAGCAGTACAGTAAATCGCGATAGCAACACCGAAGCCCCAGATGATGCTGATTTCCCATTGTCCGAATGTTGCACCGGTTAATACCAGTGCTGCCACACAGCCAACGCCAAAAAATATGAGCAACCCTGTGCCGATAAATTCGGCTAAGCATTGCCCAAATAAAGAAGGGTGTTTATTTGTTGTCATGTTCGAGTCCTTTTTAGTTTTGCTTATCTAGCACGTGTATTGTGCATAAATTTGCGAACTCGAAAATAAACGAACATTAAAAGTGAGCGTTTGAGCATAAAATTGTTAATTAAAGTCACTTGAAATGTTAATCCGAACACTTTTGTTCGAAAAAGAAGCTCGCATGAACGTCATTGCTCGAATTGATGTGTTTCGAGGCCGCTAAAATTACCTGTATGTAAACGGATGCACAACTGGTACGAGGAGTTTCTGTTTAGATTTGTGATGCTACTTCGTGAGTGGTTGATTATTAGACTTAATTAGGACGGGTTGTGTGATGTTTTTGCTATGTAACAAGGGCGTTAATCAATGAACTTATATGCATAAATGAATAAACTGCCAACTAAGTTGTAGTTTGGCAGTTTCAATTTAGTGTTTGTTCTAGTTACATGCTACGGACTGGAGCTCTATACCAAAGCTGCAACTTTTCCTGTCGCAACCAACTGAGCTCGGATCGAGTCATACACCCAGTTGAACGCAATTGCGTAAAGCACGAAGAAGATAACAATCCCGATATCCATCATTAATACTGTCCAGAAATCGAGTTGAAGTACCCACATCAGTAGTGGGAATGACACCAACATCAAACCCAGTTCGAAACCTAAGCCGTGCAGAATACGTGTTTTTTTGGTTCGTTTGCTGCGGTCAGCACCGTAAATTTTATCGTAGCCGTAGTTGTAGACGTAGTTCCACGTCATCGCAATCAGCGATAAAGACAGCGCCAAGCCTGCCATTTTTACTGCTCCGCCACCGACAATATAAGTTGCCGCCATGGCCATCAAAATCAAAGCTGCTAATTCAAATAGCACCATGTGTAACATGCGTTCTTTATGTGACATCTTTTTACTCTCTTTATGTTTTTCTAGCCTCTATGGGCTAATGACTTGGCTAGATAATATCTATTTAAGTGATAATATAAAGATAGTTAGCATCACATATGATGATAGTAAGTGTTGGGAGACACCGAATGTACAACATTGAACAGCTAAAAATGTTTGTGTATGCCGTTGAATTAGGGTCATTTTCTGCCAGTGCTCGTCACCTGGGCAAAGTGCAATCGGCGGTGAGCCAAGGTATCAGTAATCTTGAAATAGATTTTAATGTTGAGCTTTTTGATCGTTCGACTCGAAAGCCTTCACTAACCAAAGCGGGCGAGCAGTTATTTAAACAGGTGAAAGCGATCGTACTTCAGGTTGAAGATCTGAATGTGACGGTTAATGCGATGGGTAGCGGTGAAGAAGGGCTCATCAAAATTGCATTAGATGATTCATTATTGGTCCCGAACCTATCTAAAATCCTGAGTGAGTTCAGTCAACAATTCCCTGCGACCGAAGTCGAACTGGTTGCGTGTACCACGACAGAGGTCAATCCGTTAATTGTAGAAGAGAGGGCCGACATTGGATTGATGTTTACCAATTTGGCTTTTGATGTCGGTTCTGAGCCATGCTTTATCGGTCACTTACCGTTTATTGCTGTGTGCCATCCTAATCATGTGCTCGCAAAAACAGGTGTTGCGAAGCTTTCTGATTTACTCCCGCATCGTCAGTTAATGTTGAGGGGAGACAAAGGCAAGGTGATGGATCAGTTTCCACTGATTGCCGGAAAGGTATGGTGGTCAAACAGCTTTATTGTTATCAAAGAGGTGGTGCTCGGCAGTGATATTGGTTGGGCATATTTACCTAAACATCTTGTCGAAGAGGAGTTGGATAAGCAACGTTTAGTGGAGATTAATGTCTCATTCGATCACAAAACATGGTCGCCTCCGGTTGATTTGGTTTTATCTAAAACACGCTCGAAAGGACCAGCATTGCTATGGCTTGAACAAGCATTGAAAGGCCTATTAGACGAAACATAAGCTGGATGAGACTTAAATTGGATGCACTAGAATAAATAAAAGGCTCACCGTTTAACGTGTGAGCCTTTCTATTTCAAGTGATGCCACTTTTTGTTCGCTGTAGCTCTAGATGCTAGGCTTTACGGTTTGACCGTTGTAGTACTTGTCTTTCATCTTAAGCGCAACATTCACTAGGTAAATCAACACTGGCACTTCAATCAGTGGGCCGATCACGCCTGCAAACGCTTGGTCTGAGTTGATACCGAATACAGAGATTGCTACGGCAATAGCCAACTCAAAGTTGTTACCTGTCGCTGTGAAGGCAATAGATGCGTTCTTGTCGTATTCAATGCCCATCTTTTTACCAATGAAGAAGCTGATGAAGAACATCGCTGTGAAGTAGATAGTCAGTGGAACAGCGATCAACAATACGTCCATTGGTAGTTCAACAATCATCTCGCCTTTTAAGCTGAACATCAGAACGATAGTCGCCAGTAGAGCTATCAGTGTAATTGGTGAGATGCGTGGAATGAACACATCGTTGTACCACTGCTCGCCTTTCATCGACACTAGGATCTTACGGCTTAGGAAGCCCGCTAGGAATGGGATACCTAGGTAGATAAGAACACTGTGTGCAATATCTATCATTGAGATATCAACCATCATGCCTTCATAACCAAATACTGGTGGAAGAACGCTGATGAATAGCCACGCCATAAAGCTGTAGCTCACTACTTGGAATGCACTATTTAGAGCAACCAATGCCGCACCGTACTCTTTGTTACCGCCACCGATGTCGTTCCAAACCAGAACCATTGCCACACAACGAGCAAGACCAATCAGAATCACACCGACCATGTAACCTGGGTGATCACCCAAGAATGTAAGCGCTAATACGAACATTAGGATAGGGCCAACCAACCAGTTCATGATCAGAGACAGTTTGATGGCTTTCTTATCTTTTACCACAGTACCCAATAGGCTGTAGTTAACCTTAGCCAAAGGCGGGTACATCATTAAGATAAGGCCAATTGCCAGTGGAATGTTGGTTGTGCCAACAGACATTGATTCGTTCCACTGTTCGATTTGTGGGAACAAGGTGCCAAGTAATACACCAAGCCCCATCGCAATAAAGATCCACAGTGTTAAGTAGCGATCTAGAAAACCTAACTTTGGTTTCATGATATTTTCTCTTTAGTTGATATCGTCAATCGTCGAAAAACGATATTAAAGAATAAAAAAATACGCTTAGTTTATCCTGTATTCGACAAACTAAGCGCGATGAATCTATTTCAAAATGGTGTCGATTAGCGTCTCAAATTGCTGAATATTATCTCGATTAATGCGGTAGCACATTTTCGGTGGTATCGATTCAGCAGTGATAAAACCAGAGGTTTTCAAGATTCTTAGGTGCTCTGATACTGTTGATTGCGCCAAACCTAATTCGCTAACCAAGTCGCTGTTCAAGCAGCCCCCCGATTTTTCTAAAGCGGACAAGATACTAAGTATGCGAATTCTCGCTGGATGAGCGAGTGCTTTTGCTAACGCAGCCATCTCTTTTTCTGCTTGAGTATTACTCGGCGGAAGAGGTAGAGAACAGCTATCTGTTGCTTGGCATGTTGTAGTCATACTTAAGTGGCTCACTTTAAGATAATCGTTAAAAGACGATTAATAGTAAGCCCATTTTATGTAAGGGTCAATGCCCGCTGTCTATTTGAACGAACTTTAAGGTGACGATTCAGCAACTATGGTTGAACTCAGCCTTGAGTCCGCCAAGCAAAATGACGTGAACATCGATTAAACGCCATTTTGCTTGGTTATCCGCTAGTTAAGAACGGTATAGCCTCTGCTGATCATACAGTTACGATTCACTTGAAACTTCTGCTGCTCAGATAGCTCGGCGGAATGTCTTTTTTGAGCGCCGTGCTTTAAAGCGCCGCTGATAATACCGATGCCAGCGCCAATTTTTGCACCATCATGGCCACTTCCGCCAGAGACGCCTCCACCAACCGCGCCCAGCGCTGCGCCCTTAGCGGTTGAACCGACAATATCGCTGCCAAAAGAATCGACCTCTTCAGGCTTAACTTGTTGAGCGTATTGCTCACATTCATACAGATCGGCGTGATACCTTGTTTCATCAACACCTTTAGTATCGACAATGATTTGATTCGCAAATACTGAACTTGATGTTACAAGTAATATTGCTGCGAGAGGAGAGAATGGAAATTTCACAATATGGACCTCTAAAATATTCATTGTATTGTTAAAGTGACGTGTAGTTCTCGATGAAATCAAGGCGACGAGCGGTGTACTCCTCAGAATCCAACATCTCAGACAGACCAAGAAGCGTCTTGTAAGGTTGAGATACCGCAACCATATTAATTAACCAAGATGGAATCGATCCTCCTGGGTCACTCAACACTTGATAAGAAATATGAGTGGTATTGTTGTCCAGTGGTGTGAGAATCCATCGCGACTCTAAATGAGCCACTCTGACGATGCGTTTGTTGTCATTTGGTTGATAATTGGGTCTGCCGTGTTGGGTAATCATCACGGTTAATGTGTTTGGATCTTGCTCGATATAGTTCTCGACAATGGCTTCGCGATCCGAGACGGGCCAAGGCGCTTTTGTATAAGTTTTAGTAACCGTGTGTACTTCGCTAAAGTGTTCTATCTCTTCCATTTCATCAATGTTCTCTACCCATTGAGTGCCTACTGAAGTATCCGTAAACAAAGCGATGATTGAAGTAAGGTTGGCTTTGATATCAGCTTCTGCACGAAATTCTTTAAAGTCGTTACCTTCAATTTTTCGGTTGTAGACTTCGATGCCTTTTTTATCGCGTACGAGCTTCCACTCATTGGCATCCGACGCTAAAGCTGAAAAGGACGTCACTATGATTATGAAAGTTAGAATCTTACTGATCATGACAGTGATCGCCCTTTCCAAGTGACTTTATTGTTCTTTGATAAACGATAGCTGTTAAGAATCAACAAGCTTTGCAACGAAATCCCCAAAGGTACGGTTAGCGCATAACGAGCTGGTATAAAGAGCTCTTTAACCAAAATAAGATAAGTGACAACGGAAGCGAGCAACATCAGAGCATTGATCGCTAAGGAATAGGTGTTGAATGATGACGGGTCGCCGATGAAATGCTGAGTTGATACAAGCAACATCACCGGGACTGCCCATGCAATGACATTTGTTTTTATGAATGCGCAAAGTACTCCGAATCTTGATTGGCAATTTACAATAAGATTCATGTTTTTGGAGAAGCCCGCCCAAATCGAACCAAAGTCGGAATACATATGAGTACTCATGAGATCGTCCGCAAAAGCCCAAAACGTTTTTAGTCCGCACATCTTCATTAGTTTTGCAAAAGCGATGTCTTCGGATATCTCGCTGGCTACCGCAGTATGTCCACCTACCGCATCGTATGACTTTCGTGTAAAAAGCATGGCTTGGCCGTTAGCAATAGCTTCTGCTTTTGACTTGTCGTTTGCGTTCTTGAAGTTCATATAAGACGCGATTGAAAGAAATATGCCGGGTAGGGTGATTTTCTCAACGGTTGATGTGAATGCTTGTCTAGGGTTGAACGACAGCAAATCCGTTTTGTGTCTTGAGGCGAAATGGATAACGCTCTGTAGCATCAAGGGTTCAGACTTGGTATCAGCATCGATAAAATACAAATACTCACCGGTTGCTTGCAGTGAGCCCACCATGCAGGCGTTGCTTTTCCCTAGCCAATTGGGCGGTAACTTTCTTCCTGATATACAACGAACGTTAACACTCGACGCGTCGATTAGCCTATCAACAATAGTTCTTGTCGAATCAGTAGAAAAATCATCAACCACGATGATTTCAAACCTGTCTCTTGGGTAGTTTTGCTTCATTAGCGAACTGAGGCTGGTCTCAATATTATCTTCTTCATTTCTCGCAGGGATAATAATGGACACGGTTGGCCACTTGGTTCGGTTCAACGAAATTTTAGGCGTAATGTGAACGCGATGGCGCGCTAAATTGGCAAGTGTGATTAAAAACTTGATGGTAACGATGCAAAACAAGGTCGAAGTGATAGCTAGAATCATGATTACAGTGGTCAAAAACAGAGTGATAGAGATCTAAGGAGCGTATAGCCTTGAGGGGTTTTGTTCATCTCAGGTATGTAGGACTCAATCATTCAAAGCGACATGTCGGTTAGCTCAACTTGCGTTTGAACCACATTTGAAGCGATTTATTAGAGCTCAGAAATAAGCATTGCATTCATTGGCTACTCTAGCGATATAATCGAACGCAGAACCGTTACACAAGATAACGAAAAATCATAATTTACACTTTAATTTTTACTTATAGGTAAGCCCTGAAATGCCACAACAGAACATCAAATTTATCGCTGCTGATATGGACGGCACTCTGCTTAATGAACACGGAAAATTAGACCCGGAATTTTTCAATCTTTATGAGCGCTTAGAAGCTCAAGACATTATTTTTGCCGCGGCATCGGGGCGTCAGTACTACAGCCTGATGGAAACCTTTGCTCCACTTAAAGATCGCATGATGTTCGTTGCTGAAAACGGCACATTGGTGATGCACAAAGGCCAAGAACTTTATAGCTGCTTGCTGGATACAGATGCCATCAAAGAGATCATTAAAGAAGCGCGTGCTATTGAAGGTGCACATGTGGTGCTGTGTGGTAAGAAGTCGGCATACATCGAAACCAAAGACGAGCGTGCTTTAGAAGAGATCTCTAAGTACTACCATCGCCGTGAGCAAGTAGAAGATTTACTGGCGGTAGAAGATGAATTCATCAAAGTTGCTATCTGCCATTTCGACGGCTCACAAGAAAAAGTAAACCCAAGCATCAATGCCAAGTTTGGTGACAATTACCAAGTGGTTGTGAGTGCAAAAATTTGGTTGGATGTGATGAATGCTGAAGCGTCGAAAGGGGCGGCAATTAAACATCTCCAGAACACATTAGGTTTCACTTTCGAACAGACCATGAGTTTTGGTGATTACCTGAATGACTATGAAATGCTTAAAGAGAGCTACCACTCTTACGCAATGGAAAACGCACACCCTAAGCTGAAAGAGATCGCACGCTTTGGCGCGCCAAGTAACGTCGATGCAGGTGTGTTCCAAGTGCTTGAGAAGCTGCTAGCGTAACGCGGTTAAGCTCCATCCGATTTTTATCAAAGCCGACTCACTAACATGAGTCGGCTTTTTTGTTCGCTAATGATGTATAGAGTTAAATTTGAACGAGTGTTCAGTTTGTTGTAGTCTGATCAGAAATATGGGTGTCAATTTCGAATTGGATACTCCTAATCAACGATATTTGGAATGACGATGACCAAGAAACTTCAACTCGATATTATTTCTGACGTAATGTGCCCTTGGTGCGTGGTCGGCTACAAAAACTTAGAGCAAGCCATTTCAGAACTTGCCTTAGAACAACAGATTGAACTTAAATGGCAGCCGTTTGAACTGAACCCTGATATGCCACAAGAGGGTGAAAACCTGCGTGACCATATCATGAGAAAATACGGTTCTAGTGCAGAAGAGAGCCAAAGTTCACGCGAACAACTTGCTGCTCGTGGCCAAGCGGTTGGTTTCGATTTCAATTTCTATGACAGCATGAGAATGGTCAATTCACGTCACCTGCATGTGCTGCTCGATTTCGCGTTGGCGCATGGCAAACAGACTGAGTTAAAGCTACGCTTCTTTACTGCGCATTTTTCAGAGCAGAAAGATTTGTCTGATCTTGAGGTTATCGCGCAAGAACTTGAAGCGGTTGGCTTAGACTCAACCAAGGCACTGAAACGCCTAAAGAACATCGATAACTTGAAGCAAATTGAAGCGCAAGAGTTTGAATGGCAACGTATGGGGATCTCTGCGGTTCCTACCGTGGTATTCAACCGTAAGAGTGCAGTCACTGGTGCGCAGACGGTAGAAACATACAAGCAAATCCTTCAAGAGCTTATTGCTGAATCATAAGCCGATCATTGGTATCAATTAGAGTCTGAATTACATGGAATCATTGTCACTCGCTCAAGCGCAAAAAATTGTACTGCTTTCGCAAAAATTGCCACCTAAAAAGCAACGCAATAGAATCACTTTGGCAAACACGCTGTCTGCGATTGAAAACCTTGGCTATGTGCAAATTGATACCATCTCTGTGATCCAGCGAGCTCATCATCATACGCTGTGGAATCGAAATCAAGACTACCAACTGAATCATCTGGATAAGCTGTTAGAGCGTCGAGAAGTGTTTGAGTATTGGTCGCACGCCGCCGCGTATTTACCCATGCGCGACTACCGCTTCAGCCTACATCGCAAGAATGGATTCGCAAGCGGTAAGCTTAAGCATTGGTATAAAAAAGACGATGCCCTGATGGCGCATGTTCTCAAACGTATTGAGAGCGAAGGGCCGTTGATGGCGAAAGACTTTGAAGGGGATAGGCCAAACCCCGGTGGGTGGGGCGGTAAACCGGCCAAGCAAGCATTGGAAACCTTGTTCATGCAAGGCGATTTAATGGTGCCAAGCCGAGTGAACTTTCATAAAGTGTATGACTTAACCGAGCGAGTTTTACCGAGCGGAATTGATACCTCTGAACCGACTGAACAAGAGTATATCGAGCATCTGATCACGCGTTATTTAGAAGCGAACGGTGTGGGAATCGCATCGGAGATGAGCTATCTACTCAAGAACACTAAACCACTGATACAGAAGACACTCCAACAGATGCTTGAAGACAAACAAGTCATGAAGGTGGATGTTCAAGGTATTGATTATTATGTGTTGCCTAATGCATTTGAACTGCTGAGCCAGCCTCTTTCCCGAACTAAGTTAAAGATACTGTCTCCGTTCGATAATCTGTTGATTCAGCGTAAGCGAATGCAATCACTGTTTAACTTTGATTACCTTCTTGAGTGTTATGTTCCTGAAGCCAAGCGCCAGTTTGGTTACTTTAGTTTGCCGATACTGTGGCAAGGTGAGCTGGTGGCACGAATGGATTGTAAGGTTGATAGAAAGAGTCGCTTACTCAATATCCGCAACTTGGTTATGGAAGAGCGAATCAAAAAACATGAATCATTCGTTCATGCCTTATGCGATGAGCTTAAACACTTCATGGTGTTCAACCAATGTGATGAGATGGTCGTCCATAACACTACGCCTTCTGGCCTTGGTAAGCACTTGATGAGTCATTGGCAAATGGTTTAGCGTTCATCGTTGCTTTAAAGCCATTAGTAACGCAGCCCACCTTAGTTACTCAGATCACTCTAGTTATTTAGAAAGCTCGGCTAACAAGAATTCGACAAAGGTTCTGTTCTTCAAAGAGAGTTGCTTGGTTTTGTAGAGTAAGTGAATCGGCTTTGGTAACGGCGCCATGCCGGGTAGGATTTCCAATAACGCGCCATGCTCAATCTCTTCTGCCACTAAAATCGCTGGCTGCAATAACACACCGACGCCTTGCAGGGCGGCATATCGCAATACATCTCCATTATTCGACATCAAGCGCACACGCTCTTTATTCGGTGTGGCGTGAGGGGCTTGGCTGCTATAGCTGAACCCAAGCGATGGGTGTCGCGCCAAGTCTTCTAATACTCTGATCTCAGCATGTTGGTTTAGGTAATCGGGCGCCGCGCAATAACACATCTCATAGTCCCCCAAATACCTTGCTACCAAGCTTGAATCGGATAGGTCACCAATCCGCACAATCAGATCAATGTCGGATGAGTAAGGATCAACAAGGTCATTATTCAACATTAGCTCAACGTTAATGGTTGGGTGATGTGAAAGAAATTTGGCCACGATAGGGGCAAGTACCTTGTTTCCATAGGTGACAGGGCAGTTTATTTTTACCGTGCCTTGTGGTTGATTTTCCAAGGTTTGAATTAGGTTTTCAGCATTGCTGATGTCTTCGAGAATCCGTTTACATTCTCGATAATAAAGCTGACCGGAATCGGTTAAAGACTGCTTACGCGTGGTGCGATGAATCAGTTGAGAGTTGAGGCTCGTTTCAAGGTGGTGGACATGTTTACTGATCATGGTCGCCGACAAGTTGAAGTGGTTGGCGGCACTGCGAAAGCTGCCTTGTTCCACCACGTAAATGAAGACCTTCATGCTGGTTAACTTATCCATTAAACACTCTTGGTTGATAAATAATAAACAAAACGTGAGTTTATCAATTATTAGGGGTTAATTATATTAATGGCAAACCGATAATTAACTAAAATAAGAGCGTGAAATGCCTCAAACGAATGAAACCATCTTTGTCACAGCCGAACTTAAGATCAAAACCAACATAGAGCGAACTGCTGCGATCGAAGCTATCGAACAGTTTTGCTTAGACATGCAGAGTGAACCTGGCTGCCTACAAGCGATTGCAACCTATGATCAAAGCCAAAGCGATCGTGTGATCCTCCTTGAACAATACGCAAACCGCGAGGCTATTAATCAGCACTTTGTGATGCCTCATACCCAAGCGTTTATTGAGCGTGATATTACGGAATTAGTACAAGCATTTGAAACGCAGAGTGAACTTATCAAAACACAAGAGCAGGAGAGCTAAGCCATGAAATGGGGAATACTAGGAACCAGCTTTATCTCAGGCGTAATGGCCGATGCGATTAAAGGCGATGCTCAAAGTGAACTGTATGCGGTCGCTGGACGCACAGAGAAAACACTCAATGAGTTTGCGGAGCAGTACCAACCAACACGAACCTTCAACAGCTATGAAGCTTTGATTGAAGATGAGTCAGTCGACATTATCTACATCGCTCTACCTAACCACGTTCACCACGAATACGTGATTAAAGCGGCTCAAAAAGGCAAAGCGATTCTGTGTGAAAAGTCGTTGTCGGTTGATATGGAAAAAACCGAACAAGCCCTGCAAGCGGTGAAAGTATCTGGTGTGTTCTTCGCTGAAGGTCTGATGTACCTAAACCACCCATTGATTACCAAGCTTCATCAAGAGTTGGCTACAGGTGAGATTGGCGAAGTGCGCTCGATTCAAGGGTCTTATGTTGCGGCGATTGACCAGTTCGTGAACCCTGCGAGTAAAGGCGCACTGTACAACTTGGGGTGTTATCCAATGTCGTTGATTCACTCTGTTGCGCAGCAGCAATTTGGTGAGAGTGTGTTTGATGATGTGCAGATCTCAGCAATCGGTCGACGAGGCCAAGATGGCAATATCTGTGAATCGTCGGCGATGATGCGCTTCAATGACAGTTTTACCGCGCAAATCCATACCGCAGAAGATCACGGCTTAAAGCACGGCTTCACGATTTTAGGCAGCAAAGGCTGTATCACGCTCGACACAAATCCATGGTTACCGACCGAAGAGAACTCATTCACGGTTGAGATCTATGAAACGTCGACACGTGAAGTGAAAGTCGAAGCGCAAGGCGACGGTTTCCACTATCAAGTGCGTAATATTCGCCAAGCAGTTGAGCGAGGTCACACACAACTTGCTGCACCGATGGCGACTCATCAAGACTCTCGCGTAATCATGAAGCTATTGACCGGTTGGGAACAAGCGGCAAGCTAGTGTCTTAGTTAATTTATATTCGCCTCATGTTTGATTGCCTCGTCAGTGATCATGCAGGAGGCGCTTCCTCTATATCTTCTAGCCGACTCTTCCCCAATAAATACTTTGCATTTGAAACCGCCACAGTGTCCAATGTCGGTTAAGAAAAAAGTGACTGAAAAACCTTATTTTTTAAGGTGTTAAATAGGACCTTTGCTGCATGCGCAAATCAGATAAGAAGATCGATAATCAAATCAGAGACGTGTTAAATGATGTTTGTGAAGACACGCTGAAAGGCTTCGATGGTTTTTTGTGGGTGACTCACTCGGTCAACTTCTCTTCATTCCCACAAAGTTTGAAAATTGTCTGTGTATTCGATACCAACCAAGATAGAACGAACTTCTTAAATGGCGAAGGTCAACAGAGTGTCTCTGCGGCAATCCAACAAGCGTTCAATCAGGTTGGAATTCAACTGAAGAATATCGATAAGCATGTTAGCTACGATACGCAGGAAAATTGCGACCGTGACCATCAAGGGAAGTGGAACAAGAGGCTTTAGGACTCTTGCTTATTCAGGTCTCCCCCTGTGTTGTGATAAAAGGTCGTGAAATGAAAAAAGCTCAAATATCGCTTAACAAGAACACACTGCTAGGTGTGTTCGAGCAACTTTTAATACCCGCATTATGGCTGCTCGCAGGAAGTGTTGTTTGGTTTGTTTGGTTTGTGTGGGGGATTAACGTTGTCCCCTTTGACGATCCTTACCTCTCTGATACTGAGTATCAGCGTCTAATTAAGCAAGAAACTCAGTTGATCAATATCGGCCTATGGGTAGGTAAGCTCTATGTCGCGTGTGTGGTGATGTTTTTTATTGTACGCGTTAGTAAAGTGATTCGATCCTCAAGCGATTGATGCAATCAGCAAGTGTTTCGCTTTGAACTGCCTTAACCGTTAGATGGAAATGGTAAGGCAACATTTAGCTTACCTCCAGTTTGTATTCCACTCATTTTGATTGTCATGGTCCAAATCCGTTTGGGCTATGACATTACTGGTGTCTACTAGTATTTATTCTCATTTTGAGGAAGTCTAAACCTATTTTTCGTCATTCTGAGAAACTTGGTTTCCAAATAAAATTAAAATCATAAAAATTTATCTTTTCCTTAATGCATTAATTTTGAATCGGCATTTGTTCATTTCTCTTTCTTCCGCTGAAACAATACCGACTAGCACTTGAACAATGTTGCCATGTAGTCGATACTTTTTTCGTATTTTGATTCCTAAATTGACACGTAAGTTGGCTGACTTTTCGTCTTGTGATTTAAGGCATGACAGTATCGATTAGGAAATTTTAATCATGAAAACCTACATTTCTGGGCTGTTCGCACTCATACCGTCATGTTTAATCGCTGGCTATGCTTTTGCTGTTGGTACAGCAGTTGTGCTGCCAGGGCAGCATGAAGCTGGTGTTGATCTTTCGGGCTCCCCACTATCTGCGAATGCTGTCATTGATTGGGAAATTACCAACAGTGATATTGTCTTCGGAGCTTATGCCGACAAAGCCGACAATGAGCGGGCCACGACAATTGGTTATATGTACAACCAAGTCATGGCGATGAACTCAGGTTGGTTGGAGAACGATCTCCGTAACCAAGCTGAGTTAGAAGGCCTCAATTTCGAAGACTATTTCCTGCATTTTTCTGAAGATACTGTCATTGCCGAAGTGGATAAAACTCACGGCGAAAAGACCCTTTTAAACCGAAAGCCTATGATCTTGGGCTATACAGCCAGTGAAGACCATGCTGGTTTTTGGCTGTATCAAGAGCCTCCTTGGGATGCGGATGTGTTTGAGAATTTCGAACAAGGCGGGGCTTTGTATGTCTATCATTCTGAGCAGTTCGAACGGCTAACCTTTAAATTCTCACAGTTTGCTGGCAGCGGCGAATTCTGGATTGAATACCCAACGGCTATCGATTCTCACGGAAGGGTTTCCCAGTGGTCGAGGCTCGACGTAAAGAAAGATAAGACGCTCAATATGACCAAAAACCAGTCTGTGATTTGGAACCTTCCTAATGATTGGGTAAGAGCCACAACTCATGATGGGAGCGGTGCGAGTTATGGCGGTGGTCAGTATTTTGGTTCCACCTTTTTGAGAGATGGTGGGCGCTTGTACGTTGTAAGAGTTCGTTGGCAAAGTGAAAACGCCGACGACAGGCCGCGTTTAAAAGAAGTTAAACTCAAGAACAGTTTTCCAACCGTCAAATTAACCGACGCTCCGACGACAACGCCGGACGGCAATACTATCAGTCAATGGAGACAAATCCGCGGCTTTGATTTGTCTGCAGACTTAGATGGCGATAACTACTTGTCGCCAAGCGAGTATCGAAATCGAACCAATAAGAACGCGACAGCGCGTTTTCGTTGGGAATCAAGAGTGGTGCCATTTGGTCGAATGTGGAGCGCGAATTCATCTTGGTCGTTAACGAACGTTGCAAACGCCGATTATTTATCTGCCATTCATCGCTACTACAAGCAAAGTTGGGCAAGCCAAGGTTTGAATGGTGCATACAACGACGACACAAATAAGCTAATTGGTGCGAACCAGTTTTATGTTCATTCTGGCGGATATGTTCAAGAATTAGGAGCAGTTGCGGGTTCGAATCAAGCGGATGATCTCTACAAACATCAATTTTCAGCGTTTCTCAAAAATCTATCTGCTTTAGAAAGTGATGCGTCGATTGGGTTGAACATCGGAACCGCGAACTTGCTGGGTCGAAATGGACAGGCCCACCTTAGCGAGGCTGGGTCTTTGTACCTAAGGGAGCACTACATTTTTCCATCTACTGGGTTTAGTGGTTACTCGGGGATCTCTAAATTCTGGGATAATTCTGCGCTTGCCTATAATGGACAAAGTGTTATTTTTCAGGCGACAACGCGTTATGGGCGAGTTCAGTATCTTGGAAATAGTGAAGAAAACTGGAAACAAGACCAATACTCGACCCTAGCGATTTACCACCTTAATCGACATGCTCAACATAGCTATTTTAATCAGTGGAACAATGGTTACGTCTATGGGAGTGGCAATACGACAGCTGACACTTTCTGGCAAAGTGGCGTCCCTAAAAATATTGCTTATCAACCAAGTTCGTTGCTGACCGTTGATTTGGGAGAGCCGAGTCATCAGATCCCACAAGGCTTTAAGCCTATCCCTTTGATGCTATCGACAACGACACCTCAGCCTGCTGACTACACCATCGTGGGTGATTCCTCGATGAACGAAATGGTGCATGCTGATCTGCCCGATGGCATGACTCACGTTCTACCGACGTTCACGTACTTTATGTATCAATCTGAAAATCAGGTGGTCGCTGGTGGTCCTGAGGACATGGTGTTAGCGAGAGAGTTCAGCAATGGTCGTGTGTTGTATCGCACGGATTTCCACGGTAAAAACCCGAGCTTTTATGACGCGGTAAAACTCACTATCACACTGGATGTCCCAATGAAACCGGTCGATGTAAATGGCAACGTTGGTGAATATGTGACTGAAATTGAAATTGGCGGTTATGAAGGGCGGTTCTTGCTGTATTAATTCAAGATAGCGCTTAAGCCCTGGAGAGTAATTTGTTGCTTTTGCATTGCTTGAACTCTTTGGCTATCCATGATTGTTCGTTTAACCCATTGTCTACCAAAGCATACAAGTAACCATCGACTTTGCTCGAAGCTGAAGGGTATTCTTGAAAGTCATGTTTGGGATAGCCTGGATAATCCGTTTCGTATTTGGTGTCTAACTGCCTACCTAGCTGTCGCCATTTCACGAATAATTCAGAAGAGGATGTCTCAATTTTATACTGCCCCAATATACGATGATGGTGGGCTAATGCCACTTTCGCACAGTGGTTGGTTTGAACGACTTTTTGTATCAATTTGACCTGGGTTTCGGTCATGGTTTTCGCAAGTGCATTTTCTTGTTCGATGCGTTCCATTCGCTCACCAAACGTTTCGGCGTGCGCGGCAAATGCAAAAGTAACGGGTAAAACCAATGCCAAAAGGCGCTTGAAAAACATAACCTAACTCGTTGAATGGATTCATGACTATTATGCCGCCCAGCGACAATATTATTAATGAATAAACACGCTTAATTGTAAGAATTATTTTTATCGAGTGGATAAATAAATGTTCTTGTAATGAGGTTATTCAGGCTCTGAATGTTTGGTTGTTCTACGAAGCTACACCGATTACCGAATCAACCAAATATCTGACCATTGTGATCATAAATGTTGGATATCAATCGAGTGGTAGGAAAAACCGATCGCTTTAGCTGCGTTCAACAAAGCTTGTTGAGTCTTGAATACTCTAGGTTGCATTTTTCTGTCGGATTCAAGAAAACTGTTTACTCCCCACTTATGACTTTTCACCATTAAGTAATAGCCATTGACGCCGGGCGACACAACACCAATTGCTGCTTTCAGATCGCCACGACTGAAATGTTTTTTGAACTCACGTAATACCATATCAATATCCTTATTCGATGATAAAAAAAGGGAGCGTATTGCTCCCTAGTTAGTGCTTTTCTTAATGTTTATAAGAATGCGCGATATGGTAGTTCTGGGTCATTTGTGAAGATGTCAGCAAAGCCACGGAAGTGCTGGTAGTGCATGCGGCCTTTATCTGTTGGGTATGTGTATTTACCACCAACTTGCCAGAAGAAAGGTGCGAAGCCGTATTGAAGACGTTCTTTCTTCATGTTCCACAGCATTTCGATTTCACGCGGGTCATTTTGGAAGTTAGCCCAAATGTCGTGGTGGAACGGAACCACGACTTCACAGTTCAAAGACTCAGCAGCACGAAGAATATCTGAAGATGTCATTTTGTCTGTTACGCCACGTGGGTTCTCACCGTAAGAAAGCAGTGCAACGTCGATCTTGTGGTCATTACCGTGTTTAGCGTAGTAGTTTGAATAGTGAGAATCACCGGAGTGGTAAACTGAACCGCCTGTTGTTTCTACTAGGTAGTTCACTGCTCGGTCGTCCATTCCGTCTAGAATTTCTTTGTCTAGGGAAGACGTTCCTTCAGGAAGTGTCACTAGAGCAGTACGATCGAATGCGTCAAGAACCTTGATGTTGACGTCTTTGATCTTAATTTCGTCGCCAACTTTCGCGATAACACAACGATCTTCTGGTACACCCCATTTCATCCATAGATCAACACATGCTTTAGGACCGATAAACTTAACGTGCTCGCCACAGTTTTGTAGAACGGCTGCTGCAACATTGATGTCAATGTGGTCGCCGTGATCGTGAGATGCCATTACTGCATCAATCTCTTTAATAGCGAAAGGGTCCAGTGGGAAGATTGCTGTGCGTAAGTTTGGTTGAAGTGCTTCAACGCCACCCATACGCATCATCTGGTGCTGGTTTTTCATTTTTTGAACAGCTTGTGTTTTTTTACCAGTACCACACCAGAAGTCCATTGATAGGTTTGCACCACCTTCTGATTTTAGCCAAATACCTGTACAGCCAAGCCACCACATAGAAAATGTATTCGGTTGCACGACAGTTTGCTCGATCTCTTCATTTAACCATGTGCCCCACTCAGGGAATGTATTTAGGATCCAAGACTCGCGAGTGATTTCGTTTACGTTGCTCATGATAATACCTTTATTTCAATAATTTGATTAATTTTGGATGTAGGGAGCCGAGCGCCTTAATTTTGATTAAGGCACTTAGCTTAATTTATTATTATTTGTGGGCTAGTCTGCCCTGAGATTTAAACTAGGATGACTTGCGTCCCTTGAGCTTCAATCCGCTTGACGACTTCGGGATTGGCATCTTTACCGGTGATGACGATGTCTATTTGCTTGGTGCTGCAAAAGAGCATTCCGGTACGTTGTCCAACTTTTGAACTATCGACCACTACGACAAGCTTATCGACCTGTTCTAGCATTTGTTGTTCGGCTACGGCCGTTAACATGTCGGCCTTGTATAGCCCGGCATCCGTTAAGCCTTTACCTGAGGTGAACATCCAGTTTCCCGCATAGCCGCCTAATGAATTAGGGGCAGGGTTTAGAAAGATGTTCTGCGCTTTGTTGTATTGACCACCAATGATGATGACATCGTCATGATCTTCGTTGATCAAGTAGCTTGCGAGTGGAAAGTAGTTCGTTACGATCTGAACATCTTCCCCACATAATTGCTGACCGAGTAGGAAAGCCGTCGAACCACAGTTGATCACGACTGTATCGCCAGCCTGACAAAGCCCGGCAGCTGCTTGAGCAATCTCTGATTTCTCTTCATAAAACTCAGTGCTGTTGATATTCAGTGGTGACCACTTTCTCTTCTGAGTTTCTACTCGTTCCGCACCATTTCGAATTTTTCTAAGTCGGCCAACTTCATCTAACTTAGCGATATCACGTCTAGCAGTAGCAGGAGAAACGCTAAATTTATCAATAATATGAGAGACGTTAATTGTCTGCATATCTTCTAACAGCGATACGATGCCGTTATGTCTTTGTACTTCATTCATATTTATCACTCTTTATGTCGTTGTGACAATTTGATGATTACTTTTGATTTGTTTTGATTCTAATAATCACCATCGTGATTGTCAAACCACATCGCTACAAAAATCAGACTTTAATCACAATGATTTATAAGTAGTTGATTTTATTGAATTTTGTGTTTTTGTGTGTGATCCCAAGCTCAATTAGACACATTCTGGGTGTGGTTAATTGATATAAATCAAAGTAATCACAAGTGAGCATTGAATGATTACTTTTGATTGGTAAAGTCTAGTTCGTGAGCAAAACTAGACATCATCACATCCTACATACCATTAAAATTAAAAATTAATCAGGGGTAAAGATATGGAATTCTTATATGATATTTTCTATATTTTTTACAGTCAGGTAATGACTAAAGCACCGTTGCTACTCGGTCTTGTTACTTGTCTGGGTTACATTCTACTCAAGCGTGACGCAACAACTATTATCTCCGGTTCTATCAAAACCATCGTTGGTTTTATGATAGTGCAGGTAGGTGCAGGAACATTGGTAGCGGGTTTTAAACCGGTTATCGAGAAAATGAGTGAAATACATGGATTGACAGGGTCGGTGATTGATCCGTACACCTCCATGATGTCCACCATGGAAACCATGGGTGACAATTACTCTTGGGTTGGTTATGCAGTATTATTGGCACTTGGGCTGAACATTCTTCTTGTTGCCTTCCGTCGTATCACTGGTATCAGAACCATCATGCTGACTGGTCATATCATGTTCCAGCAAGCTGGCCTAATTGCTGTTTTCTACTTTGTACTTGGTGCAGGTATGTGGGAAACCATCATTTATTCAGCAATATTGATGGCGTTGTACTGGGGTATTTCGTCAAACATCATGTTCAAGCCGACTCAAGAAGTGACTGGCGGGGCAGGTTTCTCTATTGGTCACCAGCAACAGTTTGCATCATGGGTTGCGACCAAAGTTGCACCGAAGCTTGGCGACAAGAATGACAGTGTTGACCACATCAAACTGCCTAAGTGGTTACACATTTTCCACGACAGCATCGCCGCAACAACATTAGTGATGACTGGTTTCTTCGGCATTATTCTTCTTTCGTTCGGTCTTGATAACCTTCAAGACATGGCAGGCAAGACTCACTGGCTTATCTACATTTTTGAAACGGGTTTGAAATTCGCAGTCGCGATTCAAGTTATCGTCACCGGCGTTCGTATGTTCGTAGCTGAATTGTCTGAGGCCTTTAACGGTATTTCTCAACGCCTTATTCCAAACGCTGTTTTAGCAATCGATTGTGCGGCTATTTATGCCTACTCACCAAACGCAATGGTATTTGGTTTCATGTGGGGCGCAGTGGGTCAATTCACTGCTGTTCTTGCAATGCTAGCGTTTGACGCGCCAATCATGATCATTCCTGGTTTTATCCCTATGTTTTTCTCGAACGCAACCATCGGCGTGTTTGCTAACCACTTTGGTGGTTGGAAAGCGGTGATGAAGATCTGTTTCGTGATGGGCATCATCGAAGTGGTTGGTTCGGCTTGGGCAATTCATATCTTTGCTCAATCTGGTACTGAGTTTAACGGCTGGATGGGTATGGCTGACTGGGCTCTGGTATTCCCACCTATCATGCAAGGCATCTCAAGCTCTAGCATGTTCTTCTTTGTGATTTTGGCTCTGGCTGGTGTCTACATGTTCTTCGCTTCTAAGCAACTACGAGCTGAAGAAGACGCAGAAGCTGCCGCTGAAACAATGACCGCAGTAACACCTGAAGGCATTGAGGTTGAAGTCGCTGTACCACAACAATCGACAGCAACAGCTCAAGCTCCTTCAGCTTCTACAATGGCAGCTTCTACAACGTCAGAAACTCACGTCTCACCAGCAGCTGACCAGAAACCGGTTCGTGTCTTAGTGTGCTGTGGTTCAGGGCAAGGTTCTTCAATGATGTGCTCTAAGAAAATCAAAGAGTACTTGGACAAGAAAGGCATCCCAAGCTCGACCTTTAACAGCGCTATCACCGATTACAAATCGCACCTTGGTTCATTCGACATCATCGTTACTTCGGTTGCTCTTGCAGCGAAGATCACGGGGTTGCCAGAAGGTAAGCAACAGTTAGCGGTTAAGAACATGATTATGGTGAAAACTTTCGGCGACGAACTTGTTTCCATCATCGAGAACAACTTCCACAAATAATGATAAACGGCTCAGTGGTATCGCACTGCTGAGCCAATAAAAAATTATATAAGTGAGCAATAACATGAACTTAAAAGAATCTCTTATCAAGAACAACTCTATCCTACTGAATGCAAAAGCTGCTGACTGGAAAGCGGCAATCAAGCTAGGTACTGACGCATTGGTTAAAGCCGGTGTTGCTGAAGAGCGTTACTACGATGCGATTACCAAAGCGATTGGTGAAGAAGGCCCTTATATCTGTATTCACGATGCGTTCGCTCTGCCTCATTGCCGCCCTGAAGATGGTGTGATTAGTACCGGTTTTGCGTTAACCGTGCTGGAAACCCCGATTACTTTTGAAGGTGTTGATGAGCCTGTTGATGTACTGATCACGCTAGCGGGCAAAGATTCAGAAGAGCACATCGAAGGCACCATGCAAGTGGCGAACTTGATTGAATTTGATGAAGACTTCTCAAAACTTCGCGCATGCAAAAGCCCAGAAGAAGTGGCGCGTTTAATTGATGCTGCATTACTGCAAGCGGAAGCAGCGTAAGGAGACAATTATGTCTAAATATAGCCAACTGAAACAACGCGTCTTGGAAGCCAATTTGCAGCTTCCGAAGTACGGTTTGGTGACATTCACTTGGGGAAATGTCTCTGAGTTTGACCGTACTAATGGCGTGATAGCGATTAAGCCATCAGGTGTCGAATACTGTGACATGACAGCTGAAGACATGGTGGTCGTCGATCTAGAAGGCAACATTGTTGAAGGGAAACTTAATCCTTCAAGTGATACCGCAACTCACTTAGAGCTGTACAAAGCTTTCCCTGAGGTCAGTGGCATTGTTCACACGCATTCACGCAGTGCCACTATTTGGGCGCAAGCCGGCATCGATATTCCAGCATTGGGCACTACTCATGCTGACTATTTCTATGGTGACATCCCATGTACACGTCGATTGTCTCACTCTGAAATTGCTGAAGAGTACGAGAAAAATACCGGCTTGGTGATCATTGAAGAGTTCAAGCAACGTCGTATTGATCCAATGGCAGTTCCAAGCGTGATAGTTGCAGGACATGCGCCTTTCTCTTGGGGCAAAGATGCCAACGATGCGGTTCACAACGCGGTGGTATTAGAAGAAGTTTCTGCAATGGCGTTGGCAACGCGCACTTTGAACAGCGGCATCAAAATTCAGCCAGAGCTATCAGATAAACACTACCTGCGTAAGCACGGTGAAAATGCTTATTACGGCCAACAGTAAATAGGCTGTTCGTTTAAGTAGGCTTTTTAAGTAAGCCGTTTAACGAGCTTCGATTCTAAGTAGTTTCAATATTAATTAGGCCTGATTTCAGGGAATAAGTGAGAGGACTCTATGTATAAAGTGTTGGCGTTAGATCTCGATGGAACCGTGTTAAAGGATGATCACACGATTCATCCAGACGTGAAAAAGGCGATTCAAGAAGCCAAACAAAGTTGCCATGTCGTGATTGTGACTGGTCGACACCACACAGCTGCACGACCTTATTACTACGAATTGGGGTTAGATACGCCAATCATTTGCTGTAACGGCACTTATGTTTATGACTATCAAACTGAAACGGTACTGACTCAAAACGCGATAGATAAAGACAACGCGTTGACCTTCATCGATATGGCAGACGAGTTTCAGCTCAAAATGGTCATGTACATCACACATGCCATGACGTACTCACACTACAACCCATTTGCCTACATGTTGGCATTGGAAAGTTGGGCGGAAACGGCACCAGAGCAGCATCGCCCTCAAATTTACCAAGTGGAATCATTCATTGAAACGGCTCAGCAAGCCGAACACGTTTGGAAGTTTGTGGTGGAAGGTAGTCAAGACTCAGTAGACCGTTTAATGCAACACCCATGGATAGAAGAGAACTTCAACGGTGAGCGTTCTTGGTCAAACCGAATCGACTTTGCTGCGAAAGGTAACAGTAAGGGCCTACGCCTTGCTGAATACATTGCAGAGCTCGGTTATCAAGCCGACGACGTCATAGCTGTCGGTGATAACCACAACGACATATCCATGCTCAAGTACGCCGGATTAGGTGTAGCGATGCTCAATGCTGATGACATCGTCAAGTCACACGTTCAATGCGTGTGCTCAACAGATAACAACCATGATGGCTTAGCCCGTCTAATACGTGAACAAATTAAAGGATAACAACATGACTAAACCAATGATTCAGATCGCCCTAGACCAAACTAATCTTCCTGCTGCCATTGAAGTGGCAAACAACGTTGAAAGCTTTGTTGATGTGATTGAAGTAGGCACTATTTTGGCTTTTGCAGAAGGGATGACGGCGGTTTCTACGCTTCGTAAAAATCACCCAGACCATATTCTTGTGTGCGATATGAAAACAACAGATGGTGGCGCTATTTTGGCTCGCATGGCATTCGAAGCCGGTGCTGATTGGATTACTGTTTCTGCTGCTGCACACATCGCGACTATTGGTGCATGTAAGAAAGTAGCCGATGAATTTAACGGTGAAATCCAAATCGAAATTTACGGTAATTGGACAATGGACGACGCTCAATCTTGGGTAGACCTAGGTATTTCACAAGCGATTTACCACCGTTCTCGTGACGCTGAATTAGCCGGTGTGGGTTGGACAGAAGAAGATCTAGTGAAGATGCGTGCATTGTCTGAAATGGGCATCGAGCTTTCTATCACAGGTGGCATCGTGCCTGAAGACCTTTACCTATTTGAAGGCATTAAAGCGAAAACCTTTATCGCAGGCCGTGCACTTGCGGGTGACAAAGGTAAAGAAACAGCAGAAGCACTAAAAGCTCAGATCGATCGCTACTGGAACTAGGAGGCGTTATGTATCAAAACTTGTTACGCCACCGTGTAGGGCTTTATGAAAAGGCCCTACCTAACGAACTTAGCTGGGAAGATAAGCTGGCAACAACCAAAGAACTCGGCTTTGATTTTCTTGAGATATCGGTAGATGAATCAGACGGGCGCCGTAGCCGTTTGGATTGGAATGACGAGGAAATATATGCCTTACGTCGCCTGTGTGAAAAGCACGGCGTACCTCTGCAATCCATGTGTTTAAGCGCGCATCGTAAGTTCCCATTTGGTTCAGCAGATCCGGCGATTCGTGAACAAGCGGTCATTCATATGGAGAAGGCTATCTCGTTGGCTTACAAATTGGGTATTCGCACCATACAACTGGCTGGCTATGACGTCTACTACGAACCTGCTGATAAAGTGACTCACCAGAGGTTCATTGAAGGAATGAAGCTTTCGGCGCAGTTGGCTGAAAGGTCGGGCGTAATGCTTGCTGTGGAAATCATGGATACCGATTACTTGAACTCCTTGAGCAAATTTGAAGTGCTGAGTCGTGAAGTCAATTCACCGTATTTCACGGCGTATCCGGATGTGGGTAATATCTCTGGTTGGAATTACGACATAGTGACTGAGCTAAAACTGAGTAAGCCTCATATCACTCAGATCCACCTCAAAGACACATATAAAGTGACTGACGAGTACAAAGGGCAGTTTCGAGACTTAGTGATTGGTGATGGTGAAGTTGACTTCAATGCTATTTTTGAAACGTTGAAAGAGACTGAGTGCGTTGTACCACTCGTGATCGAGATGTGGGCTCAAGATGAACGCTGGAAAGAGAATATACTGACGGCACAAAAACGTTTGAATGAAGTTTGTGTTCAAACGGGTGTTCCGATGTTGTTTGACCACTAACTCTACCTAGAATGATTAACGGGTTTCTCTTTGCGTTCTCGATGCTCCTAACGAAAAGAGAAAATGCAGCATATTGCCCCCAATATGCTGCATTTTTATATCAACTCGGCACTTTAAGCTATTTAAAGCAGCTGAGGTTATGTCAATTTCGAAATAGTGGCTGAGCTTAAACAGCGATCGTTACATGATCACGGCCCACTTCAGCCATCTGAATCAGGTAGTCCGTGTGGTATTTCTTCTTGATGACGATTTGGCTACCGATTTCTGCAACAATCTTTACCACTTCCAACGCATCAGAAGGATGCAATGAAGAGTCTTTTGAAATTTCGATATTAACGCCTAAATTTGCCAATTTGATGATGTCGCTAGAATGCATGGTCGTGTCCAAGGTATTTGATTTTCGTGGACTATATCATCTTCAATTTATGCAACTCTACTTGGTTTAAGTAAAAATGGGTGAGATGTGCTCAAAATATGATTTCAATAGTAAAACAACGGCTTTTATTGCATCAATTCGTTTAATTGTCGGATTGTTGAATAAGATCATATTAAGACGATCATGAATAGGTTTTATGTATGGTGATTAGTAGTATGAGTCTCAAAACAATATGAGAGATTGACGATGCCAAAGTTAGATAAATATAAAGGAATTATTTTTGATCTCGATGGGACTCTGGTCAATTCTATGGTGGCACATGCTCATGCGTGGGAACAAACTTGTCAGAAGTTTGGTATTCCCTACGACAAAGAGTGGCTCGATCAACTTGGTGGGATGCCATCGCGAAAAGTGACTCAAGAGATCCTTAAGCGTTACGATCTAACTCTTGATGCTCAACAAATTACTTCGGACAAAATCGCTAACTTTGAGGCTATTGAGCACAAAGGGGATGTTATTCCAGAGACATACGCACTCTTACAGCAACAGTATCAGTTAAAAAAGATAGGTATCGGCACTGGTGCTCAAGCCAAGCATGCAAGGGCGATTTTAAAGACGACCGATATCCCATCAATGATACGTACGATTGTGACTTCAGATGACGTAGAAAATCACAAACCTAACCCGGATACTTTTCTGAAAGTCGCTAGCCAGTTAGAGCTTGAACCGAACGATTGTGTGGTATTTGAAGATACGATTATAGGCCAGCACGCAGCGACATCGGCAGGCATGGATTGCTACATGGTTGAAAACGGGCAGATAACTAAATTTGTTCCAGCGAGCTAAATAGAATTTAACGATACAAAAATAACTAGGAAAAAAATGAAACAATATCTTATCGCACCTTCGATTCTTTCTGCTGATTTGGCGCGTCTTGGTGAGGATGTAGAACGCGTTCTTGTTGCTGGAGCTGATGTTATTCATTTTGATGTTATGGATAACCACTATGTACCCAACCTGACTTTTGGTGCGCCAGTATTAAAAGCACTACGAGATTATGGAATTACAGCGCCGATTGACGTGCATTTAATGGCGAAGCCTGTTGATCAACTGGTCCCTCAATTTGCAGAGGCGGGTGCGACGATGATTACGTTTCATGTAGAAGCCTCTGAGCATGTTGACCGTACTTTACAGTTAATCAAAGAGCACGGTTGCCAAGCCGGAGTGGTATTAAACCCTGCAACGCCATTGAGTAATCTTGATTACATCATGGATAAAGTCGACCTGATATTAGTGATGTCGGTGAACCCTGGCTTCGGCGGTCAATCTTTCATCCCAACTACGCTTGATAAGCTACGTTCCATCAGATTACGCATTAATGAATCTGGGCGTGATATTCGCTTAGAAGTTGATGGCGGTGTGAAAGTTAACAACATAAAAGAGATTGCTGAAGCAGGTGCGGATATGTTTGTCGCTGGCTCGGCTATTTTTGATAGTGAAGATTATGGACAAGTTATCGATTCAATGCGCTCGGAGTTAGCTCAATTGAATTAAGTTGTGTATCTATTGCTATACAAAGGCTCGAAGTGTTCTGTGTATCAGGCTTCGGGCTTTTTTTGTATCTAACGGATGTTGATTGAATGAAAAATCACGTGGAGTAAGCAGAGGTTTCGAGGCGTTGTTTGGTTGGTGTGCTCTTCAGTTGGAGTTTTGATTTTGTGTAATAAAACTACAGTTATTATTGACTTTGGTCACATAACGGCGCAAAATTGACCTCAGATCACACAACGATGAGAACACAGTATGAACGCTACAGTAATCACAAATGAAAACAACGCATCACTAGCAAAACCTTCAGTAATGAATGAAGTTCTATTTTTTGCTAAGTCTACCGTTATCATGGGTGCAATTATCCTACTTGTTGCTTCTGCTTGGGTTTAATTTCTTAAATAAACCCGCGTTAAGTGTGATCAGTGGTGGTGATTAGCCACTCACTGACACAAATTAACATCAGAAGCACTACATCCATTCTCTGTATCTTTTTTCTCACCTCTAGGCCAATCAGGCCGAATGTCTCGCTATCGATTACCCCTAAACTTCTTTACTTCTTCAAGCCAAGCGACGTATCTAAACCGATGGTTCAAATACGATATTTTAAGCTCGACCAATACAAAACCACCATCAATAGATACGCTAATGTAGGCGTAATATAACTCGTGCTCAGCGATATCTCATCGATCAAGCTCGCCTGTGCGAATGGCAAAATAACCCCTCCAATTGAACACATGATTAGAATCGCTGCCCCTTGTGAGCTTTGCTTACCGGACGCATGTAGCGCTTGTGCGTAAATGATAGGGTAGAGGGCTGAATTACACAGTCCGATGAAAAGCATCAAATAGCCTATCCAAACATGATTTTGATACATCGCAATGGCACTAATCAAAGCCGCTATCACGCAAGACAGTGAGAATAGATAATGTTTGTTTACTGTGTTGCCGAACTTTGCGAATAGTACTCTGCCAACAAACATGAATATCCAATAAAGAGCGATGATCTGTGTTGCGGATACCAAACCAAGGCCGCCATATTGCTGGTCGGCAAGGTATGTAATAGTAAAGGTTCCAAAACTGACCTCTACACCTATGTACAGCAAGAGTACCAACGCTAACTTCATAAACTGCTGATTTTTAATTAGATGCGTTAATCCTCGCCAAAAGCCAGTCATCTGTTTTGGTTTGATATCTGGAAGCGTCATTTTACTAAAAAATACCAGCAAGCCGAAAAAGAACAGGGCGATGAGTAAGAACAGATACGAAACTTGATGAGCGGTGTTGTCAACGTTAAAACTTGTCGCTACGAGGATCACTGCGGTAAGTACCAACGGGCCAAGCACAGTGCCAACCGAGTTCGATGCTGTCGCCACACTTTGACGTATAACGCTCTTATCAGGTGTCGAGAGTAGTGATACATAAGGTGAACTCACAACTTGAATGGCCGATACTCCTGAGGCCATCAACAAGATACCAAGCAGGGTTGAAAGCAGTTGTTCTCCTCGGACCAAATATGCCATGGCTAGGCAGCCGAAAAGGCACCACATTAAACAGAACTTCAATGTACTTCTATAACCCACTTTCGCCATCACAAATGACGTAGGAAGCGATACGGTTATTCGCGTAATAAAAAAGGCCATGGGAAAGAGCATCGCCATTTTATAATCGAGAGAGAAAGCTTCTTTGTAATAGGGAATTAGGGAGTTACTTGAAACGGTAATGAGTCCCCAGATAAAAAAGATCAAAGACAGTAAGACCAGTGGGACGTCTTTTAACGGGAATACTCTCATAGTGATTCCTTATCAATAGCGATAAAAAAAGCAGAAGATGATCTTCTGCTTTTCGATTGAGACTTTACGGTGTATTGCCTATTCAGCCGTTAATCACGTACAAAATTGATGTGATGAACATGAATGTTGTATTTCTCAATAATCACTTTGGTCGCATGCATACTTTTGATTCGTTGCTCAGAATCTAAAGCAGCAGCCATTGCTGACTCGTTTTCGTAACTGTGTTGCATCATAAGCAGCAGGTTTTTATGGCTTTCAGCTTCAATCGCTTCAGGCTTATTCAGCGTTAACCCTTGGTTATTCGGAAATGTGCGAATAATAGGCGCGACCTCGTTTTCCATGTATTGGTAGAAGTCTTGTTTTTGTTCTTCAGTTAAATCAGCTTCGAAAAAAGCGGTGCGAAAAATTGTCATGGTCGTTTCCTTACAGTTCAAAGCCAGATTGGTTAGCGATAGATTTCAACGTTGCTTTTGCTTGTTTGATATCGTCTAACCAGTTGTCATTTTGAGCCCACATTTCAATCACTAATGGTGCGCTGTAATCAATTTCAGCGAGTGTTTTGAAAATAGCAGGGAAGTCGACTTGGCCTTCACCAATCACCAGATCTCTGAACTGACCTTTACAGGTTTCTGAAACTCGTAGCGTGTCTTTAAGGTGGACTTGTACTAGGTGATCGCGGCTCAATTTTAGCTCGGTACACACGTCGTAGTTCCAACCAGAAATATTACCTACGTCTGGGTAAGCCATGAAGTAAGGTGATGGGATTTCACGCTTAAGTACTTCAAATTTGCTCAGAGAGTTAAGGTACGGGGTATCCATGATCTCCACACCTAACATGATACCTGCACGCTCCGCCATTTTGGTGGCTTGTTGCATGCCTTCAATGAAGCGAGCGTGAGTTGTAGCCGATTGTGGCTCGTAATACACGTCGTAGCCCGCCATTTGAATACAACGAATACCCAGTTTGTATGCTAATGAAATCGCTTTCTCCATAATGATCAGCGATTCAGTGCGAATAGCTTCATCCATAGAGCCAAACGGGAATTTACGATGCGCGCTTAAACACATCGATTGGAAAGGCATTTGGTGCTTTTCACAAAGGCGACGAAGCTCGTAAATTTCTTCATCAGACCAATCCAAACGAGCACGTCGCTCATCGGTCTCATCGACAGAAATTTCTACAAAATCGAAGCCCGCTTCTTTCGCATGAATCAAACGCTCTTCCCATGTCAGGGAAGTTGGCATCGCTTTTTCGTAAATACCTAATCTGAATTTGTTTTTAGAATCAAACATTCTTTTTCCTTAAAAGAGTTGTTGTTCTATACGCGTTGTAATGTCTTGAATTCTGCTAGCAATTTCTTCGTAGCCGAGTGCTTTCATTTTGGGCGTAAGCGACGAGACACTTACCGCGTATACAGGAGATTTGTTCTTGTCAAAAATAGGAACAGCAACACAAGAGATACCCGCTTCGTTCTCTTCATCATCGAGCGCATAACCACGCGCTTTGATTTTATCGAGAACATCAAAAAACTGAGACTTATCGAGAATCGTATTCTCAGTTAACGGTTTCATCGTGCTGACATTGCGTTGCCAGTAGGTTTCTCGAACGCTCTCTGAGCTGAATGCGAGGTAACATTTACCTGCAGCAGAGCAGTACATTGGTGAATGTAGCCCTACGTAGGTTCGAGTTCTAAAGGCAGAGTTAACAGGTTCGAACTTATCTTTAAAAATGATGTTGTCAGCATCAAAAGAGAGAAAGTTTACCGTTTCATTCACATCGTCGAGCAGTTCAGATAGATATGGCTTAACCGTGCCAGTGACATCAGAGTTGATAGCAGCATGTCCTAGCTGAACCAACTTCATTGTTAAGCGATATTCTTTACCTGAACACATTTGAGCAACATAACCAGAGGCTTCAAACGTCGCTAAAATACGGTGGACAGAAGACTTGTTGAAGCCTGTCCCTTCAGACACTTTTTGTAGAGAAACGCCATTCGGGTAGTTCCCAAGGAATTCCAATACGGTCAGTGCTTTAGACAACGATTTAATTTGCTCACTCATATATGTGCTACCAGTGTTTACCTATTTCAGTATGGAAGTTTTCTGCGATGTCACGGCCATTGCTACCGGCTAATGCACGACCAGCAATAAATGACTTTGCAGACAGATTCTTAAACAAATGCAGATCGTCTGGCACAATACCACCAGTTATGGATAGTTCAATTCCAATATCCGATAATTTCTGCATTTTTATCAAATCTTCTTCGGTCCAGCTCACTCCTGCGAGCTCGGCATCACGTGAGCGGTGATAAATTGCTTGTTTAATACCCATGTCGACCCATGCTCTTGCGTCGTCTAGAGTCCAGTGTCCATAGAGCTCAATTTGTACTTCGCCACCAAATTCGTCAGTCACTTTTTTGGCTGAACGTATTGTTTCGATATGAGCCGCTGCACTCACGGTTACCCAGTTGGCACCCGCTTCCATTGCTAGACGCGTTAAAATAGCGCTGGCATCGGTGATTTTCATATCACACACAATGATGTGGCTTGGGTATTTTTCTCGTAGGATTCTTACGCTATCTACGCCGTGGGCGAAGGCTAAAATCGTCCCGATTTCAATCACATCTAACTTATCTGCAACATGCTCTATTGAGGCTAATGCAGTGTCGATATCAGTGGCATCAAGTGCCATTTGTAATAAGGGCTTAGACATTCATTTCATCCTCAAATTGTTTGAACAACTGCACCAGTCTTTGATAGTGCTTATATTTTGTTTGGTATAGGTCGTAATGTTCAGGGTTTGGTTCAACACGTGATGCAGAATTGGTAATGGCTTGCGTGCATTCTTCTAGTGATGTGAATTCGCCAGCTCCCACCATCGCCATCATGGCTGCGCCTAATGAGCCCGTTTCATCAACGTCTGATATTTCAACCGTCATACCGGTTAGGTCAGCCAGCATTTGCATCCATACCGAGCTAGACGCTGGGCCGCCGGTCACTTTCAATACGTTTGCTTTCGGAAAACGCTGACGCATACGTTCAAGGTGTATGTTGTGACAGAACAAAATACCTTCCCAAATGGCTTGAATCAGGTGACCTTTTGTATGGTGCGATTGCAGCCCGTAGAAGCCTGACTTCAAGCCGAGACCTTGGTTAGAACCGTAAAGAAATGGCACGAAATAGAGGCTGCTTGATGCCGTGTCTAATGCTTCAACTAATGCTTGGTTTTGCTGGTGGTCGAGTTGACCATTGTCACCAAGGTAATCGGCGAACCATTCATAATTGCCTGCAGAGGTAGGGCTTGCTTCATGAATGATGTATTCACCATCGACAGCGTAATGGCCATAGACAAAGTTGTGCGCTTCTTGAGTCACTTGCTTTGAGATTCCAGATGTGACCGCCCAAGTGCCCATTACGTAATTCAGTGTGTCTTCAGAAGAGTTGATTCCAGAACAGATCGCGGTTGATACCACATCAAACAACCCGCCAAATACAGGTGTTCCAAGTGCAAGGCCTGTCTCTTTTGATACTGCTGCTGTGATTTTCCCTGCTTGTTGCTGAGGTTTCACTACCGGAGGGAGCGAATCCCAAATTTCTTCGATACCAAATGTTTTTAGAAGGGCTTTGTCATACTTACTAGTAATGGCGTTGAAAAAGTTACTTTCTGAAATATTGGTCAGTTCTGCGGCCACTTCGCCCGTTAAACGATAGCGAAGATAGTCGTGAGACATCATCACTGCGCCAATGTTGTTATAACGCTCTGCATCGTTGTCTTTGATCCAACGAATGATAGAAACCGGGTGACCTGTCCAAAGTGTTTGCAGTGTGGTTGGGTAGATCTCTTGTGCTTTACCTTGCTCTAGCCACTCTTTAACAATGGGCAGCGAACGCGAGTCTGAAGACATAATGCCATGACCAAGGTTTTGTCCCTTTTTATCAAGCAGGTAAACGCCTTTGCCTTGGGCTGAAATGCTTAAACCTTTGATGTCTAATGGATCGACTTTTGTGGTATCTAGAAGCTGTTTAATGACGTCGACCGCGTTTCCCCATAAGGCATCGAGGTCACGCTCTACCCAGCCTTGCTTCTCGTTAATGACGCTCGCCGATACGCGAGCAAGGCCTTGTTGCTCACCTTTTGCGTTAAACAACGCGGCTTTCATAAAAGTGCCGCCAGAATCAATTCCGATGTAGTAATTCATTATTTGGCTTCCAGTAAATCGTTGTGAATCTTCACCACCAGTTTTCTTACTGGTTGGCTGTCATCATTTTCAATATTGGTGATGTGTACAATATTTGGCGTGAACAAATAAAATTGATTGCGTTTTGCATGGATGAAGCTCAGTTCAATTCCCGGATATTCGTAGAATTGAAGATCACGTTCTTGGTTGTAAGGCTGTGCGTTGCTGTGTTCGCCTGTATCGACTGCCCAAGCCATCACTTCAGAACCTTCCAGAACGATCTGCAGGTCAGAATGGTATTTATGGACTTCAGGTTGGAAGTTACCTAGTGGCTCTTTGTCGTATTCCAGTACAACATACCATGCTTGTTTTGAATCAAAACCTGGCAGCTCATGGCGACCTAGAGCGAGTTGTTCTTTGTCGATGCTGTTCAAGTATTCAAGCACGTTTTGAATAACGACAGGATACGATTTGCTGATTTGAGTAAGTTGAGTATTTCCGACTAACATAAAATTCTCTTATAAAATAAACGGCTATCAAGAAACGCGCAGGTTAGGTAAATAAGCGGTGTAAGAGTTCCGCGAGCCCTGTCTCATCATCGTTATTTTTTTGTGTGATCAGGTTGGCAGCACCCTTTACCGTATCGTCGGCATTTTGCATCGCAACGCCGAGACCAACGGCCTTAAGCATTGAGATATCGTTATGGTTGTCTCCTACGGCGATGCACTCGTCTAGATTGATGCCTAGAGGTTCGATGTAGCAAGTCAACGCATTGCCTTTGCTGTTTCCTTTCGCTGCGAAATCGACGCGATCGATCCAAGATCGTTCGCCGTTGAAGTTCTCTTTCACAAAAGGCATCTCTGCGAATGTGTTTACTTCACCTTCAACGACAAACTTCCACACATACTCTGAAATTTGTGCTTCATGTTGGAAGTCGTCGACCTTTTGAATGTTTGGTCGCTGGCTTTCTGGAAAGGTTTGAGACCACGTCAGTAGCGCTTCCATGTATTCAATAGGGCGTGCTCTCGAGTAGAGCATTGCATCACGCACATACATCACCATCTTCAGATCATGAGCTTGAGATAGGGTGATAAACTCAGCCGCAATTTCTTTGTCGATTGCGTTTTCTTGAATGACCGTATCGTTCTGGTAATCAAAGATGTAAGTGCCATTGCAACAAATTATTGGAGTCGATAAACCAAGCTGATCGTAATAAGGTTTTGCCGCGACATGATGGCGACCCGTAACGATAACCACATGAGTGTGTTGAGCGACTTGCTTGATGGCTTCGACTAACTCTTGGCTAATAGTGTGCTGCGAGTTGAGCACCGTCCCATCGAGATCTAACGCCAATAGCTTGTGCTTATCCAATTTATGTTTATAGGACTTATGCGGTGATGACTTATGCATGTGCGAGGCCTTACTTCTGTCCGTAGTATGAGTTCTTGCCGTGTTTACGGTTGTAGTGTTTATCTAGCAGCTCAGGTTGGATCGCTACTTCTGGACTGATAGCGCGAGTGGCTGTTGCCATGGCTGCAATCTCTTCCATTACCACTGCATTGTGCACGGCATCTGAACCATCCTTGCCCCATGTAAATGGTGCGTGGCCTGCGATGATGACACCTGGCATTGCTTGCGGGTCGATATCACGTTGGTTGAATTCTTCGATGATCACTAAGCCTGTGTTTTTCTCATAATCCGACTCAATCTCAGCTTTTGTTAGCAGGCGAGTACAAGGTACATCACCGTAGAAGTAATCGGCGTGTGTGGTTCCAAGCGCTGGAATGTCTCGGCCGGCTTGTGCCCAGATTGTTGCATTACGAGAGTGTGTGTGAACGATGCCGCCAATGGTTGGGAAGGCTTTGTAAAGCTCAATGTGCGTAGCCGTGTCGCTTGAAGGGTTCAGCTTGCCTTCAAGGCGGTTGCCTTCTAAATCGAGAACAACGATGTCATCTGCCGTCATTACATCGTATTCCACACCAGATGGTTTGATGGCAATAACGCCGCGTTCGCGGTCAATCTCAGAGACATTGCCCCATGTGAAAGTAACTAAGCCATATTTAGGAAGTTGTAAGTTTGCTGCGAACACTCGTTCTTTTAATTCTTGATACGTGTTTGTTTCTTGAGACATGGTATTTGCCTATGTTGTATTGAGGTGAAGTACGAGTTGATTGCCTAGCTAAATTCTTAGCCAAAAACGCGCTAGGCAATCGCACTCAATCGCGTTACTTAGTGGCTAGCTTGATCTTGTTAATCATGACATCGCCATTTTTCTCGATGTAAGCGCTCCATACTGGCTGAATCGCCTGTTGGAAAGCCGCACCATCAACGTCGCGGTTTACTTGCATACCGTTTGCTTCTAGTTGAGCAATCATCTTGTCTTCTTTCTGGATGCTTAGCTCTCGCTGCATTGCCACGGCTTCAGCAGAAACCTCTTCGATGATTTTTTGCTCTTCCTCAGTTAGCTTGTCGAACTTACGTAGGTTCATAGTAAGAACCAGAGGCGAGTAAGCGTGTTGTGTAAGGCTTAGGTACTTTTGTACTTCATCAAACTTGAAAGACAGCGTTACAGAAATTGGGTGGTCTTGAGAGTCAACAACGCCTGTTTCAAGTGCAGTATAAAGTTCAGATACTGGAAGTTGCTGGGGGTTAGCTCCTAGCTCATTGAACATGTCATTTAGCGCTTTCGAGCCGTTAACACGCATTTGTAGGCCTTTGACATCTGAAGGTAGACGAATTGGTTTCTCGTTGTTGGTCATGTTGCGGTAACCATTTTCTGGGAAACCAAGACCTTTAAGACCGAATTTCTCGAAGTTCGCTAGCACTTCTTTACCCGGCTCGCCGTCTAGTACTTTGTACGCTGTTTGACGATCTGGAAACATGAATGGCAGTGTGAATGCTGCTGATTCAGGCATTAAACCGTTGTAGTTGTTTAGGCCAACCATCGCTAAATCAACGATGCCTGCGCGTGAACCGTCGATCATCTGCTTATCACTGCCCAGTTGACCTTGTGGGTATACGTTTACTTTGATTTCGCCGTTTGAACGAGCTTCTACTTCTTTCTTAAAGAACAAAGATAGGTCTTGTTGCAAATCTGACTCTGGTGCAGCGTGCGCCAGTTTTAGAGTGGTTGTTGCAAGCGCGTTTGAGCTCAATGCAATCGTTGAAGCAAGTAACGTAAGTTTTAGTAGGGTTTTCATTATTATTTTCTCCGTCGAGGATTAACCAATGACAAACGACATTGGCACAGTGATAATGCTTGGGAAGATGACAAACAGTGTGAGCAGAGCCATGTACGCAGCGATGAATGGCAATACACCTTTCACAGCCGTAGACATAGGAACTCTAGCTACACCACACACTACGTTCAGTACGGTGCCTACAGGAGGCGTAATCAGACCAATTGAACAGTTAATAACGAACAACAGTCCGAAGTACGTTGGGTCAATCCCAGCCATCTTGATGACAGGCATTAATAGAGGTACAAGAATCAGAATTGTTGGGCTCAAGTCCATAACCATGCCAACACACAGCACAAGCAACATAATCACTGCCATGAGTAGACGAGGGCTATCCACTAGTGGACCTAACATTTCTGCGAGTTGTTGAGGAAGTTGAGCAACAGTAATTAGCCAAGCTGCAACCATTGCACAACCTACTAAGAACATTACCATTGCGGTCGAACGACCTGCGTTCAGTACGATGTGATAGAACTTCTTAATGGTGAGTTCTTTGTACACAAACGTAGAGATAAAGATTGCGTATGCCGCCGCAACGACTGCCGCTTCTGTTGGGGTGAAAATACCAAAGCGAATACCAACAATGATGATGACTGGCAGCATCAATGCCCAAACACCATCTTTCAGTGCTGCGCGCTTTTCTGCTTTTGTCGCTTTTTCTGAGGTCGCTAGATTTTCTTTACGAACCGTCCAACGCCAAACAAACATCAATGTCATACCCATCAACAGGCCTGGAACAATACCGCCTAGGAATAGGTTTTTAATTGAGATACCGCCAGCAACACCAACCAAAATCAGAGGGATTGAAGGTGGAATAACAGGTGCGATGATACCGCCGGATGCCAATAGACCCATTGAAGGTGCTTCTGGGTATTTGGCTGCTTTCATCATTGGGTAAAGAATACTTACCAAGGCTGCGGCATCTGCTACCGCTGAGCCTGAAAGGCCTGCAAGTAATACCGAAGTCATGATGGCTACGTAACCCAAACCACCTTGGCGGTGACCGACATACGTAGTCGCTAGTCGAACAATACGCTGTGACAAACCTCCCGATGCCATTACTTCACCTGCAATAAGGAAGAATGGGATGGCAAGCAGAGTGAAGCTGTCGACACCATTAATTAAAGACTGCGCAAGAATGTCTGCACTAAAGAAGTCCATATGAAGCATCAACGCCATTGAAGATAACAACAGTGCAAATGCGACAGGAAGACCAAGTAAGATTGAGACAATCAATACCGATAAGAAAATGGCTAACGTCATTATTCTTTCTCCTCTTCTAAGCTATCTAGCTGCCAGTCTGGTTTGAAGATTCGCACAAAGGCAATCACACCCATTAACACGCCTGACACCACGCCAGCTAAGTAAAATAACGCTGAAGGAAGCCCTGTTAGTTGAGAAATATCTGACCAATTCGACATCATTTGACGGTATGAACCGACGTAAAGCATGCCGACTGATATCAATACAATTACCCAACAAATACGTCTTAGTACGGGTACTGCTTTAGGGAATAGTCGTTCAGAAAATTCCGAAACCGCGAGGTGTTCACCTCGGCGCAGCACAACGGCTGCACCGAGCATGACAATCCATACAAGACCAAGGCGAGATAGTTCTACAGAGGGACGAAGACCAGAAGAAAAGCCGTAGCGTAAAACTACGTTTGTAAATACCAGTACAATCATACAAGTCAGAATGACCGCCATGATGACATCGATACTTTTCCAAATACTCTTAAATACACTTTGCATAAAGCTTTCCCTACCTTTGGCTAATTACAGAGACGTAATCTGTTCCCAAATTCCATCGTTGATTTCAATGCCGCCAGCTGCTTCGTGTTTCTTGATGAAGTTTTCAATTTCAGAACCAGCAATCATCACTGAGCCCGTTTCTGCAGGCTCTGATTCAAGTACGTAGTCACGAATGCGCTTCATTTCTTGTGCGTAAGTGCTTTCGTCCATTGTCTTGCTTAGGTCGATAGCGATAAGGAATTGAGATACACCAAACTCACCACCCATATCTTCAGTTAGTGCAGGTACTGAGTGACCGCCAGTGATGGCTGTTAGCATCATGTCTAGCACGATTGCCATTGATGACCCTTTCCAAAAGCCCATTGGAAGTAGACGTTTGTTCTCCCAAAGTACATGTGGGTCTTTGGTTAGTTCACCGTTGTCATCAAAGCCACCTACGACAGGCAGTTCTTTGTCAGCAAGGACGAAATTTTGAAGTTGGCCGTAAGAGAATTGAGTCATTGAGCAATCAACAACAACAGGTGGATCGCCAGCTACTGCCATGATTAGAGGGTTCGAACCAACACGGTGATCTTTACCACCCCAAGCTGGCATTACTGCGATTGAGTTTGTTGATGCAATCCCTGCGAAACCTTCACGAGCCATTTTTAATACGTAAGCTCCGCCGCGCATCCAGTGGTTTGAATTACGCATGCCGACCATACCAATGCCGTAGTCACGCGCTAATTCCATTGCGCGTTCTGCACAGATAAGACCATTAAGTACGCCAGGTCCGTAGTTGCAATCCCACTGCTCTAATGCACCCATGCTGTTAACGCATTCTGGTTCAGCATTTAATTTGATTTGGCCTTTGTCTACTTGGTCAATGAATACCGGAAAACGGTTGATGCCATGTGAGTAAGTGCCTTCGTTTGCCATTTCAACAAAACCCGCTGCAAGCTTGGTTGCCATCTCTGGTTTCATGTCGCGAGCCAAAAGGATTCGTTCATATTCTTGTTGTAGTTTTTCTGTAGATACTAAAGGCATCAGTGCTCTCCGATAAGTTAAATTCCATAATACGGAATGAATTATTA